>JBAXPC010000012.1:0-16036 GCA_037132395.1 bacterium | reverse complement strand
GTTTTGCGGTTTCTTCCGACATATTATACTTCTCCCTTTTTAGTCTGAATTGCATTTAATGCAAACAGTAATTTAGTTATGTTGCCATTTAGTACTCTTACGAATCCACTGAGCGGTGCGGCAATTGTGCCAACCGTCATAGCGATAAGTACTTCGCGACTTGGAAGCTTAGCTAGTACCATTACTTCTTCGCGGCTGAGCGTATTGCCCGTCTCATCAATTGCACCGAGTATTTCGAGATTCTCGTTGGCTTTTGCGAAGTCTGCAATAATTTTGCAGGTTTGGGCTTCGTCTTGTCCAAAGGCGATTGCCATTGGGCCAGTGAAAATCGAAGTGTCGGCTTGTTTTTGATTGGTCTGGGCGATAGCAACTTTTAGCAAGGTGTTTTTACTTACCTTGTAGCTGACATCTGCTTCTCGCAGTTGGTTGCGCAAGTCGTTGATTGCAGGAACATCAAGACCCCTGTAATCAGTCATTACGGCAATTTTGCTGCCAGAAAAAGCCTCAGCCAAAATCTTAACGTCAGCCTCTTTTTGCTCACGTGTCTTTGCCATAGGCACTCTCCAATGCTTTAAATTTAATGTGCTTGATTACCAAACAAAAAATCTTTGGACCAGCCAAAGATTATAAAGTTTGAAAATCTATTAATTAGATTTGTAACCTCTTGCAGCGAATTAAGTTTATGACAATCATAAACAGCGGCAGTCTTTGGTAATCGGTATTTATTATATCAGATAGAGAAAATAATTCAAGGGGTTTTATCGGCTACCCTAAGCCTGATACCACCAGCTCAAATCACGACTCAATTCAGTAGCAAATTTATGAAGCGGGTTGGTGTCCTGGCCAGTGATTACAGTTCCTATTAGCTCCCCGAGCTTATGGGACTGGGCAAGATTGGCACCACGCGAGGTTATGGCTGCGGCTCCAAGCCTTAGGCCGCTGGGGCTCCATGGGGTCTTGGTCTCACCTGGAATTGCATTGCGATTGGTTAAAACCCCAGCAGATTCAAGCTTTTTTTGGAGTTCAAGACTATCGGCTGCGGCCGGGAGCTTAATAAGAACAATATGGTTTTGGGTATCTGATACCATTTCGATTCCCTCAGATTTTAGTCCTGCTTCAAGGGCCTTGGTATTGTCTATAACCGCAGTGATATAATCGCCAAAAGCTAGGCCGTCAGGGTAGGATTGCTCGCCCGTTACTTCCAGAAGAGCTTGGCCGACAGCTGCGATTTGATTGAGGTGAGGGCCTCCGCTGGTACCGGGGAAGACGGTCTTGTTGATTGCAGCCATGTATTCGCTTTTGGCAAAAAGCATTGCCGAGCGGGGGCCTCGCAGAGTCTTGTGGGTGGTGGTCATAATGAAGTCTGCTCCCTGCCCGTCTTTACCAAATGGACTGCTATGATTGCCGGTCGCCACAAGACCGCTAATATGGGCGATGTCGGCCAGTACCAATGCGCCATTGGCATGGGCTATTTCGCAGAGTTTGGCAAAATCGTATTGGCGGGTATAAGCTGAAAAACCAATAATAACCAGGCGCGGCTTGGTGGCTATTAGCTTATTTTTGAAATCATCCATATCAATTTCGAAGCCATTGTCTGTTTGGGTCAACGAATAGCTCTGGTGAGAATAAAACTTATTAAGAGCACTGGTTGAGTGTAGGTGGCTAAGGTGCCCGCCGCTATTGAGATCTAAGCTCAAAACCGTATCGCCCGGCTCTAAAATAGTAAAATACACCATCATATTCGCTGGGCTGCCCGAGAGAACCTGCACATTGACTCCATACTCACCGGTATGGTCAAAAACCTGTAGAGCCTTTTGGGCTACAAATTCTTCTAGCTCATCGGCAAAAACATTGCCAGCATAGTAGCGCTTGTGAGGGTAGCCTTCGGCGTACTTGTCGTTCCAAATAGACCCCAGTAGCTCCAGGACCTTTGGGCTTGGATAATTTTCGGATGCAATTAGGTTAATAGTTGAGCGCTGCTTAGAGGCTTCTTTTTTGGTCAATTCAAATAGCTTATTCATGATTATAGATTATAGCATCTGTTTACAGAGATATCAGTATAAGCTACACTTTTAGCTGACAATACCCGATAGACCCAACCCCAAGGAGATGAACTGTGGTGGAGTACTTGTCGTTTGATAAGAGACAGCCAGACGATCAGTACCGGCTGTTGCTTGAGTGTATTTTGACATCTGGAGAAATAGTCCCGACCAGACAAGGTCAGGAAGCATTAACAATTCTTGGCGCCCAAATGCGCTTTGATTTGCGTAATGGCTTCCCAGTTATTACCAACCGAAGCATCAAGGGATTCTGGAATAAAGCAATCGGTGAGCTTTGTGCCTTCATTAATGGAGCACGAACAACCGAGCAGTTTGCAGAATTCGGATGTGACTGGTGGGGTGCCTGGGCAAGCGAAGAAAAATGTTCAAAACGTGGCCTAGAAACCGGCGATATCGGACCCGCCAGCTATGGAGCAATGTTCCATGACTGGCCCGATGAAGACGGCAATTCTTACGACCAATTTGAGCATCTAGTGAAGCAGATTATTGAGTTCCCAAATGATCGAACCCACCTTGTTAACCCTTGGTATGGCGCTTGGCTAGCTCGCGACTCAGGTCGCATTAATAAAGCTACGATTGCTCCGTGCCATGGCTGGGTACAGGTTCGCATCATCAATGGTCGACTGCATCTGCATATGAAGCAACGCTCCGGCGATGTGCCGGTTGGAGTTCCCTCCAACATGGTTCAGTACTCGGCGCTACTGCTGATGCTAGCCCAACTTACGGGCTACCAGCCGGGTAGCTACATTCACTACATTGTGGATGCTCATATTTACACCGACCAAGTGCTAGCAGCCCAAGAGATGGTTGCCAGGTCAAGTACCAGCCTACCAACAGTTCAGCTTACTAGTGCGGGTCAAAGAGTCGTGGATATTCACGACTTTCGGGCCGAGCATTTTGAGCTTACGGACTACCACCCGCACCCAGCTATAGGAAACATTCCGGTGGCGACATGATATATATCATCGCTGCTAGGGATAAGTTTCGTGTAATTGGACAAGGTGGTGGGCTTCCCGACTGGAACCTAAAAGCTGACATGCGCCGTTTTAAGCAGATGACAACTAACAATGTCGTAGTAATGGGACGAGCGACCTATGAATCGATTGGTCGTCCACTGCCTAACCGCTACAATATTGTGATTAGCTCAAATAAAGAGTTTTTTGAGCCTGGCTGGCTTGCTACCAGTACGGATTACTCACAAGCGATGAGCTTGGCAGAACAAGTTGCTGAGGCTCGCAAGTGCGACATCTACATTATTGGTGGCGAAACAATCTACCAGCAAGCGCTGGCTGACATGAGAGTTTCTAAGCTACTGATTACACTAGTCAATGGTGAGTTTGCAGGCGACAAGCACTTTCCTGCCACGCCAATTAGTGACTGGAAGCTAACTACTAGCGAGCTTCATGCCAAAGATGATGACAACTCGCACGACTATGCTTTTTTGGAATACCTTAGGCTAGATGAGTACGATCTGCCGCGCGAGATATTTTACTACCCAAGCTCACGCTCGGCCGAACAGACCGACAAAATGCTTGAGATAGAAAATTCTGGCATCTGCCCATTTTGTAGTCAGTGGCTAGAGTGGTACCATGACAGTCCGATTTTGCATCATGCAAAACACTGGACTGTAACGCATAATGACAATCCCTACGATGGCACACTAATTGATTTGCTTCTCATTAGTGCCCACCATTGCATTGATTTCCGAAAGCTACCAATTGAAGCTCAAAGAGAGCTGGGCGAAGTAATTGGCTGGGTTGAAGCCCGCTATCAGCTCGAGTTTTTTGGTTTTGCCATGCGGGTTGGGCCGGTCCAGTATGTTTCTGGGTCAGTTAACCACTTGCACGCGCACATTAAGGTTGGTGATGTTTTTCACGAAGACCACCAGCCTATAAGATTCAAGCTTAGTAGTAAGCCTGAAATAAATAAGCCCCCTGAGACCTACCACTAGTGGTAGTTCTCGGGGGACTTTTATTTTACAACTCTATATATTTCGATGTCGTTTGCAATTAGGATCGATTCGGCATCCAAAACCGAATAGCCTTCTGCAAAATATACCCTCTCGATACCCGAGTAGGCAATTGCTTTTGCGCACCAGGGGCACGGAAAGGTTGTGACATACAAATGGCTGTGACTTAGTGCGATACCCTTTTTGGCGGCCGTCGCAATCAAGCTCAGCTCAGCGTGGAAGGCCGTAGAAAGATGAATATCAACGCCCTTTTTGGAATCCGAGCGTGGATCGCCATCAAAATACGGTTGGCTAGGGCTAGGGACATGCTGGTTATTGGCCTGCAAGATAACTTCGCCTCCTTTAATGATACAAGCTCCCACTTGGCGCCACCAATCGGCACTGAGCTCGGCTTGCTTATAGCAAAGTGCCATTATGTGGCTGCTAAAGTCATCCTGACTCAATGTAAAATGGTCTACAACCTCTTGCTCGGCTTTGATTCTTGTATTGTCCCACCTCAAAAAAGTGTTGTCGTATTCGACTGGATCAACAAGATACTTGGCTGCAATTAGCCTAGAGATATCTTCATCTGGCATTATTATGCTATCTCCAATTGAG
This sequence comes from bacterium, assembly GCA_037132395.1. GTDB lineage: Bacteria > Patescibacteriota > Saccharimonadia > CAILAD01 > BJGX01 > SICB01. The sequence continues at coordinate 11,410 of JBAXPC010000012.1, read as the reverse complement.
CTCAAAAGCTCAGCTGAATTGGCGATACTAATTATCTTTAGTGGGTACCCTAGGGCACTAAGTGCGAGGGCCACTTCAGCGGCCTCGAGGCTGCGAATGTCTTTTGCGAGACTGGGCTGCTCTTCGATACAAAGACCTCTGTCGAGCAGGTAGATAGCACTGCTATCTCGATGCCGATTAAAAAAATCTATGTAGCCTCTGTGCAAGACCGGAACGTAAGCCACAATCGTGCTCATTGGCTCTTCCCTTGGTGGTCGGTTCCCAGAACACTATCTATAACACCCTGGATTACTTCGGGCATTATTTTATTCATTTCCTTAGCGAAGCCGTTGGCCATATCGAGGTTAAGTCGACGCACCTTAGCGCTGGTAGAAGTCTCGGCCTGACGCTCTAAGACCACTATTTTGCAACCATAAGTAGCTTCGATCTCTTCAATCTCGCTGTTGGTGTAGTTATCCTTGGTAGAAACCAATACATCAGGCTTGACGGCAGCGATTAGCTCCCAGCGCTGATGCTCTAGCGCCTTAAGAGTGACTATATCGACCGACCGTTGTCGGATTAAAATATTGAGTCGCTCCTCTTGCGGGAAGAGTGGTCTATTTTCGCCCTTGCGATGACGGATTTTATCGTCATTGTCGACCCCAACAATAAGCAGGTCGGCAAATTCGCGAGCTTTTTCTAAATACATCGCGTGGCCGAGATGAAAATGATCGAATGACCCTGAGGTCAAAGCGATACTAATGCCGAGGGCTTTGATATGCGTTACAAGCTCGGTAAGCTCTTGGTAGTCTGGAATGAAACGATTATCAAAACTTGAGTCGTTTCCGAATATACCCACGTTGATTGGCAACTTTGCTCCTTTTGTGGTGTGCTTTGAAGGTACATTAACTACACTAATGTAGCAGACTTATTGCCTAAAATGAAAGCATAACGACCAACAGCTCCATTGTTGGAGCTGCTAGAATTAGCCGGAAGTATTATTTTTTAGTTTATTTTATTTTTGGTTCTTTAGTTACTTTAGCTTCTTTGACCTCTTTAGCTTCTTTAATAGCTTCGTTATTATCTAGTCGAATACTTGGGCTCATGCTAGAGCTAATGAACATACTATTTATAAATACGCCTTTGACGCCGGCTGGTTTTGCAGAGGAGATAGCCTTAACCACAGCTTTGGCATTAGCATACAAGTCTTCAGGCTTAAAGCTGAGCTTTCCAAATGCAACATGAATGATACCATTAGCATCATTTTTGATTTCAACTTTACCTTTTTTAAATTCTTCAACTGATTTTGCAGGATCTGCTGTAACAGTACCGTTTTTGGGTGAAGGCATCAGGCCTTTTGGACCCAAAACCTTAGCTAGCTTGCCGACTTCAGCCATCTTGTCTGGTGTTGCTATTAGGACATCGAAGTCAAACTTCTCTTTTGTGATGTCTTTAATTAGTGCTTCAGAATCTACCAAATCGGCTCCGGCTTTTTTCGCTGCGGCAGCTAGTTCGTCTGTCGCAATAACAGCTACTCGGATGGACTTACCGGTTCCGTAGGGCAACGAAGTGCTGGTTCGAACCATCTGGTCGGCTTGTCGGGGGTCGATGTGCAAGGCTACATGAAGCTCTGCAGAGGCATCGAACTTGACCTTAGATACTTTAAAAAGTAGATCGACGGCTTCTTTAAGGCCGTACATTTTACCTGGTTCTATTAAGGCTTTTCCTGCTTTCTGGTTTTTGGAATATTTTTTAACATGGGGATTTTGCTTTGGTTTTGCAACCTCTACTTTTTTAGACTTAGCAGTCTGGGTTTTTTTGACCTCTTTAGCTTCCTTTTCGACTGCTTCTTTTGCTGTTTTGGCACTTCTCTTGCCGGCCTTAGCTAATTTGGCGTCAGCAGTGGTGTCGATGCTTTCTTTTTCAGTGACAGGCTCAGCGGTTTTTTTTGCAACCTTAGCTTTAGTCTCGGTTACTTCTGTTTTTGTAATGTCTTCTTTTTTTATCTTAGCCATTTTATTGCTCCTTTCGTGGTCAAGCTCTATTTTTTGATAGATCCCACAGCGAGGTTAATTATTTATTCTATTTCGACTCCCATGGACCTAGCGGTGCCAGCGATTATTTTTTTGGCGGCCTCAATATCGTTAGCATTGAGATCGGGCATTTTCTTTTCAGCTATTTCTGTTAGTTGAGCCTGGGTCAGTTTACCAACCTTCTCTTTGTTGGGAACACCTGAAGCTTTTTTGAGCTTAAGAGCTTCTTTGATTAGTATTTTTGCTGGTGTGCCCTTGGTTACAAAGGTCATGGTTTTATCGGCGTAGATAGTAACGTGCACTGGAGTTGGTTGACCTTTGCGGTCTTGGGTTTGCTCGTTAAAGGGGTTGATAAAATCCATCATGTTGACTCCGTGTTGTCCTAGAGATGATCCGACTGGAGGGGCTGGTGTGGCCTGCCCGCCCATGATTATCATTTTTACTTTAGCCTGTATTTTTTTTGCTTCTGCTGCCATTACTTAATCCTTTCTTAGATCTTGTTTACCTGTAGTGAGTCGAGCTCAACAGGGGTTTCTCGGCCGAACATACTAACCAAGACCTTGATCTTGCCTTTTTGCTCGTCGATTTCATTGACCTGACCATCAAATCCTTTGAACGGTCCGTCGGTTATATTTACTGTTTCACCAATCGCGAAGTCTATTTTGTATTTTGGCTCATCAATTCCCATTCGGCGCTGAATAGACTTAACCTCATCTGCACTAAGTGGCGAAGGGGTGGTACTAGTGCCGACGAAACCGGTAACATTTGGTGTATTACGAACCACGAACCAAGACTCTTCGGTAACAACCATCTCGATTATGATATAGCCTGGAAATATCTTGCGCTCGACGGTGCGGCGGGCACCATTTTTGATTTCGATTTGCTTTTCTTTAGGTACAATCACGTCGAAAATCTTGTCTTTCATATCTAGTGAGTCGATACGTTGGCGCAAGGCTTCAGCTACCTGGTCTTCGTAGCCAGAGTAGGTGTGTATGACGTACCAATCTTTTTGTATATCTATCATGAAATTAAGTCCTTAAAATTAATGATTTCAGGGTATTTCTCCAAAACCAATCGAGTCCTGCTAAAGTTAGACCCAGTGCAATCGATACTAGTATTATTAGTAGTGTCAGCTGTAAGGCTTGCTTGCGAGTGGGCCATATTACTTTCTGCATTTCTGCAATCGAGTTTTTGATGTAGTTGGTAAATGCGTGCATTTAAAATTTAATCTAAAAAAGCCTGCTAGGCCTTTGGTTGCTATTTTACCTAATAAATACCCCTTTTGTCAACGCTTTTAGTTTGGTCTGGGTAAATTAACCTTGATAGTATCGGGAAGTTTAGCCCAAATGCTACTAAGCAGGGCGGACAAATTGCCCGAATAGGCTACACAAATGGCCAAAAACAGTCCGAATACCAGCAAAACAGCAATGATGACTATCCAAAGACCGATATAGCTTGATTCGGCTTCAGATGAAAAGGCTAATTTAACGTTATGACGCCGAAAATGCATAATATAGGCCCAGTAGCCAGCCCTACTAGCACTCCAAACGGTCCAGAGCAAGTACAATATGGTAGTAAAAACAGCTAGCAAAAGGATGTTGAGAGATGTAGATTGGACTTTGAGCAATAAATATATCTCGGCCCAGACCATGACCAAGCTTGCAGCTATAAATACAGCCAAGCTGAGTAACCAATTAAAGCCATGCCAAATAGCGCTAGCAGGATGGAATATAGCCTGTTTAGCACTGATTGCTAGTTTGCTCTTGCCCCGATCGGATCCGATTGCAGTGGCTGCCTGTAGCCACAATCGAAAGCTAGTATAAATACAAAATACAACCAGCACGACTACCGAAAAGACCACATAAAGCCAAATCTGCAAACGGAGATCGCCGTAGCCCAAGATATACATTGCGTAATAGCCAGCTAGAGCGACAAAGATAAGTACCAGAGCTACCACCGATTTGATTAGCTTCTGGAATGAGTTGGGGATTATTCCTTTTAGTGAGTCGCTAAGGGCTTTCTTAATTAGTGGCTTACGGTCGTCTAGCTGCTGGTATCGAATACGGACTAGAGCCGGATATATGACGGTGTCAGCTAGCCAACTAACCAAGACCAGCAGGCAGGCAGCAGCTAACCAAGTTATAAATTGGAATGTGTTACTGGGGGCTACAACTGATTTAAGGTTCACCAGGATTTGATCTGGCTTGAGTATTAGCATGTAGCGTAACTGAAAATATACCAACGGGAGGATCGCAAATAGTAGCACCCGCACGCTCAAGAGGTTTCTTATAAATGACAGTATAAATATATCCGACCTAAAAACCGCCGCAATACTCGACCAGATTAACGAAAAAAAAGGTATCCCAGCATTACTTCGATAAGCTGGTTTGGCTTTGGGATGGGGCTTGCTATGGGCTTTTGGCTTAGGGCGAAGAGAGCTACTGGCCGGACTGGTGGTTTTGACTTTGTTAACTCTAGCAATGTCGATGTTGCGATTTGTATTCATCTTTAAGTTTATTATGGTTTAATTATAGCTTCTTATGGCCTAGCTAGCCAATGTTTGCTTGATTTTTACAAGACAATATATTTTGAGCTTAACGTCTTTGGAAAGACTAATTCGTCTGCTTTTAATATCCTCGATAGAATGGCGAGACATTTTTTGGTTGATGGCAGCAAAATAGCGATAAGCCAGCTCAACACCATAACGGCTAGACTTAGGGAGTTTTTTGATGGCCTTCTTGGCGAGAGTGAGGTCTTTTTTGATATCTTCAATTATTAGGCTTTTGGCTTCGTCGTCGATCTGGCCATTGAGCCCCGGGAAGTATAAGCGCCCTAGCTGCGAGCTATCGCTACCGACATCCCTTAAAAAGTTGATTTTTTGAAAGGCCGAGCCTAGCGCCTTGGCCGAGCCGAGTAAGCTCGAATAGGCTCTTTTGTTGCCTCCCACAAAAACCATTAGGCACATTAGCCCAACGGCTTCGGCGGAGCCATAGATGTATTTTTGGTATTCGGCTTCGTTGTAGGATTTTTTTGTGATGTCCATTTTCATGCTTTTTAAAAACGCCTCTACCAGCTCTAGAGGTATTTTGTATTTGATTATCGCCAGCGCAAAGCTCTGTACAATTGGATTGGTGCTAAATCCACTCCGGACCGCTCTTTTGAGATCACTACCGAGGTCATTGAGGTAGCTCTCCATTTGGGCTGGACGCCAGGTATCGACAACTTCGTCAGCTACCCTAACGAAGCCGTAGATTGCCACAATCGCCTCGCTGATGTCAGGCTCAAGCAACCTGGTGGCTGCGGAAAATGATGTGGAGTAAGAAATTGTAATATCTCGGCTAAGTCGTGCACTGATGTCTTTGTAGATCCCAAGATTTAACATTTATTTCTTTCTAGTTACGCAGTAGTTTGCAAAAGATTTAAGAAGCACCTTAGCTTCATCATCAATCTTGATTTCATCTAGGATGTCTAAGGCTCTTGCAAGGTGGTCTTCGGCGGCAACTGCCACTTTGGCCTGGGCACCACTGTCTTTTAGTATGGACCGCACCATCTTCACATCGTCTGATGTAATATTCTGTTTTCCAAGCCGCGATTCGATGGCCTTCCACTGCAAAGGCGTGGTGAGTTTTTTGGCATGATACATTAGCAAAGTCTGCTTGCCCTCCCTGATGTCAGAGCCGACCGGTTTGCCTGTTTGGCGGCTTGATCCAAAAACTCCCAACAGGTCATCGGCGAGTTGAAAAGCCTTGCCTAGCTCAGCCCCAAAAGCCGAGAAGTCGTTTAGGAGTTTTTTGTCTTTGTTACCTGTGGCAATAACTCCAAAATGAAGTGGTGATGTAATGGTATATTGAGCAGTTTTGTAATAATTAACTTTTTCGATCTTAGATAAGTTTATTTGGCCTCGAACACTACTCATAACATCGAGCATTTGACCTGCACCAGTTTCAAATAAAACACTTTGGTAATGACTCATCATATTTAGAATCATCTCATGATTCGCTTGCAGCGCTGTTATGACTTCGAAGGTAAAAAACTCATTGAGCTCACCGGCAAGAATGGCCACCGACTCAGCTGAGTGCCTTGCCGATGAATCTCCAAGAGGGCCTCTGAAGCGCTTGTTATAAACGCCGGTAATATTGGCCCCTCCATAGCGCGTTAGATCGCCATCCATAATATCGTCGTGAATTAGTACAAAATTATGGAATATCTCGAGTGATAATGCGGCATCTAATGCAAAATCGATATCCTCACCACCTGATGCACGGTAGCCCAAAAGCATTAGAGTTGGGCGTAGTCGCTTACCCCCGCGCAATATAAACTTCTTCATATCTTCATGCAGCTTGGCATAGAGCGGATCAATAGCTCTAGCTTGAACTATTTTTGCATCATAAAACCGGATAAGCCTTGAGTCGATTTGGTCCTTGGTGTACCGATTGAAGTTCAGGAACTTTGTCATGTCACTATTTGGCATCTTGCAAGATTCTCTCCATTACTAGTTTGGCACTTAATGTTACCATAGGGATCCCCCCGCCAGGATAGGTGCTAGCGCCAACAAAGTATAAGTTTCTGATATTTTTGCTCTTATTGTGCGGCCTAAAATAGCCCGACTGAAAAAAGTGATGGCTGAGCCCAAAGGCTGAACCCATATGAAGATTAAACTTAGATTCAAAATCTTGAGGAGTAAAAATAGACTCAGTTTTAATTTTGCTCTCAATGTCTAAGCCAAATTCTGATTTGAGCCGCTTAATAACTTGATTTTTAATACGCTGGATACCTTTTTCCCAATTGATATTGGAGTCGAGATTTGGCACAGGGACCAAGACATAAAAAACATTCTTGCCCTTAGGCGCCAGGCTAGGGTCTGTTTTGGTAGGAATATAGGTATAAAAAGATGGGTCCTTGGGCAAAACTTTTTGATGGAAGATTTCGTCGAGGTTATTCTTAAAATCCTTACAAAGATAAACATTATGATGAAGCATATCTTCACACGGATCGTCCACGCCCCAGTAAAATAATAAAGCTGAGCTAGCTTGTTTGTAGGCTTGGAGTTTATTGTCTGGCATCGAAGCTCTAGATTTGGGATCTATCAGTTTTTGATAGCTATAAATAAGGTCGGCGTTGGCTATCATGGTGTTTGCCATAATGGTGGTATTTTTGATTTTGACCCCAACGGCAGTTTTGTTTTCGATAATAATCTCGTCGACCAGAGTAGAGGTTCGGATTTCGCCACCGAGATCCGTGACTAGCTTGGCTAGCGCCATCGATAGCGAGTACATCCCTCCCTTGGGATACCAAATGCCAAGGCCTGTCTCCATATAACTAACTACGCTATAGACTGCTGGTGCTTCGTGCGGGCTGACGCCAAGGTACATGCTTTGGAAACTAAATAACTGCCGGAGTCGTTCGTCTTTAAAATAATACGACACAAAATTATATAGCTTGCTTAGACCTCGTCTTCTTAACAGCTCAAAGCCACTTTTGGGATTAATAAAGTCCAGCGCCCTATCGAAGTTGGTATCTATAAAGCTGGCTCTGGATATACGGTAGATGGCCGATACGGCAGCAAAAAACTTATAGAACTGTTCGGGTGCTTTAACATCGAAACGCTCTAGCTCCTTGATGAATTTTGGAAGGTTGCTGCTAACAGTTATTTTGCTTTTATCAGCGAAAGCAACTTGGTAATTTGGTTCTAGCTGAATAAGCTCGATGTAGTCATCAAAGTTTTTGCCACAGTATTTGAATGTATCGTACAAGACATCGGTCATCATTAGCAGCGTCGGGCCTGTATCGAAAGTATAGCCCGATTTCATGATCCGATTGGCTCGGCCCCCAATTTTGGCTTCTTTTTCGATAACAGTTACTTGGTAGCCATTTTTTAGCAAACGAGCCGCCGTGCACAACCCGCCGATACCTCCACCAATGATGATGGCGGTCTTGATATTTGATTTTTTAACTGGTTTTGTTGTGAGTTTTTTCATAGATTTATAAAACTATCATATAATACATATTGTGAAATACAGCTACATAGTCATCCTTATTTTTAGTATCCTCGGCATGTTCTTGACTGACAAGAAATACCGACTAGTGTTTTTTAAAAACCATCGGGCCGCTGTACGGTCGATAGCTATTGTTATGGGCCTACTAATCCTGGTAGATATAATCGGAATAAATTGGCTGATTTTTAGCACCAACTCTGCCTACGTAGTGGGATTATACATAGGTAGCGAGGGTTTGCCAATCGAGGAGTTTTTATTTTTGTTTTTGCTCTGCTATTTTATCTTGGACATCAATCAGCTGATAGCTCGAAGGTTGGCCAATGCTAAGATATAGCCTGCTAATTTTTGTTGCTATAATTTTGGGGCTTGGCATCAATTTTATATATCAAGTTAAATTCAAGTTTTCAAAAGCGACGCTGTGGACTGGCCTAGCCGTACTGGCAAGTATGCTAGTCTTTAATACTTATCTTACAGCTCTACCGATAGTGGTGTATAATACTAACTCGATTCTGAATATCAGAATATTAACCTTTCCCATTGAGGATTTGGGTTACTTAGTAGTAGCGGTTCTTGTGCTACCGGGGTTATTTAACAAACTTTGCAATGAAGACAAAAGCCACAAAAAACACTCAACCAAGCCTTAAAGAAGTCCTGCTAACCTCGCGACCATTTAGTTGGCCAAATACTGCCATACCTTTTTTTGTGGGCTACACGATTGGCCACGGAGCCATTACCCTAAGCTGTATTATTGGTACGATTTATTTTTGTTTTTTTTATAATTACTTGATGTATGGTGTCAACGACATCTACGACTACGATTCGGACATCAAAAACCCTCGCAAGAACTCTATCGAGGGTGGATTGGTTGATAAGGCCAAGCACAAAATGATGTTTTATTTGATAATCGGCTTAAATCTGCCCTTGTTGGTTTTTTTGCTTGCCACTGGAAGTGTGCTTAGCAACATCGTAATTGGACTGATTGTATTTTTTGCGTTTAGCTACTCTATGAGCCCATTACGCTTCAAAGAGGTGCCGATTTTGGATTCGATTAATTCTAGTTTACACTTTGTACTGCCGCTGGTCTTTGGCTTGGTGTATGCTGGTGCCGGTTCTCTGCCGTGGCCGGCGATTATTGCCTTCTTTTGCTGGGGTGCTGCCTCTCAGGCGCTGGGGTCGATTCCGGACATCAAGCCCGACCGCTCGGCTGGCATTGCCTCGATTGCCACCAAGCTCGGAAGCAAATTTACCAACACCTACAGCCTGGTGCTCTACAGTCTATGCTGCTTAATTGCTACGATCTTTTATTTTCCCTGGGGTCTGCTGGCAAGCCTAATACTGCTTGTATACCCTCTTAATGTGCTATTTTTTAGGAAGTTTCGCTCAGATGCCAATAGTACTCAATACCGCCGAGCCTGGAAGAATTTTATTTGGCTTAATCTGATTGTGGGGTTCTGGCTGAGCCAGTTGCTACTGTTTGTATTCGACCCATTTGGATTAGCTGGGATTAGAACGGTCTGGTTTGCCGGATTTATATTGGGTTTTGGCATAGTTCAGCTCGCTTTGATAACCTACAACTATCATGTGCTAGCCAGGCCGAAATCGAAAAGATTAGGCGAGCTTCCACATATCGATATACTGGTGCACTCGATTGGTGATAAGGACAACATAGCCTCCACAATTTTGGCCCTAATTGGTCAAAACTACCCGCACTTTGACATTTATTATGCTAACCTCGACAACAACCCGCAGGCTCAAAAAATAGCTGAAGGCTACCAAGACAAACGACTTCATATCGTCGACGTACCAAAACCCCCTGCAGGCTGGGCAATGCAGGCTTGGGCGAGCAATGTGCTTTTTAAAAAGTCGAAGTCCAGCATAGCTGTGCTACTTGGTGCTGATATTATTCTTCTTCCTAATACGCTATCAGTTATAGCTAGTATTTTTGATGCTAGCGCCACTGAGCTAGTATCGCTTTTACCAGCCGACCAAAACAAATCTTTTTGGCAACAGCTGATTATGAGCCAGGAGCAGTATTTGCTATTTGGTATGTATCCATCGGCCTACTTGACTCAGAAACACCCGGAACTAGCGACAGCCTACAGCAGCCTGCTGGCATTTAAAAGATCTCCTATCAATAGCGTTGGTGGATTTGAGTCGGTCAAAAATAGCCCCCTGGAGGACCTAGATATTGCCAATAGAGCAAAACGTGCCGGGCTCAATACCGCTTTCTACTGTGCAAGCGATTTAGCTATTAGCCAAAATAGATCAGATTTCGGTGAGCTCAGAAATTATAACGAGCAGCGGCTCTACCCCAGCCTAAGGTTTAATATGCCCCTCAGTATAGCCCTTATTACAGGTGGTATATTTGTGACAACCTTACCAATAGTAATACTTACATACCTACTAGCCATTGGGCAGTACGAAGGGACAATTTTATTAACAGTTGGCTTTGTGTTAATGCTGTTTAATAGGCTTATCGTAATGTTCAAGTCCAAGCAGAGCATCACGGGGGCATTACTATACCCGCTGGGTAGTTTGCTTATATTGCTGGAAATAATATCTTCAATGATCAAGTACGAGCTCAAAAGTCCGCGCTGGAAGAGCCGTTATGAAGTTTAGTAGCTAGTGCTTGCCTTTGTGTTTCAAAGCTTTATCTCTGCCCCTATATATAAACCTCGATATCACTATAACGGCCAGGCTAGCTACAGCAAGTAGACTAAAGGCTAAGGTCGTTTGCTGAACTGCCACCATCATAATCTTGGTTAGTAATTGAAAATTGTTTGGCTCGAGCTTGGTGTTGGGATCCAGGGCAATGCTGCTGGCCACAACTACCGCTGAGGTAGCAATGATCAATCCCAATGTCCCAGCAAATAGTAGTGGGTAAAAGGCCTTGGTAAATTTTTTGCTACCTTTTTTGATATTTAGTATAAAGAGCAAGAGCAAGCAACTGGCCACTACTAGCCATAGCACTGGCATAGCATTTTTGGCTGTAGTGTAGGCGAGCTTGATACGCTCTAGCTGGGGCAAGAGATTGTTAGTATCTTTTTTAGAATTTAATATCAGCAGATTATCGGGTAGAAGTTTTGTAATCTCAAAACTCACTTTGGGATCGACCGAGGACGAAATTAATTTATTTTTAATAGGCATCAAATCTAGGTCAAGATTAATTGTAGGCTGGCTGTTATTGAGCCACTCCACAAAAACTATCTGACCAGGCGTAATGACGGTTTTAGCAGTATCGGAGTTTATTGCAAGGCCTAAGCTGTTTTTAATAGCAACAGAGAGGGCCTGATTAGAGGTTGTGATTTGCCCAATCAGCTCACTGGATATCGACTTTGATGCTACCGAGTAAAATCCGGATGTTTCGAGTATTTTGGTTAGGTTCTGGTTTGATGAAAAAAT
>JBAXPC010000011.1:0-16352 GCA_037132395.1 bacterium | reverse complement strand
TATAGCAAATAAAATGATCACACAACGGAGTCTTTTAGCATAAGCGTATTGGAGGACCCAGTGAGACAGCGGACTTCGTCCTTTTCCTCTCACAAATGCTCGGATCCGCCAGCTGGCGGATATTCCTGTGCGTTTGTTCGCTTCACCGAACTCACGACTGGTATCTTTTCTTTCAGAAAATCTCCGCCGTGAGTTCAAGTAACATAAGACCACCAAACAAAAAACTCCCAAAAAGGGAGTTCTTTGTTTGGAGGGCCCAGTGAGACAATGAACATCTGCACTTCATGCTCGGATCCGCCAGCTGGCGGAAATTCCTGTGCCTGAAGCTTGATGACCGAACTCACGACAGGTATCTTTTGCTAGGGCAAAATCTACGTCGTGATTCGGCCCCGCGGAACTTTCCATGAAAAAAGCCGAGTTCAAGACTCGACTTCTTTCATGGAGGGCCCAGTGAGACTCGAACTCACGACATGCTGCTTAAAAGGCAGCCGCTCTAACCAACTGAGCTATGGGCCCTCGTCCAAATAAAGCCTAGGTATCTGCTAGAAATCCACAGATTTCTAGCCTGCACCACCGCTTTATTTCTCCTCTCGATGTAACAAACAGACTTGGGGTCTTGGTTTGTTCCATCGTAAAAGAGAAAATCTCAGAATTTCGCCGGGGAACTACTTACAATGTACGCATAATTTTAACAAATTCTACTCCGATTTCCGTAGCTTGTCTTCCTCTCGATGTAACAAACAGCCTGGTGGCTTGGTTTGTCCCATCGTAGAAGAAAAAAAGGAGGGGTTATATTTTTATAGATTTTAATGTGTTTTGCATTTTTTACAACCCCAACATTATAAGTTTTTTCAGATAAAAAATCAACATTTACACAGTTCTAATGCTTGGTTTAAAAAAGCTTAAGCCGATATCATAATGGTATGCGTCGCCCAAGCTTAATTATAATATGTTGCCTGGGTTTTATGGCAGGCCTGCTATTGGGTTATAATTTTATCTTTCAACCTAACGGTTTTTGGCTACTATTTGTAGCTATCGGAATCACCTCATGCTTCCTATTATCTGCCAAATTAAAGATAGTACCACTGCTTTTGGTCTGTGTGATTTGCGGATTGGCCTACACAACGAGCTATATCAATACCCAGGCCGAGCAATCAGCATCGCGCGATGTCTACCGTAAGACCGTTGTAGTTGGTACGGTGAGGGGCGATCCGTATTGGGACAAAGACAGAAACTATGTTTTTTCGCTTGCAGATGTGGCTATCGATGGCCAAGCCAAAAGTTCAGAAATAAGAATTAAAACTTTTTCTTCGGCCGTCAAAGAAGGGTATCGAGTAAGAGTAGAAGGCAAGGTATTTCCGATATTAGCCAAGCCCAAATACCAAATCAGCTACGGCACCGTTGAAATAATTAATTTTGATCAGCCGCTAATGATTAAAATCAAACAGGCATTTTATGGCGGTTCCGACAAAGCCCTCAGCCCTGACGCCGCCGCTTTCATGAAAGGTATTTTGGTTGGCGCCCGCACCTCGCTAGCTCAACCGCTGCAGGATACACTCAATGCCGTGGGTCTTTCGCATGTTGTGGCAGTATCGGGCTACAACCTTACTATTCTTGTTGTTTTGCTCGCTAGGATTCTGAAAAAACGTTGGCTATGGGGCAGTTTGGTTATATCGCTATTATTAGTCTGGTCCTTTACACTGCTAACTGGCATGTCGGCTTCGATTTTGCGCGCTGCAATTATGGCTACTGTATTTTTGGCAGCAGGTTATTATGGAAAACGGGTTAGTGTGTTTGTATGCATTAGTCTGACGGCAGTCGCCACACTGCTCATTAACCCAACCCTAGCCATTGAAGATATCGGCTGGCAGCTATCGTTTTTATCGCTCACGGGCATAGTTGTATTGTCGCCAATCATCAGGCTCATACTGCCCAAGAAAACTAAAATAGTCAGCGAGCTTTTGGCAATTACGCTGGCGGCGCAAATCGCCACAATACCTTACTTACTTTACTTATTTGGTGGCTATTCTGTCGTGGCAGTGGTTGCCAATGTTGCATTGATGCCATTAATTCCACTGCTTATGCTTGCTGGTTTTATACTGTCTATTGTTGGCATAATAGCACCCAACCATGCGTACCTACTTGGAGGCCCCGTCAATAAGGGCGTGGAGCTGATATTTGGATTCCTAGGATATCTCAAGGCGCAGTCTAGCTTCCAGATGGCCATCCACCCCGATATAGCGAGTCTGGCATTTTGGTATAGCTGTCTGGTGGTACTAGCGCTAATTACTTATAACAAAAATCGTGATAGCGAGCTGTTGCCTTTTCAAAAGTCCGAACAATTGGTAAGATAGCAGTATTCTATATCTGTAAAAAAAGGAAACCAAAGACATGTCAGGACACAGTAAGTGGGCCTCCATAAAGCATAAAAAAGGTGCAACCGATGCCAAGCGCGGCAAAGTATTCACTAAAATGGCAGCCGAAATTGCCGTGGCAGCCCAGAGCGGTGCAGACCCTGCAATGAATTTCAAATTACGGCTCGCAATCCAAAAAGCCAAGGCGGCTAATGTTCCAGCCGGCAATATTGAGCGTGCCATTGCCAAAGGGAGCGGCCAAGCTGGAGGCGCAAAACTCGAAGAATTATTGTACGAAGGTTACGGACCAGCCGGGGTGGCAATTATGGTTAAAGCGCTAAGTGATAATCATAACCGCACCGGCCCAGATGTTAAATCGACCTTCACTAAGCACGGCGGCAATCTTGGCTCGCAGGGCTCAGTGGCTTATATGTTTGAGCAAAAAGGCGTAATTGTTTGCAAGCCAAATATCGACAACGACAGTGCAGAACTGGTCGCAATCGACGCCGGCGCCGATGATATCGACGATAGTGGCGATCAGCTCGTGGTACTAACTTCGCCAGGCAAGCTCGAGGCGGTGCGTGATGCAATTGGCGAAGACAATGTCGAGAGTGCCGAAGTACAGCAAACACCCAGCCAGAGCGTGGTGGTCGATGACGAGTCTAAGGCCAAGACTCTACTAAACCTGATAGACTCACTCGAGGATCTAGACGATGTAGTTGAGGTCACGGGCAATTTTGACATTCCCGAAGAAGTTATGAGTACGCTGGAATAATGCTAGACACTATCCTAAAAACCATTCGTGAAGCTGCAGAGAGTCAGGTCTTTGTACATGCGCTTTGGGTAGAAGGGTCGGTTGCGCAAGGCGAGAGTGATGAGTACTCGGACCTCGATGTCTGGCTAGAGGTCGACCCAGACAAGGTAGATGAAACTTACAAAGTAGTCAAAAATGCTCTGGCAACGATTGGTCCGATCAACCTAGAGTACGAAGTCCATAAAGATAACGATCAGCGACACATTATTTATCATATTGAAGGTACATCGGAATTTCTAACTATAGATGTAAATGTCCAGCCATTTCCAGGTACTAGTGGCTTTGATGAGGGCGTAGATATTATTAATATAATCTTCAATAAAGACGCAAAGTTCAAGTTTTATAAATCGGAACCCAAAGTTTTTAACGAGAAAGCAAGCAAGCAAAGAATGCTCGACTATTACCGAGCGATGCGGCCTAATGTTCTCAAGAACATTCGGCGTAATAAGCCAATCGAGGCTAAGATTTATTATGACAACATAGTAGTAATGGCCATCAAATACTTGCGTCGAAAAAACCAACTTGATGCTAAACTTTCGTATAATCACAAACACTTGCATCGAGATTTACCAGATCAAGCGCAAAAGTTTGAGTATTTTATCTTTGTTCAACCAGGTGAGTTAGAGGCCAAACTTGGCGAGCTGGCTGAGTGGTTGAAGAATTTATGAAGATACTCGGCATTGACCCGGGTACGGCTACAACTGGCTTTGGCCTAATATCCAAAACTGGAGCAAAACTCACGCTGCTCGATTGCGGTATAGTATCGACACCCAAAACCCTCGATATGCCCAAACGACTAACCATACTCTTTGATGACCTAACCGAGATAATCAAGCACCACCACCCCGATGTAATCGCCGTCGAAAAATTATTTTTTGCTAGCAATATTACAACTGCGATGTCGGTTAGTCAGGCCCGGGGAATAATCTTGCTGGTGGCGGCCCAGCAAAATATCCCTGTCGCTGAATACACACCTCTGCAGGTCAAGATGTCGGCCGCTGGCTACGGCAAGGCCCCCAAGAAACAAGTGCAGGAGATGGTCAAAAAAATACTCAAACTCAATACCACACCGAAGCCTGATGACGCTGCCGATGCGCTAGCAATAGCGATTTGTCATAGCGCCAACCGCATTTGACAGCTATAGATGTTATGGTTTATTGTTGTAGCTATGGACTATACATTCCTATTAATTTTTTTGGGTTCTTTAGCATTTCCAGCACTTATTGCCTTCATCATTATTTTGATAGTAAAGAAGAGTGTACCAAACCACTCGAATAATAAACCAAACCACTCGATGGTAAGGGAAACTATTACGGGCTTAGTTTTGTTTTCAGCAGCTATATCTGGCCTGATGTCACTCACATACTTACCAGATAAAGTCCTGATGATTAGTTCCGAAAGTGTAAATTTTGGCATAAGGGTTGCTCTGGGGGTTGCATTGATCATTATTGGGGCTTTATTGAAGAACAAGTTGCAAAAAAATTTCCTATTAGTTCTTGGTCTGCTTATGATTCTCTTGCAAATGCCCTATATATTTAATAACTTCGGCTCATACGGTGCACTTGTAGTAGTGGCTGCTGCTTTTGTTGCGCTTGTTGGGGGTACGGTTATACTCACTAAGAGGCACCAGCATGAATAGAGCGGTCAAGGCTATTCTTGCTGTGGCCATAGCTTTGGTTTATACCATAATGATTGGTATGCTTGCATTTTTAATATTTCCAGAAGCCAAATCTAAAACTACTGATGATTCCTATAAGACCGCTCAAAATGATTATCAGATTTGCGCAAATCCAACCTCCTACAGCGGAGATTTTCTCAGCCCCGATGTGTCACTTTGTGAGCAGCAGTTACATGATACAAGGAGACAAGAAGCAGAGAGAACAGCAAGTAGCACAGAGATTATCAATACCAACAGGCTCAAGCTGTCACTCGGATTCGTAATCCTTGGCTTCATAGTAGGGTTTATGTCTGTAGGCTTTGCTCCTCTGGCTGTAGGCATGTCGGGCGGCGCCACCATTATTATGATGTTATCTTTGTCCATCCTAGGCAGCACAAGCATAGTTGATACTATCACCACGCTACTTTATTTGGCATGCTTCATTCTGCTAGTTGTGATGCTATTTGTTATCGACAAGATACTGCCTGCACCTCTTGTCTTAGAGCCAGTCGAGCCTCACAATAAACCAGCTCCTGATCTGAAGCCAGAGCCAGTCGTGGATGCTACCGCGCTAGCTCCGAATGGTAACATCCCTCCAAAAGAATAATAATTTAACAAGTTGCTGTTGTCGTACCAATCCTCGCCATTCTCGATTGCTAAGTATGACCTACCTAGGTACGTCAAATAATTGTTCGGCATTTGTTTATTCTGCTGTTATAATTAAATCTATGATAGCAAGAATAAATGGTGTGATTGCCGAAAAAACTCCTAACGGCGTAATTATCGATTTGGGTGGCATTGGCTACGATATCGTTGTGCCACTCAACTACCTCATGACTTTGTCGGCTGGAGATAAAGCAGTATTTTACATAGCCGAAAATATCAAAGAAGACGAATATACGCTATTCGGATTTCCCGACCAGCCAAGCCGAACCCTCTACTATAAGCTCACCAGTGTCAATGGGGTGGGGCCTAAGGCTGCTATTTCGATTCTTTCAACGTATAAATCTGATGAAGTGCAAAATGCCATATTAAAGGATGATGTCAGTATTTTTAGTAGCGTGTCTGGCATCGGCAAAAAGACGGCTCAGCGTATCATACTAGAGCTAAAGGGCAAACTGGTTGATGTTAGTATAGATACCGATAACGAATCCGACCAAGCCTTTCAGGCGCTCATTAGCCTTGGCTATAGTGCTCGTGATGCTAAGCTAGCTCTTAAGGGAGTCGACGAAAGCCTTTCTACTCAAGAGCGCATCAAGCTTGGGCTCAAAGGATCTAGCAAATGATTGAGCGCCAAGACGACATTATTAGATCAGAAGATATTATAGAAAAAGAACCCCAGGAAGCTGTTTTTGAGAAGTCCTTGCGTCCAGCAGACTTCGAGCAGTATATTGGCCAAGAACAAATCAAAAAGGCCCTTAAGGTTGCCATTGAAGCTACTAAGAAGCGCAACGAACCACTCGATCATATATTGCTCTATGGCCCACCCGGATTAGGCAAAACTACGCTTGCTCATGTGATAGCAAATGAGCTCAAGGGTAACCTCAAAGTTACTAGCGGACCAGCAGTAGAGAAGGCCGCCGACCTAGCTTCTTTACTAACTAGCCTAGAAGACGGCGATATATTGTTTATCGACGAAATACATCGCCTACCCAGAGGAGTTGAAGAAATTTTGTATTCAGCTATGGAGGACTATGTTATAGATATTATTCTTGGCAAAGGCCCTTCTGCACAGAGTTTAAGGCTTGATCTACCGAAGTTCACACTAATCGGTGCTACCACCAGATTTGGTGCGCTGTCATCGCCACTGCGCGACAGATTCGGTATTGTAAATCGCCTAGACTATTACAAAGAAGAAGAGATAGAACGAATTTTGGCTCGCTCTGCAAAGCTTTTGGGAATCGAGCTCCAAAAAAACTCTCTCGAGCAGATGTCTAAACGCTCTCGCCTGACACCAAGAATTGCTAATCGACTACTTAAGCGTGTGCGCGATTGGGCTCAGGTTCATGGTGATGATACTATCAACCAAGAGGCTCTTGAAGCCACCTTGGCAATTCTAGAAATCGACGACAAAGGCCTGGATGCGTCAGATAGGCGCGTGCTTGACGCAATTATTAGCAAGTATTCGGGCGGACCAGTGGGAGTAAATGCTATAGCTGCTGCTACCGGTGAAGAACGCCAGACCATCGAAGATGTTTATGAGCCATTCCTTATTCAGCTTGGTTTTTTGGAGCGCACCAGTCGTGGACGCAAGGTCACAGACAGCGGATATTTGCACCTTGGCGTACAGCCACCAGAATCATCCCAGCAAAGCAGCCTATTATAGTGATTATAAATAGGCTAAAATAAACCAATGGAAGAAAACGAACTAAAAAGCTATCCCGGACAGACTGAAGGTGAGATAACCCAGGCTATTGTTTACAAGCACTTCATGGCCGTAGCACCGATTTTTACAGCGATGTTTATAGTCACCCTTGTTGCAATTGCAGGGGTTGTTTTGTACAACCAGTATGCATCTTCATCTCAAAATAACGCGTTTACAGGGCTGGCTTCGATTGCTGGATTTCTGGTTTTCGCTACTATCGTGCTGCTATGTATTGCTACATTTTGGATTTGGAGAAGAAATAAAATAGTGATTACCAACCAGCATATTGTTGATATCGACCAGCTTGGACTTTTTCATCGAAAAGTTGCAACCCTAAGGCTAGAAGAGATCCAAGACATCAGCGCTTCGGTCAAGGGGCCAATGCAAATAGTATTAAAATACGGCACAATCATAATCCAAACGGCTGGTGAGCGCGAAAACTTTGTATTTGACTTCGTACCCAATCCTTACGAATTAGAACACTATATTATAGAGACCCGCAAAAAGTTCGGTTCAAAAAATATTCTCTAAAAGAAACAGATAATTTGCTATGCGTTATTCCTAGTTGGTGCTACTGAGTTGATAAATGCCCCTGGACGGGTCACTTCCAAGACTCTTGAGGTCTTTATCATTCTTATTTTCAAGGGTAGCTTGCAATACAAAGCTGCTAGGCGGGTTGCCAGTAATTATATAAACATATTCAGCCCCTGTTTTGGGATCTTTGGGTATCTTTTTGATAAAAGGAGTAGCACCAGACTCTAGGCTGGAGAGCTTTGCAGGGTAGGTGCCGCTTTCGTTATAGTAGTTTTCCAGAGCCGCCTTAATAACTCTCAGGTCAGACTTACGTGAAGCGTCACGGGCCCTAGATGGTCCGCTAACCAGCCCAGGGATAATAAGTACTGCAAAAAACCCAACCACAATCACAACTACAACCACATCTAAAATTGTGAAGCCAGGCTTTTTGGTATTGAAGTTTTTGAATAAAGAAAACATATATCTGTAGGTTATTGTATAACCCTTATGATTTGTAGGTCAATAGTAGTTTCATTTTTGCTATGCTTTACATTTAAATACTATGTCTATACACTGCCGTCATGAAAAAGCCTCTTCTTACGCTGATAGTTCTCATGTCGGTAATTGTGCTCACTGCACTACCGGTCCGTGCGGGAGTTAAGAGTGTTCTGATTACAGAAGTCCAAACTGGTAGCCTAACCTCGGCTGGCGAAGAGTTCGTGGAAATACAAAATACTACAGCAGCTGATATCGATATCTCAGGCTGGACACTGTATTACAAGTCAGCCACTGGAACCACTTGGTCTAAAAAAGCTACAGTACCGACTGGGCTTCTGGCTGCGGGGAAGTTTTGGGTCTTCGCATCCAACCTAGCCGGTAATACTAGCTATTCGAGCGGGTTATCGCAAACAGGTGGAAATATTCAGATTCGCGACAAGCAAGCTGCAACAGTTGATCAATTTGGCTGGGGCACTGCCAACGCTTCGCTTGGCAAACCAGCCAGTCCTTCTGAGGCAGGCCAAAGCATGTATCGGATTTATAACCTCGACTTAATCAAGATGCTAAATACCGATGATAATTTTGTAGATTTCGACCTGACTGCCTCACCAACAGCTGGAAGCATACCAAAAGCAGATGTCGTAGAAGTTGACCCAGAGGTCGCCACCTACCCAGCTCTAGAATTAAGCGAGCTATTGCCAGACCCAGCCAGCCCACTAACAGATGCCACTGACGAGTATATCGAAATATATAACCCCTCCGCCAACACCGTCGATTTGTCTGGCTGGAAATTGCGCGATGAGTCCGGCGATGAGTACTTGATAAAAAATATACAAATAGATCCGCTCGAACATTTGGCAATTTATGTTTCTGATTCTAAAATAACCCTCAATAACACTGGCGATAGTGTGGTGCTAATTGACCCCAACGGCAAGGTCGTAGATGAAACCGCCAACTATGGCAATGCTGAAGTCGGCCTAAGCTGGATCAAAATAGCCAACCAATGGCAGTGGGCGGAGGCTTCAACTCCTGGCGGAATCAACTCAAGCGTTTATATTGAGCCCATCACCACCCCATCTGCAGCGGTAAAAAGTGTCAAAAAAGCAGTCGCTAAAAAAGTAGCCTCTACTGTATCGGCCAAGACCACTACAGCTAAGGCCACAAAGGCCAAGGCTGCTTCTGCTTCATCAGCCAAAAACTCTGATGGCAACGGAATCGACTCTCAGCAATCTCAATCGCAGGGATCAAAATGGTGGTCCTGGTTGCTTGTATCGGCAGGAATCGCTACCATAGGTTATGGAATATATGAATACCGAACAGAAATTAATCTATTCTTCAAAAAGCTTGGATCATACTTTAGATCTAGGCCTAAAGTTGGCTAAACTTTGTAGCCCGCCGTTTCTTATTGAATTAGTCGGCGACTTGGGTGGCGGTAAGACTGCGCTGGTAAAGGCTATTGGCAAAGGTTTGGGCATAACCCGTACAATTACTAGCCCATCTTATAATATTCATCTTAGCTATGAGGCGCCTAATGGCACCAAGCTCGAACACTTCGACCTATATCGACTCAATGATGACGAAATAGTCCAAAACGAGCTAATCGACGCTCTAGCCGACGATAAGGCCATAGTATGCGTGGAGTGGGCACAGCACTTTACGGGGCACAGCTCGGACAACCGCCTAACCATTGAATGCCATTATGAAAGTCCAAGCTCTCGACGCTATGAAATATCTGGATTTGGCAAGGCTGCCCAAACAATAATTTCGGAGCTCAAACGATGATACTGGCAATCCGTAGCGACAAACCCGAAGCAGAGCTATACTTAGTAGATAACAAAAAAATTGTTAAAGAACTCAAATGGCCAGCGCATCGGGAGCTAGCCGATACGCTGCTTGGTAAAATTACCAATCTAATGGACTCGGCAGGTACTGATTTGCAGTCTATCGGTGGCATTATAATTCATACTGGAGAAGGCTCTTTTACTGGCCTGCGTATTGGCACCACGGTTGCCAACGCCCTGGCTTACGGGCTGACAATACCAATAGTATCGGCCGAATCTGATAAGTGGATAGAGCTTGGGCTAGAAAAACTAGAAAATCAGCATTTGGGCAAATATGTCGTGCCCAAGTACAGCAGCGAGCCAAATATTACCAAATCCAAAAAAGCTTCAGCTTGAAGAATTGTACATTTAGATGTTTAATAGTAGTAGACAAAAAAGTATTTAAATTTTGATTTCAATAATTAGTTTTTGCTTACAAACGGGTAAAAACACTACTTAGAAAGGTAGGTGTTTATGTTGTTAATATATGCAATCCTTGCTCTTATGGTAGGCGGGGGAGTTGGCTATGGAGCCAATGTAGTAGTTACCAAACAAAAGACCAATGATGCCGATAATAAGGCCAAAAAAATGCTTGATGAAGCCAAAGAGGAAGTCAAGAAGAAAGTCCTGGAGGCTAAAGAAGAAGCCATTAAGATAGCCGAGGAATCTAAAAAAGAAGAACGTGAAAGACGCAATAAACTTGATGCATCTGAAAAGCGTGTTGCCGACCGCGAAACACTACTAGATAACAAGATCGATCAAATCGAAAAACGTACTGATAATCTTAATCGCAGCGAAAAGGAAATCGAAGCAATCAAGGACGAGATTCGTGCCATCAGAACTCGCCAAGAAGAAAACCTCCAAAAGATAGCCAAGCTCAAAAAAGAAGATGCCCAGGCAAAACTAATGGAAATGACAGAACGCGATATTAAAAATGACTTGGTCGAATATATTGAAAAGCGCAAGCGTGATGCCACCGAAAACGCCGATGAAACCGCCAAAGAGATAATGACAAGCGCTATGGAGCGCCTGGCCACAGGCACTGCCACAGAGCGAACTATTAGTACTGTTGCAATTCCAAACGACGAAGTTAAGGGCAAAATAATTGGCAAGGAAGGTCGCAATATTCAGGCCCTCGAAAGGCTCACGGGAGTCGAAGTTATTATCGATGAAAGCCCCGGAGTTATTACAATCTCGGGCTTTAATCCAATACGAAGACAGGTCGCCAAAAAAGCCCTCGAGGCACTGATTGCTGACGGTCGGATTCATCCTGCAAAAATTGAAGAAGTGGTAATTAAGGCTCAAAAAGAAATCGATGATGAAATCAAGAAGGCTGGCGAACAGGCTGCCCGCGAAGCGAAGGTTATGGGCCTCCCGCCAGAAATATCTAATACCATGGGAATGCTGAAGTACCGTACTAGCTATAGCCAGAACGTTTTGCACCATTCTGTCGAGATGGCTCACCTGGCCGCAATGATTGCCGAAGAGATTGGAGCCGATGTACAGGTTTCTCGCACAGCAGCATTCTTGCACGACCTCGGCAAGGCCGTTAGTCATGAAATAGAAGGTAAACATCACCATATTACTGGCGATATGATGCGCAAGGCTGGCTTTGATGAAGCCACTACACATGCTGCCGAGGCACACCATGATGATATCGAAGCCACTACCCCAGAAGCTCTGATTGTTAGAGTTGTCGATGCCTTAAGTGGTGGTCGACCTGGCGCCAGAGGTGATAAGCTCGAAAACTACGTCAAGCGCATGACAGAGCTCGAAAACGTTACCAACGCTTTTAGCGGAATCAAAAAGAGCTATGCCATTAGTGCCGGCAGAGAAATTCGTGTGTTTGTTGACCCAGAAGAAATTGACGACCTCAGCGCCATTAAGTTGGCTCGAGATATTGCCACCAAAATTGAGGCAACACTTAAATATCCTGGCACCATTAAGGTCAATATTATTCGCGAAACACGCGCCGAGGAGTATGCTAAATAAATGAAAGTTTTATACATTGGTGATATCGTAGCAAAAATCGGGAGACGGGCGGTAGCGCAAGTTTTACCGAAACTTATCGAAGAGAAGCAAATAGATTTTGTAATTGCACAGGCCGAAAATATGAGTACCGGCAATGGCATTACAGCTAAAGCTATAAAAGAAGTTGAGGATGCCGGAGTAGATTTCTTTACCGGCGGCAACCATAGTTTTAAAAAGCCCGAAGGTGTCGAAATGATGAACCGGCCCAACTCGAATATCATTAGGCCAGCTAATTATCCCGGACGAACACCGGGAAGGGGATGGCAGATTGCTAAGACGCCTTTTGGCAATATATTGGTTATCAATGTTCTAGGGCAAACCTTTAATGGTCCTCAGCTCGATCACCCTCTAAAAGTTATCGACGCAATATTAGAAGATAACAAAGACGAAAAGCTGGTTGCCACTATTGTAGATTTTCATGCCGATTTAAGTTCCGAAAAAGTTGCTATCGGCTTTTATTTGGATGGCCGTGTTAGTGCCGTCGTTGGTAGCCATACCCATGTTGCCACGGCCGATGCCAATGTATTGCCTGGTGGTACAGCTCGTATTAGTGACGTTGGTATGACGGGGCCGGTAGATTCCGTACTGGGTGTTAAGAAAGAAATAATTATAGAAAAGTGGCTCAACCAGCTTCCTAATAAGTTCGATTGGCCTAAAGTTGGGATTGTACAATTTAGCTCGGTACTAATAGATATTGGCCCAGACTCAAAAGCCCGCAGTATCGAGCAGATTTTAATTAATACGGAGGTTAGCTAGGGTGATAAAACCTGAACTAGTGCAAGAAATTGCCAACAAAACCAAGCTGTCGAAAAAGAAAATAGAGCTAGTTATTGATACCATGACGGTTGTGATAGGCAAGGAAGTCGGCAAGGGCGATAAGGTACTTATTAGCGGCTTCGGAGCTTTTTATTCGGCACACCGAAAGGCACGAAATGGAATTAATCCAATCACTAAAGAACCAATGCAAATTAAAGATATGCTTCTGCCTAAGTTCAGGCCGGGTGAGCAATTTAAGCGCGCTGTAAAAAATAAAAGATAACACTATAATTTATTTAGCGTAAGCCCTATAATACATCTATGCGATCACCAATTATTGACCAAAAAATCCTAGATTCAATCAAAAAAGCGCGATCTAAAAAATTTGAAGTTTTTATGAAGACAGATGATTCACTCAAGGGCTTCGTGTTGCTAGCCCTGCCTGCCCAAACTAGAAGGCAGATAGTCAAGTCATTAGACAATTCTGATCTGGCTAAAATTTTAACTACCCTAGACCCCGACAAAGCCACAGACATATTACAAGAGCTACCAAACCACCGAGCTAAACATTTGACAGAATCACTGGATGGTGACGCTAAAGAAAAAGTAGAGTTACTACTTAGCTTTAATCCTAAAACAGCAGCTGGTCTGATGAATCTAGATTATATAGTAACGCCGCCAGGAACACACTTTGAAGATCTGTCGGCAGATATCCAGGAACACGAAAAACGTACCGGAAAATTCCCTTCGATATTCATAATTGACAACGGCAAGTTACTCGGCGAGTTGCCGGGGTCAGTTTTGGCAATGCACAAAGGTAAAGAAAAAATTGATGAGTATATCAAACGAGTACCGCACATAAGATATGACAATGATGAACATACTGTTATAGACTCATTCTTGAAGCACCCGCACGACAAGGTAGTGGTACTCGATGAAAACGAAGATATTATTGGTGTCATCCACTCCGACGATTTGTTATCCTTGCTCAATAAAAAACGCACCAATGACCTCTATGGCTTAGCTGGTGTTAATCGTGAGGAAAACTCTTCTGACAGTATGTTTGACAAGGTTAAATTCAGGTGGCTTTGGCTTATCATCAACCTTGGCACTGCATTCATGGCTGCCTCTGTTGTTGGTATGTACGAGGGAACCATATCAAAATTTACGCTGCTAGCCGTATATATGCCGATCGTGGCTGGTATGGGTGGTAATGCCGCAACCCAGACCTTAGCCGTTACAGTGCGCGGGATTGTAATGAATGAGATTAGTCTTAAAAATTCTTTCAAATACATAATTCGTGAGATAGGCGCAGGTGTAATCAATGGTCTTATCAATGGTTTTTTGGTCGCTATGGTCGCAATCTTTATTAACAAAAACCCGATGCTAGGCTTGGTGCTTGCGATTGCGATGGTATCAAATTTGTTTATTGCTGCTTTTGCAGGTGCCTTGATACCGCTAATAATGAAAAAGCTAGGCAAAGATCCGGCCACATCGGCCACCATATTTATAACCACTTGTACTGATGTGGGTGGTTTCTTTGTGTTTTTGAGCCTAGCACAAATGATGCTAAAATAATCAAAAAGGAGACCTTTCAGTGCCAAATGAAGATACAACAGATACTCCGGATAGCCAAGATACTAAGTACGAATCTAGCGAAGGTGATGGCGCTCAGTTGCTAAGCGGAACTGCTGGTTCAAAAAAATCTAACAAGAAGAATCAAAAGTTTTATAAAAAAACATGGTTTTGGCTCACAATGGCCTTGTCTATAGCGGCTGCTGGGTTAGCAATATTCCTTGGTATATTTTTTACTAACCAAAACAGTAATAAACAAGCCGCCATCGATGGCTGGCATTCTATAGCTCAGCAGGCTGCTTCGCTGGCGAGTCTTACTAGTACCATCCAAGACCAAGCAAGTTTCGATAAGTATAATCTAGAGCTTAAAAAGCTGAATAAATCTGTATCGGAAAAAAAGTTTAATACGCAAAAGTTGAAGTACAAGTCACAAGACATTGAAAATTATACTGAGTTCTTAGATAGCTATGGCAATTACACGCTGGAGTCTTCGCAGTATGCTGATAAAATTATCGATTTTACAGACAGCGAAGCCGATAAGCTCAAAGACTTATCGGTGATAGCTAAAACTGCCTCAGAAAAATTTAAAAATGATGCTAAGTTTTTGAACGAAGTAATGCCGGCCTCGGCTTTTGAAATACAAGCTGCACTTTCCGAATCTAATAAGACCATACTTACAGGCCAGCTTTCTGTGAAGTCTAAACAGGCAGCCGAGCAGGCCCAGACAGCGAAAGAAGCAGCCGACAAAAAGGCAGCTGAGACAACAGCCGGCAATTACCTTAATGCATACTTGGCTGGTAATGCAGCACTTATCCGGCAGTATATGACAGAGGGCTTCCAAAAAGAATATGATTTTAATCAGCTCACTGCAGAATCTCGAACAGTTGTTTACCCGGCTAGCTTTAGGATATTGACCAGCCTAATGGTAGATCTCAGCAGGTACAAGGTACAGGCCAATATACTATTTAAGCTCCGCGATGGTTCAAGTCAGTACACCAACGGCAATGAGCTTAATATTATATATAATACAGCTTCTGCTAGGTGGCTAGTAGATAGTATCAAGGAGGGGGGTACTTTTTAGTCACTGATTTTGTTTAATTAAAAAAGGCCGAATAACTTCGGCTTTTTTTAATGGGGCGAGTGATGGGGCTTGAACCCACGACCTCCTGGACCACAACCAGGCGCTCTAACCAGCTGAGCTACACCCGCCACGTCGTCGAACTATTGCTTAAGTTTACGTAAAATTAGTTTACACTAATTTACTCCAACTATCGCAACAGTTCTCCTCTCGATGTAACAAACAGCCTAACGGCTTGGTTTATTCCATCGTAGAAGAAAAAACTAGGAATTAATCAATACTACTTACAATCTACGCATAATTTTAACAAATTCTGCTCCGGCTTCCGTAGCTTGTCTTCCTTTTCGATGTAACAAACAGTCTTTTAAGGTCTTGGTTTGTTCCATCGTGGAAGAAGAAAAGGCAAGGGTCTTGGTTTCTCAAAAATTGTAAAAGAAAAACCCGAACTAAATTATCAGCACATGGTGCCCCCGGCAGGATTCGAACCTACGACCTACGGTTTAGAAAACCGTTGCTCTATCCAGCTGAGCTACAGGGGCTTATATAGCTATTATAACGCAGATACAAATTAATCCCGACAGGCGGGATAATTTTTTATGGAGCGGGTAGCGGGAATCAAACCCGCATCACCTGCTTGGAAGGCAGGAGTAATAATCATTATACGATACCCGCATACAGAAGTGGCGCACAAAGTGCGCCAGCTTTCTGAATCAAATTGACAATAAAATATCAATTTGGGATATGAAAAGAAATAAAAAGGTGCAAGGACTAAAAATAAGCGCCTACAAGTTAAAAATTATAAACTATTTAGGCTTATTGCGCAATAACCAAACCAAACCACTCCTAAAATTACTTGTTTTTGTGCCTTAATAATGGGATGATATTGGCAAG
>JBAXPC010000010.1:0-16502 GCA_037132395.1 bacterium | reverse complement strand
ATTGTCGTCAGCGTTGACATTAGTCTTTTTATTGATGTCTATCACATCGGCTAGTTTGTCACTTTTTGCGCCTGGATCAAGTATGTCATTTTTAGTTAATGGGCTAGCAGGCATAAACTCATTTGGACCATTGGGGTTTGCTGGGTTATTAGGGTTTGGCGATGGTGATGTTTCTGGCATATGACTATTAAACTTTCGTTTATTTAACCTTAAAATATTTATATTATTATTATGGTTAAATTATAATCACATCGCGTCTAAAAAGCAACTATCCTGGGCAAATAATAAATAGGCAATAGGCAATATTTGAGCTTAGCGTTTCTTGTTTTTCTTTTTGCTTTTCTTGGATTTTTTGCGCATCGGGGCTAGGTTGGGGCGCGGTGGGGCTTGGTCAGATCTAAAGCTAGTTTTGGCTTCGACCGACTGTTTTTTGACTGCTCGCTCCATGCTGGCGTTGGCGCGCTCGGCCCCCTCGGTAATCTCGGTTTCGGTGTGCTCAGCAATGTCGGCTTGCTTTTGGATATCGACTTTTAGTATTGTGCTGACAACTTCGGCTCGGATGTTATCTTGAAGCCGGCGGAACATTCCGAAAGCTTCGGCTTTGTATTCGACTAAAGGGTCACGCTGCCCATAGCCACGCAGGCCAATGCCGTCACGGAGGTGATCCATATTCTCGAGGTGCTCGAGCCAGGCGCTATCGACAATCTTTAATAGCACTAAGCGATAAACCAACTCCATGACATCGTCCCCCAGCGACTTTTGGCGTCTTTTAATAGAGTCCTTGGTGCGCTGGAGTAAATCTTCGGTAATTAGCTCGGGAACCTTGGTAGTTAGAGAGCTGGCCCAGTCTTCTGGTAAAGGATTAATGGTGCTGGCCACCTTCTGTAATTCAGGAAGATCTACCGAGCCATTCTTGGCATTGGTATTGGCGGCTACAATTAAGTTGTATTCATGAGTGAACATCGCCTCGACATCAGTATGGAGATCTTTGCCTTCAAGATATCTACGGCGGTCGCCGTAAATTACTTCGCGCTGGGAGTTCATGACATCGTCATATTCCACGAGGTGTTTACGGGTATCGAAGTTGTGGCCCTCAACGCGCTTTTGAGCACTCTCGAGCGATTTGGATATTACGCTGTTCTCTATTGGCATATCATCAGGGAGGTTCAGGGTTTTCATAAGTGAGCCGATTCGGTCGCCTCCAAAAATACGCATCAAATCGTCATCAACGCTGACAAAGAACTGGCTCGAGCCTGGGTCGCCCTGTCGGCCTGCTCGCCCCCGAAGCTGGTTGTCGATTCGACGCGATTCGTGACGCTCAGTACCTATAACATGTAGCCCACCAACTTCTTTGACGCCCTCCCCGAGCACGATATCGGTGCCACGGCCAGCGATGTTGGTAGCCAAAGTAACGGCCGATTTTTGACCAGCCAGCGCTACTATCTCGGCCTCGCGTTCGTTATTTTTGGCATTTAAAAGCTCATGTCTGATGCCGGCTTTTGTGAGTAAGCCGCTGAGTACTTCGTTTTTCTCGATACTAGCCGTACCAAGTAGCACCGGTTGGCCTTTCGCGATTCGTTCGCGAACTTCCACGACTACGGCGTCGTGCTTGGCGGTTTCGGATTTATAAATACGGTCCTTGAGGTCTTTTCTGATCATCGGCCGATGTGTTGGGATGCGGGTTACCTCGAGACTATAGATTTTGGCAAACTCCTCGGCCTCGGTTTGGGCTGTTCCTGTCATGCCTGCTAGCTTGGTATAAAGACGAAAGAAGTTTTGAAAAGTAATGGTCGCTAGAGTTTGGGATTCTTGCTGAACCATAACGCCCTCTTTGGCTTCGATGGCCTGATGTAAGCCTTCGGAATAACGTCGGCCAGCCAGTAGACGGCCGGTAAATTCGTCGACAATAACAATCTCGCCCTCGGATACAACATAGTCCTTGTCGCGCACAAAAAGCGCCTCGGCTTTGAGACTTTGCTCAATATGGTGCACATCCTCGATATTTTCGGCGTCATAGACATTTTCGACCCCTAGCTCTTGCTCAATTTTAGTGATTCCCTTGGGGTTGAGGCTAACGGCCTTTTGCTTTTCATCCACGCTGTAGTGTTCGTCTTTGGTGAGCTTGCGAGCTAGCTTGGCAAATAGCTGGTAGCGTTCGGTACTTTTACCGGCCGACTGGGAGATAATCAGTGGTGTTCGGGCCTCGTCGATTAGGATCGAATCGACTTCGTCGACGATTGCAAAATTAAGCTTGCGCTGAGCGCATTCGTTAAGGTCCGAAACCATATTGTCGCGCAAGTAATCAAACCCAAATTCGTTATTGGTGCCGTAGGTAATATCTGCCAGGTAGGCCTCTTGCTTGCTCACAGGTCGAAGCTGGCGGAGGCGCACATCGTGGTGCGAGTCGTCAGAAAAGTCGGGGTCATAAATAAAGCAGCCTTGCGGTAACACAACCGCCGATGTCATTCCGAGCGAATGATAAATGGGGCCCATCCAGCCAACACCAACGCGTGCTAAATAATCGTTGACAGTCACTAGGTGCGCTCCCTTGCCCTCAAGCGCGTTAAGATAAAGCGGCAAAGTTGCAACCAAGGTTTTGCCCTCTCCGGTGCGCATCTCGGCGATTTTGCCTTCGTGCAAGACTATCCCACCAATTAGCTGCTCGTCGAACTGCCGTTGCCCGAGAGTACGCTTTGAGGCCTCCCTGACTACCGCAAAAGCTTCTGGCAGAATTGCATCGAGATCCTTGCCCTTCTTGAGTTGAGATCTAAATTCGTCAGTTTTGGCCATTAGCTGCTTATCTGTCAGAGCCTTAATGGCTGGTTCTAGCGCATTTATGCTAACTACAATTAGACGGTCTTTTTTGATTTCGCGATCATTAGGATCGCCAAAGATTTTAGTAAAAATTGACATGCTAGTTATTATACAGGTTCGGAGAGCTTATTGCGAAGTGAATTTGTCTAAAATATCTTTTATCCGGATTTTTTTGGGCTGGTGCTTTTCTTTGTACTTTCTGATTTGAATTTTGAGCTTCTGTTCGACTATATCGACTGCCGAATGAGGATTGATGGTGGCTGTTTCGGCTACGATGTCGGGGCCCTGAACTTTCAAGACTGCTACGACCTTATAGCGGTTATCTTCTTTACCAGATGGATCTTTGAATATTTCTACTGTCATACCTTGGTTGCGGTGCGACCGAGGCAGGTACTTGTCGAGGTTTCCGAGCTTACGGTTGGTATATTTTTTGAGCTCGTTATCGATTTCAAACTTACGACCTGTCAACTGTATTTTTATCATCTTACCTCCTTAGTTATTTTATAACTCGTCTGCTCCATAATATTTGGCGATGGGCTTTGGCAATTTTATTTTGCCATCGGCAGTCTGGTGGTTTTCGAGAATTGCGATTGGCATTCGGCTCGAAACAACCGCCGTACCATTGAGTGTGTGGGCAAAAGCTAGCTTTCCAGCCTCATCACGATACCTAATATTGAGGTTCCTTGCTTGGAAGTCGGTACAATTACTGCAGCTTGTCAGCTCGCGATAACGGCCATCGACAGGTGAGTAGTATTCGACATCGTACTTTTCGTAAGCCGGGGTGCTTAGATCGCCAGCTGCGATGCGCACTACTCGGTAGGGTATCTCGAATTGCTCACAAATCTGGCGCTCAATTTTCAAAATGGCCTGCAATGTTGCATCGCTTTCGTCGGCCCTACAAAACACGTACATCTCGAGCTTATCAAATTGGTGAGTGCGGTACAGCCCTTTGCTAAATTTACCGTAAGCTCCAGCCTCGAGGCGGTAGCAAGGGCTAATGCCTGCATACTTTATAGCACTATCAAGCTCCAAAACCTCATTACTATGTAGCCCTGTGATTGGTATCTCAGAGGTGGCTATTAGCACCAAGTTCTGTTCTTTATCTAGATAGTTTTGGTTTTCTTCGCCCTTCGGCAAAAAACCACTTCCAGCTGCTATCTCGGTACTAACTAGGTGCGGAACACTAATTAGCTCAAATCCAGCGGCCTCCACTATTTCTTGGGTGGCAAGCTGAATTGCCTGCCATAATTTGACAGCTTTATGTCTGGTAAAATAAAACTTATTTCCCGAAACCTTAGCACCAGCTTCGAAATCGTATAGATTGTACAGTTCGCTTATCTCAAGATGATCCTTGGGTTCAAACCCTAGATCTGTATTGCCCCATTTATCAATTTCTTGGTTATTTTCTTCATCTCCATCTGGCGTACCTTCAGCAATCGTGTTCGGCACTTCCGAAAGCAGCTCGTTGTAATGAGCTAAAGTATTATTAAGCTCCAGCTCGAGTGCCTCATGTTGCGACTTAAGCTCTTTGCCTTGGCTGATTTGCTCGGTGTTAGGCTTGGCATTTTTACCCTGCGAAGCAATGGCATTGCGACTGGCCTGGACTACTTCGAGTTCGGCAATAAGTCGACGCCTGGTGGTATCGACAGCCAGTAGCTCTTCGACATCCAAAACCAAGCCACGGCGTTCGACAGATTGCTGAACCTCTTTAGGATTGTCTCTGATGTATCTAATATCTAACATAAGCTTATTATAACCTAACTTTTAAGCGATAACCTATCTATCACAAAATCTCTGTCTAAACTCGATAAGAAAAAGCCGAGTTTTGGGCCCTGGTCTTTATTTAAAAATAGTTGATAGATGAGCTTAAAGGCCGCACCTGGCTTAATATCTTTTGCCGTTGCGGTGGCGTATATAGTATCGTGGATTGTATCTGGGGTAAGCTCTGCGCTAGCCAACAGGCTTACCAGCTTACCAAGAAAATCACGATCTTGCGAAGTTAGCTCTAATTTTGGGAGCTTGTTCTGAACCTCAAATTTGATGCTATCGGGGGCGTAGGCCGACAGCCAACGCGCTACATACTCGAGCTCTCGGGCTATCGAGTCGGCTTGAGTCTGGACGGCTTTTTCAAAACCAGTGCGATTGAGCAAATCCATAACCATAGCGCCGTCGCCTCGAGCAGTCTGATAAACCGTCACCATGTGCGAAAAAGGTACTGTACTTATGATGTGCTCTTTGCCTGACAAACTAGCAAGCTGCCAGGCTTGTTTAAACTCTGGCTCTTCGCCCGCCAAAACGGCCGCTTCGGTCTTGGCGTATTCGTCGATTAGGGTATATAGACCCAATCCGGTATCGAAGGTTAGCTGCCTTTCGGGTCGGCTCTTGAAGGTAAAGTAGCGCAGTATCTCGGCAGGAATAATTTCCAGCGAATCAATTAGCTTTACCAAGTTACCAAGCGATGAACTCATTTTTTTGGTTTGGCCTTTGAGTGCGATATTGTCGTAAGGTACGGCGATAGGCGCCTGGTAGCCAAAAATCTCCTTGGCGAGTACTACACCGGTATCGTAGCTACCTCCCTTGGTAGCGTGCTCCCTGCCGAAACCCTCGATTTGTACGCCGTAGAGTTTCCAGCGGGCTGGCCAATCGAGACGCCAATCGAGTTTGATTTGACCTTTGGCGGCATCAGCAAAATAGTCCTTACCATCTTGGCCGATGTAATGCGCCTTACAGCTGTCAAAATCGTAGCCTACAAACTTGGCTGTCTTTAAGCTCCCTGAGGACTCATCGAGTATTTGGATTGGTTGCCAGTCGGACTCGAGCTCTCGGCCGCTAACGTGCAGCAAAATCTCGACTATTTGATCGCGTTTACTCATTGCAAGGCTGATCATTTCGGTAAATACACCTTTGCTATATAGCTCACTAGTACGAAAAACTTCCATCTCAACGCCGAGCAGCTTAGAACTTTCGAGGTATTCAGCAAAAAATTGGTCGGCATAGCTCTTGGTCTTGCCGTCTGGTGCTGGGATTTTGTAAAGCGGTTTGCCAGCCTCGAGCTCATAGCTTTCTGGCAAGTATGGGTAGCGTTTTCTGAGTGCTTCAATATCGTCTACAAAATGCAAGTGCCGAACAGCGCGGCCAGCTTGTTTTAGGCCCCTATAGACGGCATCGGCTGTAAGTATCTCTCGAGCATGGCCAACATGGTAAGGTCCCGAAGGCGAGATGCCACTAGATACAATAAGTTCGCCCTCAGGGTGGGCTTTGGTTATCTTTTCTACCAAGATATCTAGCCAATAATGATTTTGGTTGTCCTGATTCATAGCTTAATTATACCTGACTACCAAAAACTCTGGTAGGGTCTTGTGGAGAGAAAGAGATCTATTTAACTTTTAGTATTTTATAGGTAATAGAACCAGCTGGAATCTGTACTTGGGCATGCTCACCTACTTTTTTGCCCATTAGAGCTTTTCCAATAGGAGATTCGTGCGAGATCTTGCCAGCATCAGGGTTGGCTTCAGTTGAACCGACAATTTTAAATGTGTGCTTGTCGTCTTCGATCTGCACATCGACGGTAGACCCGACGGATACTTCATCGCTAGCTCCGCCTTCGATAACCTTGGCTCGCTTGAGGATGTTTTCGAGTTCAGAAATTCGACCCTCGATAAAGAGTTGTCTAGATTTGGCGTCGTCCCAGTCGGTATTTTCGCTCAAGTCGCCAAACTCTTTGGCTTCTTTTAGAGAGGCTGCAACTTCTTTACGCTTATTATTTTTTAGGTCATCAAGCTCAGCTTGTAGCTCTGTAAGACCTTCTTTAGTTAGGTAAAAATCGTTATTTTTAGCCATTGGTGTTTCCTTTCTTTGGAACCAATAAAAAACAAAAAATCGCTTACTAAGGCGAGGTATCTTTAAACATTTTTTATAAAAAGTTTCTAAAAAAGTTTGTTGAAAGATGTTACTTGTTTGTTTTTATTATCGCAAAATATCAAGGCGATGTCAAACATTATTTGACTCCATACTAGCGGTTAGTAAAGTACCACTTATAGACTTCCCTGGTAGCAGGAGCTGCAAAAACCGATCCTTCACCAGAGTTTTCGATCATTATCAGTGATGCTATCCTGGGGCTACCAGCTGGAGCGTAGGCGCTAAACCAAGCATGTGGCTTAGTACGAGGGTTCTTTCCGTCATAACCCTCTGAGGATGTCTCGGCAGTGCCTGTCTTGGCAGCTACCTGAACTGGTACTTCGGCCTTAATAATACAGCATGCTGTACCACCACTAACTGCCGCTTCCATACCCTGCTGAACCAATCTAATGTTGCCTGGAGAAATAAAGTCTGCCCGAAGTATATCGATAGGAGCCTTCCGGACTAGAGTTTCGTCTGATGTGACTGATAACAGTAGGTGTGGCTTGAGTAGCTTGCCGCCATTTGCTATTACAGAGGTTGCCATTACGACCTGCAGCGGAGTAGCTCTGAAGTCGCCCTGGCCAATCGATATATTGTAAGTGTCACCAACATACCAAGATTCTCCGGTGTTTTTCTTTTTGAGCTCTGGGGAGGGCAATAGCCCTGAACCCTCTTCGGCGATATCTATTCCGGTTTTTTTACCGAATCCAAACTTCGAGTACCAATCCAGAAGTCGCCGTTCGCCAAGTCCTTGAAAGCTCTGAAAGCCACCTCCGACTTGATAGAAAAATATATCTGAGCTCCACTGAATAGCCCCAACTACATTAACTGGTCCAAGACCTTCGGGCTTCCAGCCTTTAAAACTATAGACTATCGTTGGGTCATAAATATTCGGAACATCTAGCTTGCCCCTATCCACCACCACAGTGGAGGCGCTAATGACGTTTTCTTGTAGACCGGCTGTAGATATAAAGGGCTTAATAACTGACCCTATCGGGTAACTGCCAGATGTTACGCGGTTAAGTAAGGGCTTGGCGTCGTTATTTAGTAGGGCATCGTAATCCTGCTGGCTAATACCCTTTGCAAAAAGGTTTGTATCGTAGGTAGGGTAATTAACAGCTGCCAGTAGCTCCCCGGTTCGAGGGTCGACAATGACCCCTGAGCCAGCCTTGGAGCCAGCTTTTTCGACCTGCTGTTTGATAGCTTCATAGAGTTGCTTTTGTAATCCCATATCTATCGTTAGCATAATATTGCTGCCGGCCTTAGGCTCAACCCTGGCCAAAAACCTAATTGGCTTTCCAGTTGAGTCGACTTCAACCTGCTCTTTGCCAGCCACACCTTTAAGATCGGCTTCATAGCTCTTTTCAATACCACTTTTACCTATCATATCGACCGGTCGATACTCTGGGTTATCATTCCACTCCTGCTCAGAAATTCGACCGATGTAGCCCAAAAAGTGCGCCAGCATTCCGGAATCTAGATATTCACGTTGAGGGGATGTCTCTAGGCTAAGCCCTTGCAAGTCACGCAGTTTTTCCTCGACTTGCAAGGATTTTTCACGTTCTATTTTGGCCTCCAGAACAACTTGGGGTCGATCTGTCTTTTGCGCGTTTAGTAGCCTATTTTGGAGCTCATTAGGTTGTTGTGCCAGGATTGATGCTAGAGTTTGTGACATCTTGGCAATATCGTTTTTATCTTTAGGAAGCTGGCTAGGAGTAACTACCAGATCAAACTGAGCCGTATTACGAGCCAACAAAACACCATTGCGGTCGTAGATAGCGCCACGAGGAGCTGTAATTATTGTCGTCCTAACTCTATTGCCGCTAGCAAGTAGTGCATTGCTTTTGCCATTAACTATTTGTAGCGAAAACAACCTCCAGAGTAGTACTAGCGAGGCCAAAGCAACGATGATGCTAATTATAAAATAAATAGATTTAGGCACCGAGCCTTCACTAGTAACAAGTTCGCTGGAACCAGACAAAATAGCGGCACTCCAATCCTCGCTTTGGGATACCATTAGCTCTTTTTTGTTCCGCTTAAAACGGATCGGGTTTTCGTAAAAATCTCCGAATAAACTCACTGTTACCTCAAAATCTTAGGGAATTAATTTTTTTTGACAGTTCAACTAGCTGAGTGAATATCAAATACCAGACTACACCAGCGATTGCAGTAAAGCTAACGTATACCACCAGCCTAGCTGTGACAGCTAGAGGTGAGCTTGAGGCCAATAGTGGCAGGCTTACCACCATTGCTTGCACACTACAAACCGCTACCAAAAAGACTATCGGCTTCCACCACGAATACTCGTCCTCACCAAACTTTAAGAAGTATTTGGCAATAACAGCTACCAAAAGATAAAATCCCAGATAAAAGCCAAATTCTGAAGACGAATATAGGTCGCTAAATAGCCCCCCAAAAAGCGCCAGCCAAAGCAGCTCTTCGGTCGAAGCAAATAAGGCTGCTATTACAATGAAGCTTAAAATCAGGTTGCCAGTAATTCCGGATGTCTGCCAGCCCTGTAAAAAAAATAGCTGCAGAAGCACACAAATTACCAAGCATATAGCTAAAAAAACGGATTTCATTGTTTTAGGCCCACTACTACAAAGACGATTTCTAGGTTGGCATTATTGACCAGCGGACGCAACTGGGCAGATTGAAAGACAGCATTATCACTTTTTTGGATAGATTCTACCTGGCCAATTAGTATGCCTTTAGGAATTAGCCCTGAGCCGGTGGTTATGACCAGCTCTCCGCTGGCTAGTGACTCGGCTTGGGTTATTTTCTCGAATAAATAACCTTGTCCTAATTGACCACGAACAATTCCTTGAGCTCTGCCTTCTTGACCAATACCGCGCACTCGGTACTCGGGGTCTGAAGTCAAAAACACGGTTGAGCTAAATTGGTCGACACTCTCAATTGTACCCACCAATACTCCAGATGAGACCACAGCCATACCACTGGTGATACCGCTATTTTTACCTCGATCGATTGTGATGAATTTTCTGAGACTGGTTCCTTCACTAGATACAACTCTGGCTGGAGTTAGATTGAGGTTTAGGCGCTCATTAAAATTTAATTGCTTACGAAGGTCCTCGTTTTCGTTAGCAATTTCTTTAAGGCTGGATAGCTGATTTTTGAGTGCAACTATTTCGGAATCTTGGCTTTTATTTTGCCTAGAAAGTTCGTTGGCTTTCGATATTAGCTCGATGTTTTCTTTAAAGCCCCTGCCGGTGTTGGCAAGGTATCCACCGATAGGATTTAGGATATTATCGTTGATTGCCCTAAAAGGCCAAAACCCGCCAGCGTACTTCAGGCCAATTAGAATCAGGGCGATTGAGCAAATGATTGCCAGCGATAATGTCTGCTTGCGCTTCATTTACGTACCTAGTACGGGGCTTTCTCGTACTCTGTTGAGACTAGTACATCTTTAAGGCTGTCGAGGTCTTCTAGCACCATGCCAGTTCCTCTCGCAACCGAAGTCAGAGGGTCGGCGGCAATGTGTACTGGCATTCTGGTTTGCTGGGCTAGTAGTACGTCGAGGCCCTTCAGCAAAGCTCCTCCGCCAGCTAGGTAAATACCTTTATCCATAATATCCGCCAGCAGCTCTGGTGGGGTTTCTTCGATGGTGTATTTTACGGCGTCAACAATCGCACGAACACTTTTTGCTAGTGCCTCGCGGACTTGGTTAGAATTAACGATAATTTCTTTAGGCAAACCTGTAACCATATCTCTACCGCGCACTGGGCCTTCTAGAACCTTCTTTAGCTTAACTGCCGAGCCAATACTGATTTTGATATTTTCGGCAGTTCGCTCGCCAATATGCAGATTGAATTGATCCTTGCAATAAGTGATGATGTCTTCGGTCAACTCGTCGCCAGCTATTCTGATTGATCGGCTAGCTACTATTCCTCCCAGGCTAATAACTGCCATTTCGCTGGTGCCTCCGCCGATGTCTACGACCATACTGCCAGCTGAGTCATGGATGGCCAAACCACTACCAATGGCGGCAGCCATTGGTTCTTCAATCAAAAAAGCCTGTCTGGCACCGGCGTTGGTGGCGGCATCCTCGACGGCCCGGCGCTCGACTTCAGTAACCCCTGATGGAATACCAATTACAACCCTAGGTCGCGGGAATAGCACGAAGCTCTCGCGATGCACTTTTTCGATAAAGTAGCGCAACATCTGCTCTGTTATCTCGAAGTCACTAACTACGCCATCAACCAGCGGCCTGGTAGCGATGATATTGGAAGGTGTTTTGCCGACCATTCGCTTGGCTTCGTCACCAATGGCTAAGATCTGTTTGTTCTTGGTGTTGATTGCGACTACCGAGGGCTCATTGATGACAATCCCTTTTCCGCGTACATAAACTAGCGTATTGGCTGTTCCTAAATCAATACCAATATCGTGCGAGAACTTTCCTAAGATCGCGTCAATCATATTCCCTAGTTTAGCAACTCAAGCTAGTGCTGACCAGAGTTAAAGTCTAGAAATGTCTGAGATAGTAATAATAACAACCAAAATTATTAAAAACCCGAAGCCAAGCCAATGTATTAGGGCCTCACGCTCGGGAGTTATTTTTAGGCCAAACTTGGTTAACACCATCAGTGCAAACCTGCCGCCATCGAGAGCCGGAATCGGCAGACTATTAACAACCGCCAGGCTTAAAGATATTGAGGCTACAAAGGCTAGCACATAGCGCCAACCGAATTGCATCACGCTACCGAAGATACTAACAATGCCGACTGGCCCAGCAACATCGCCACTAACCTGGGCTTTGGTGAATAGCCCTATAATAAAATTACCAAAAGCAGCGACCGTTAATAGCGCCAATGAAAAAGTCGTAATAATAGCACCTATGATTGCCACGAACGGATTGTAGTATGCTCTTTGCTCGCTCTGGGCGGCTAGCCCCAGGTAGCCCTTGGTCGAATCTGTACCCAGCTGGACCAAAATAATTTTGGTCTCTGAACCCCGTCGAACTTCCAGCTCTACTGATTTGCCGGCATTTTGTTTGGTACTAGCCTTGAGCTGGTCCTCGGTTTTTGTTTCGCTACCATTGACACTAATTATTTCACTACCGATACCAATGCCAGCCTTTTCGGCAGCCGAGCCTTTTGTGATAGATACGGCTTTCAGAGCAGACGACTCTATTTTATAAGGCTTAATCGGCCCGACGCTAGTAAAACCAGATGGCAAAATTGCTGGCATTCCAAATATCATTAAAAACAAAATAATAAAATAAGCAATTGCTAAATTCATCGCAACGCCGGCCATTACTACTTTAGACTTTACCCTGAAAGATTTAGACGAAAAGCTATCTTTATCTTTGACGAGCTGGTCCTCGCCTTTAAGCCTAACGAAGCCACCAATCGGCAATAAGTTTAGGCTATATAGTGTACCGCCAATGGTTTTGCCGTACAGCTTGGGTGGGAACCCGACCCCAAATTCATCGACTTTTACACCATTGCGGCGAGCAACGATAAAGTGACCCCACTCGTGAGCAATGACCAGTGCTGAAAATATCAATATAACAACAATAAGTGTAAGAATCATTTGCCAAACCGCCTCATTCGACTAGCGTAGACTGCAATAACTTTATCGAGTTCGGCTCGGTCAAAGTCGGGCCAGTGGATTGGTACAAAATGAAGCTCGGCATAGGCGCTATCCCACAAAAGAAAGTTACTGAGTCTTTGCTCGCCAGATGTACGAATAATATAATCCACCGGTGGAAGCTCTGGGTGGTAGAGATTTTCACGTATTAGCTCGGTGGTGACATCATCGGCTTTAGTTCCGTTTGTGATGATTTTTTTGACGGCATCAACTATCTCGGTCTGTCCGCCATAATTAAAGCATAGGTTAATGGTGCCCTTGGTATTGCCAGAGGTCTGCTCGGTAGCCTTGGCGATAGCACTAATGATTTTTTTATCGAGCCGATTGTGGTTACCCGAGACCACAACCTTGATACCCTTATCGGTTAGCTCTTTGAGATCTGAGGTGAATATCTTGAGAGCTAGGTCCATCAGATAGTTAACCTCCTCTAGCTCGCGATTCCAGTTTTCGGTCGAGAATATATAAGCCGAAACGGTTTCAATACCCAAATCAAAACACTGCTCTGCAATAACTTTGAGATTATCGTAGCCCTTTTTATGGCCTACAAGTTTTGGCAGACCTCTGTCTTGGGCCCATCTACGATTTCCATCAAGTATAAAACCAATGTGCTTAAGTGGGGTTGTTTGGCTCATCAGTCAATCTGTCGGCGCTAGACCGACATTATTTCCTGCTCTTTACTGGTAGATATATCTTGGATCTTTTTATTGTAGTTATCGATAGATTTATCAAGGTCTTTTTGTAATTTAGCGACTTGATCGGTAGTAATGGTTTTGGATTTTTCAGCTGATTTTGCGGCATTAATTGCTTCGTGGCGAGCATTACGCAAGCTAACATTGCCAGCCTCGGCTTTCTCTTTAATGACGCGAGCCAATTGAGTTCGGGTTTCTTCTGAGAGGGCCGGAAGCGTAACTCGAATAACTCGGCCGTCGTTACTTGGGTTTAAGCCCAGGTTTTGGTTTTCGCTGAGAGCTTTTTCGATAAATGGAAGGTTGGTTTGGTCCCAGGGTTGAATCTGGATTGTCTTGGCGTCTGGTGTACTAATTGTGGCGATGGCTTTAAGCGGCATCGACTGGCCATAAACCTCGACCTTAATAGTATCTACCAAGCCGGCACTAGCACGACCCGAGCGAACCCCAGCTAGCTCAGCCACCAAGTGGTCGATAGCGTCGTTAAATTTGCTCTCAGCTTGTTTTAGTAATTGTGCATCCATAATAGTCAATTATAGCTCAATACTACTACTATGCGCCACCCACTTCGAAGCGCACGAAGCGCGCTATTACGATATTCTCGCCTAGCTTTCCTACCAATGCTTGCCTTAGTTGCTCGATAGTCTGGTCGGGGTCTTTAATAAAAGGCTGTTCCGAAAGACATACTTCTTGGTACCATTTGTCGAGTTTGCCTTCGATTATTTTATCGACGACTTCAGCTGGCTTACCGCTAGCCAAAACTTCGTCTTTGATGGCATCTTTTTCTTTATTGAGTTCGTCCTCGGGTATTTCCTGCGGATTAAGATATGCTGGATTAGAGGCGGTTATGTGCATTGCCAAGTCTTTAGTGAAAGCCTTAAAATCATCAGTACGGGCCACGAAGTCTGTTTCGCAGTTTACCTCTACCAATACTCCAATTTTACTGCTATGGACGTAGCTTTCAATAACTCCTACGGCAGTGGTGCGGTCGGCTTTTTTGGCTGCCTTGGCCAAGCCTTTTTTGCGTAAAACGGCAATTGCTTTATCGAAATCGCCGCCGGCTTCCTCTAATGCCGCTTTGGCATCCATCATTCCGGCCCCAGTGGTTTCTCTTAGCTTTTTAATATCTTCAATATTCATTTTGATTTTACCTCCTAATTATTCTTTGACTTCTGGTTTAGTGCCGGCAACAGCTTCGGCTTCATTAGTAGCTGCAGCTTCGGCCTTGGCCTTAACCTGAGCTTCGGCCTCATTTTTGGCAATCTCTTGGGCTGCTACTTCAGCGGTCTTGGCTCTGTACAGTTCGCTACCACGCTTGGTGGCATCGGCGATACGAGTTGTGATTAGATTAATTGTTCGTACGGCATCGTCGTTTGCGGCGATTGGGTAAGTGATGAGCTGAGGGTTGGTATTGGTATCGCAAATTGCAACAGTCGCAATACCCAATTTGTTGGCTTCTGATATGGCGATGTCGTCTTTTAATATATCGGTTACAAAAACTACCGATGGCAAGGTCTGCATTTCAGATATCCCGTCAAAAATATTGGCGAGCTTTTCCATCTCACGCTCGAGGTCGGCTTTTTCTTTTTTGGTACCAACTAGCTTGCCTTCGGCCGAATCATTTCGGAGTTTTTTGAGTCGATCTACTCGAGTCTGAATGGTCTGGAGGTTAGTCAGCATTCCGCCAAGCCAACGATTAATAACATAAGGCATACCGGTATCTTTGGCTGACTTTTCTACAATTGGTCGAGCCTGGCGCTTGGTACCGACAAATAGCACTGTGCCTCCCATTTTGGTGGTGGCTTCAATGAATTTCTCGGCTGTCAAGAGCTGCTCGTGGGTTTTAGTTAGGTCGATAATGTGGACCCCACCTCTGGCACCATAAATATATGGTTTCATTTTTGGGTTCCAACGAGCGACGCGCTGCCCAAAATGAGCTCCAGCTTCTAGGAGCTGCTTTAATAGTGGGTCGACTGTTTTAGTAGTCGCCTGTTTGGTACTTTCGGTAGCCTCTTTGGCTTTTGACATAATCTGATTTCTCCTTGTACACCTACCGGTCTTTCCCGAGTGGGAGGAGTTAGTGACCGATATGTTGCGTTAATTTAATTTTGCTTTTTCTATAATACCAGATTGCAAGATATTTTTCAAGTAAAAAACCCGCCCCTTTGTCAGGGCGGGTTTAAGGATGAAGTTATTGGATGAGCTTGATGTTAGCCACCCTAAATATTTTGCCACCTATCGTGACAAGCTCTCGAGAGCAGATTTCATAACTAATTGCTCTCGGTAAAACCGATGGCAAAACCTCGCCCAGTATGTCTAGCTCCTTCATGGAGCTAAAGCTGTAAAAGCTCGACATTGGACGCCCAGAAATGGGGGCTTTATACTCGATTGTGAATGCATCGATGCAGTCACCTAGGAGCATCATTCTTAATTCGTGGATGACTTGCACCCACTCGGTTAGCGTTACAACTACCATTATGGGTCTCCTCCTTGTAAGGTGCGGTCAGTGGCTGGAATTATACAACCATGCTGCCTATCTGTCAATCAGGAGTTTAGATAATGGTACTAATTATTTCAGAAAAGCGTTTTGGGTCAAGCACCGGAAACTGGTGGCTCCCTTTGGCATTTATGATGTGGCCATTCGGTAATTTGGATACCAGCAGTTTGCTGTTGGTTGGTATTAGGGCCTTATCGCTA
The DNA here is from genome assembly GCA_037132395.1 of bacterium. GTDB lineage: Bacteria > Patescibacteriota > Saccharimonadia > CAILAD01 > BJGX01 > SICB01. The sequence goes on along the minus strand of JBAXPC010000010.1, from coordinate 795 downwards.
TCGGTATTTATGATATATATCGGAAAAGTCAGCCGCTCGAGATTATCAAGAATAGACCTATCCCGTGGCGAATTTTTAATGGCCTGCGAGTAGGCGTAGGGGCTGAGCTGTGCGAGGTCATAATGCTGAAAAACCTTGTGCTCACCAGGTACTTTTTTATTTTTATTGCCGTGCTTGGCTTTATGGCTAAAAGATTTTTCGATTTTTGGTAGCTTATCGGCGTAGCGTTTTCGGACAGCCTCACCATCGGCCTTTGACAGCATGACGGGCATATTAGCAAGTACCAGCTTATTGATTTTATTTGGATAGCGCTTGGCAAAATCGAGAGCCACTAGCGCGCCCATAGAATGCCCGACAAGGTTTATTTTGCCCAGTAGCTTGTCGTTCCAGAGAGCTTGGCGCAGGGCGTCGGCTTGTTGCCAACGAAAGTACTCGAAGTCGTCTGGCTTTGGAGATTCACCAAAACCCAGCAGATCATAACTGGTGATATGGTATTGGGCTTTTAGTAGTTCGGCCGCACCGAGCCAGTACCTGCCCGAGGCGCCGAGGCCATGCAGGAGCACTAGCTTGGGCCCGAAACCACATCCGAATTGCATATGCAGGGCCAGCTTATCGGAATTGATCATATCAAATAGATTGTACGGCCGCTGTGATTGGGAGTTATTCACCATTAATTTTTATATTTTGTCCTTCAAATATATTTTAACATAAATGGTTTTAATACTATTTGTGATTATCTCAAGTGCTAGTAGGACATAAAAAAATGATACTACGTAATATTACTAAATATCATGC
>JBAXPC010000009.1:0-19151 GCA_037132395.1 bacterium | reverse complement strand
TGTTGCTCTTAACCAATAATTAATCCGAATGAACCGCCAGGTGAATGTTTAATTATTGAAAGGAGTAATACAGCGCCGACTGGTGGCAGAATAGCCATATTCTGCCTGAAGTTTAAGCTGTACTTACGACGCGGAGAGGTGCCCGAGTGGTTGAAGGGAACAGTCTTGAAAACTGTCAGGCTGGCAACGGTCTCGAGGGTTCGAATCCCTCCCTCTCCGCCAGGAGAGGAGTGGTCATACCGAAAGGTATGGCCATTTCTCTTCTTGATGAGAAAGATTCGAACCTCAGGTTCGTGAGCAAGCTCTTAAGCACAATCCGCCGCGGCGGATGAGCACAGAGCGAAGCGATTTAGCCGTGCGTCATCCCTCCCTCTCCGCCATGGATTCGACCCATTCGATGTCCTCAGGGTGCTGAGTGAAGTCGAAGCACAAGCTCACCATTGGGTGGGCTTTTTGAATTCATTATGGATGGGGTGAGAACCCGTAGGGTTCGGTGTAGTAAGGCGTCAGCCGCCATCCCTCCCTCTCCGCCACTTAAGGACGACTCACCTCTTAGTGGGTCTTTTTTAATATCGATAAAAGTCTGCTAGCTACTATTGTGCTTGCCATCTATCATAAATGGTGGCCGTGTATTGGACACACGGTGCGTTGTAAGGCATAATAATTCATAAGAACTATGGAACCAAAAGATCAAGCAAACAATACGCCAGACGCAGGCTTTAGGCCGGCAGAGAACCCTTTTGCCAATCAGGCAGCCCAAAACCCGCCGCTAATGCCTACAGCGCCAACTCCCGTAATCAACCCGCTCCCTAGCCAAGCGGGTCAGCAGCCAGTCCCCGCTGTGAATATACCGACTGAAGATCCTATCCAAACCCCAGCTCTAGATGCAAGTAGCGCACCAGTCTCTGATAAATCTAATTTAGTTGGGGTGCGGGCCGATGAAAAACGAGAATCTGACGGCGATATACCTGAATTAAAAGCTCCAGAAGAAATCCTTTATGAGTGGCAGGCGCCAGAGTTTGTTTATACCCACAAACCCTCGGGCTGGTACGCTGCAGTGTTTGCGTTTTTCGGAGCCCTTATGGTGCTGGCTTTCTTCTTTGTTGGTAGCAATATTCAAAGATGGACAACGATAGGCCTGTTGGCCGTGATGTCGGTAGCAATTAGCATTTGGGCTAACCGTAAGCCAACCGTTCTTCAATATCGAATCACTACCTACGGCCTAGAAGTTGGCAAAAGAAAGCACTTATTTGACGACTTCCGGGCTTTCTATGAATACATGGACTACAATCAGCCAAGCATTGATCTCGTACCAGGCAAACGCTTCGGTACACTCGTAAGCCTTCCGCTGGCCACAAACGAAGCCGACCAAATCGAAGAGACTATCTCGCACATGATACCAAAAATAGAGCATAACGAGGATATAATCGACAAACTATTTCGACGCTTACGATTTTAGCTTTACCGAAAAGGAGTTATCAGGTACAATACCTACGTTCGAGCGCCCGTAGCTCAGCTGGATAGAGCGTTGGCTTGCGGAGCCAAAGGTCGCAGGTTCGAATCCCGCCGGGCGCACCATAGGTTGTGATTTAGCTTAATAAAGCTAATGCACAGCCTATTTTTACTACTATTTTTATTATTATCAGATGGGCAGTACTATAGCCATGCTGCTACATAATAAATATGATGCTCACTAACTATATTGACCTTTTATAATAATAGTTGTATAGTATCATCAGCACCTTAACCACTACAGGCTAGGAGAATAAGATGGGAAGCAAAAGAGGCGCGGGCCCTGCAGCTCAGAGAGCCTCGGACAAAAGAAGCAAAAAATACGCTCGAGAAAGAAAGAAGGAACGCTTTAAGAATCATGAGCCCTGCTTGCTTATCATTGATAACCCAAGCATCAATAGCATCTGGTACAATGATGTCGCTAATTTCAGCGTTGAAGCACAAAAGAAGCACTTAATCTTCCCGTATTCAGCTTTGGCAAGGTCCTGCAAGACATACCTAAAGCAGCGCTATGAAGCACCAGCTACTCTCCAAAGCGTAGTGTTTGCTAATCAACGCGAGCACCAAGAGCTGGGCTACCTCAGACGTCTCGCCGAATATCCTGGCTGGTCGCTGTTTCGTAAGCCCAAAGTGGGCAGCAGCGACATCGATGAAAACATCCAGCAATACATAGATTTTTACTTAGAAACAGTGCCCGTCATGCATATTTTCTTGGCTGGCAATGATCTTCGTAATCACGGGCCAATCGCCGACAGACTGGTGTCCGAAAACATCGGTGTGACGCTGTTGTGTTTTTTTGAAGAGTTCTACGATAAAACCGTACGCTCCCTGCAAGAGGAAACTCGCTACGACAGCTATGACATCAGGGAATTTATTGGCATGTAGAATGTGTATACGGCTATTTTTGTCTCATTATAGGGGTGGTACTTTTGTGCCACTCCTTTTTTATTATTTAATATCTTCTTTGTCTAAATTTCTGGATTTGCAAGTATGAATGGCGCAGTGGAATCCCTGGCGGAGAGGGAGGGATGAAGCTTTGGCTAAATCGCTTCGCCCTGTGCTCGAAGCAAGCTTTTGTGCGCAGAGCTCGCTCACGAACCTGAGGTTCGAATCCTTTCTCATCAAGAAGAGAAATGGCCATACCTTTCGGTATGACCACTCCTCTCCTGGCGGAGAGGGAGGGATTCGAACCCTCGATCCGCCTAAGGCGGATACTGCTTTTCGAGAGCAGCGCCTTCAACCACTCGGCCACCTCTCCATCGTCGTAAGCGCAGCTTATGCTTCAGGTAGGATATGACTATTCTACCACCAGTTGGCGCTGTATTGCTCCTCTTGAGATAATTAAACATTTACCTGGCGGTTCATTCGGATTAATTATTGAGTAAGAATAACAAACAAGTCCCCGGCAATTCAAGCCAGACGTAAGTACAGCTTACACTTTTATGAAAGCCTTTGACAGAAGCCTATCAGGGCTGTGCTTAATTTATCAGAAGCTGATACAATTTATCGTAATGACAACCAAGGCAGAGCACCAGCATAAAATTGTCCAGCTCCTGAAGGAGTTTGATACTGTCAAAAACTCGAGCCGCAAAATTGCTACCAATAAAAAATCGACCAATCTATTTAGGGTTCGTCAGCAAAAACACGTCAGTCGCCTGGGCATGCGAGGGTTTAATGATGTTATCGCAATCGACACCAAAGGCAAAACTGCCACCGTCGAGGGGATGTGCAGTTACCAGCGCCTAGTTGAGCAGACCCTAGCGCGCGGCCTAATGCCGGCTGTAGTGCCCCAGCTCAAGACGATTACCCTAGGGGGTGCCATATCGGGTATCGGCATCGAATCGAGCTCTTTTAAGTACGGCTTGACGCACGAAACAGTCCTCGAGATGCAAATACTCACAGGTACCGGCGAAATTGTCACTGCCAGGCCAGACAACGACCACAAGGATCTCTACCACGGCTTCCCCAATAGCTACGGGACTCTGGGCTATAGTCTTAGTATCAAAATTAGCCTCGTCGCGGTCAAGCCTTTTGTCAGAATCACACACCTCAAGTTCAAAAACCCTAGCGAGTACTTCAAGACCCTTAAGAATATCTGCGATAGCCAGAGCTGGAAAGGCGAAAAGATAGATTTTATCGATGGCGTAATCTTTGCCGACCACTCGATGTACCTAGTGCTCGGCCTAATGGTAAGCTCCGCCCCCTACACCAGCGACTACACCAACCAAAATATCTTCTACAAGTCCCTACTCACTCACAGCGAAGATTACCTAACCATCAACGATTATATTTGGCGCTGGGACACCGATTGGTTTTGGTGCAGCAAAAATGTCGGAGCCCAGAACCCAATTATGCGGCGCATCATCGGACACAAGCGACTCAATTCGGCATTTTACATGAAGCTCTTTGGGCTTGAGGCCAAATACAAGCCAATGGCTCTAATTAATACGGCTCTAAATAGGCCTCGGCAAGAAACCATCATCCAGGATGTCGAGTTGCCAATTCAGTCCTCCGAAAAGTTCTTGAAGTTTTTTAACGAGTCAATTGGCATTAAACCAATCTGGATTTGCCCGGTCAGGCAAACCGACAGCAAAAAAGATTGGACCCTATACCGGCTAAAACCCGGCCAGCTCTATGTCAATTTTGGCTTCTGGGATAGTGCACCAAGTAAGCCCGGCTGGACTGAAGGGTATTTGAATCGTAAAATAGAGCAAGTGGTGGCGCAGCTTAAGGGCAAAAAGTCGCTTTATTCGGACTCGTTTTATACCAAGGAAGAGTTCGGTAAGCAATATAACCAAAAGGGTTATGATATATTGAAGTCCAAATATGATCCAGCCAAGCGGTACAATGGCTTGTATCAAAAAACAGTAAAGAAAGGCTAAAACAATGAAAAACAATCCTGAAGACAAAAAAATACTCAAAAAACTACTAAAAGATGCGGGCATTACGGTCGATGGCTCCAAGCCTTACGATCTTGCCGTCCGCGACGAAGCGTTTTATAGTCGTGTGCTCAGGCACGGAGCCCTGGGCGCCGGCGAATCTTATATGGAAGGCATGTGGAGCTCCAAACAGCTCGATAATATGTTCGTAAGGGTCCTTGAGGCGAGGCTCGAAGACAAAATCAAATCTAACCCTGGTCTGCTATTTTACCTTGTGCGCGGTCGCGTCATGAACCTTCAGATGGGTAAAAGGGCCTACAAAAATGCTCAAAGCCACTACGATATCGGCAACGAGCTCTACGGTCCGATGCTCGGCAAGTCCATGGCCTACACCTGCGCCTACTGGGAGTGGGGAGCCAAAACACTCGATCAGGCCCAGACAGACAAATTTGAGCTAGTCTGCCGAAAGCTAGGCCTCAAGCGCGGCATGAAGGTGCTAGATACTGGCTGCGGCTGGGGTGGGCTCTCGATTTATATGGCCAAAAACTACGGCTGTGAGGTTGTTTGTTTTACTCCCGCCAACGAGCAAATCAAGTTCATTAAGGCAAACAGCAAGGGGCTTAATATCAAGGCCCTCGACACCACTTGGCAAGACTTCCAAACAACGGCCAAGTTCGATCGTATTGCCTCGATTGGTATGATGGAGCATGTCGGACCCAAAAACTACCGGGCTTACCTGACCAAAATGAAATCTTACCTGAAAGAAGATGGCATTATGTTGCTCCACACCATCGGTGGCAACAAGTCGTCGCTAGACATCGACCCTTGGATCGGCAAATACATCTTTCCTGGTGGCGTACTACCGACCATCAAACAACTCTCGACCGCTATGGAGGGCTTGCTAATAGCCGACGACTGGCACAACATGGGTTTTAATTACAGCAAGACCCTCCTGTGCTGGTACGATAACTTCAAAAAATCTTACCCCTCGCTAGACCACGACAAATACGACCGACGCTTTTACCTGATGTGGGAATACTATCTATTGGGCTGTTCGGCGCTGTTTAGAACTCGCTCGGCCCAGCTCTGGCAGGTGGTGCTATCTAAAAACGGCGTCGCTGGTGGCTACCGTTCGATCCGCTAAAAGTAGCTCTCCCACCGACCTAGGGTCTCCGTTGTTGAGGTACCGACTGGCGCTCGGGCTGGCTTTTTTGGTGATATTTATTATCAGCTACTACTCTATCGACCCAGATTTCGGATGGCACCTCGCCTCGGGCAACTATTTCATAAGTTTCGGCCTACCAGCTCGAGACATATTTTCCTATACGGCCAGCTCTTTTGCATGGATCAATCATGAGTGGCTCAATGATGTAATCATTGCCTCGCTCTATAGCCTCGGTGGCTACGCACTGGTAGCGTGTTTTTTTACTATAATCTGGGTGGCGGCTCTATACATCGCCTCGCGGCTCAGACTAACACTAATTCTGCTATTTGCGACGTTTGCGCTACTACCTTTTGTAGGTATCAGACCAGTTGCTTGGTCGCTACTTTTTGTGGCCATTCTCGAGCTCATCCATGAAAAAGCCAATTCAAAAATATATTTGACCGTACCATTTATTATGCTAATCTGGGCAAACCTGCACGGCAGCTTTGTTTTTGGGCTTCTGCTAATTACTCTATGGCAGATTTTTTCCGACAAGAGAATGCCTTGGGCGATATTCATAGCCTCATTGCTAGCTGTATTTTTAAATCCCTATGGATGGCGGATATTCATCGAGGTATTTTCTACCATCACCGACAGTAGCCTGAAGTTCAGAATATCAGAATGGGCACCCGTTATGATGCCGGCTCTGCCGTTATCGTACCTGATACTATTTACTGCTTTTCACTTTCTGTTCTCTAAAAAACCCTGGCGAGAAACGCTATCGATACCTGGCCTAACTCTTGCTATGGCACTATCGAGTATTAGGCACACTCCGATATTTATAGTTACTACAATCCGATATTTCGAAGCGTACCAAGTTCAGCTTGTTCGGATACTAAATCGCAGTAAGCCTGCTGCAAAACCGCGCTTTTTGCTTTTTGGTTTTTTTGCAATTTTCGTGGTTGGAGTCAGCATTTTGGTGGTACTTAGGCTTCGCAGTGCAACTGACAGCCCCACAAACTACCCACAAAAAGCCGTCAGTTATATTGCCAAAAACCCTTGTACCGGCAACATCTTTAACTCCTACGACTTTGGCGGGTACCTGATATGGCAGTTGCCAGAGTACAGGTACTACATTGACGGCAGAATGCCGAGCTGGAAAACGGCTAATAACGACTATTTTGAAAACTACATAAAGACCATAACCAACGATGAGTTCCGACGAGCTGAGTTTGCTAAATACAATGTCAGCTGTGTGCTATTGACACCTGCCGATAACACTGGGGGGAAGTCGAGATACGTCCGCTTGGGCGACCAGCTGACAAGAGAAGGTTGGCAGCCAATACCATCCGCCAGCACAGCCGATTACTTCCTGTACACCAAGCCTTAGCTCGTAAGGGCCAATGCCCATGATGTTCCAGGCTGTTAAAATAGTCTATATTACTAAGCGCTAATAAAAAGATAGCACGACGATCTTGGCGGTTGCCCTAATTTTATTCGTGGCAATAATGTTTACTATCTTACTGGCAAAACCAAAAACGGCGAGGCAGGGTAACTTCAAAATATCATTTGGAAGCATCAAAAAATGAGATTTTAGCTCAGAATTTGGTTTCTCGAACCACAGAGCCGATAAAAGGTACAAGTTGAAACCTCTTTTGAGTTTGCTCACTACCTGTATATTTACAAGTCCTAACCCTTGGCGACAGCAACTGCCCAAACACGCTTAGCGCCAGCTAGCTTTAAAACCTTGGCGCACTCGGCCACGGTCGCACCGGTCGTTATAACATCGTCAACCAAGATAATTGTTTTTCCGATAACGGACCTATGGCAAATAAAGTTGCCTTTAATATTTTTGAGCCGATTGCCTCGGGATTGACCTACCTGCTTGGTGTGCCGAACGCGAACCAAAATAGCTGCAAATTCCATACCATTGGCCTTGGCGTAATGTCGAGCCAGCAGCTCGGCTTGGTCGTAGCCTCTTTGGCGCCTTGATCGACCGTCGCTAGGAACAAAACTCACAACCGCGCCAGCATGGTATTTTGGATCTGGCAGGCGCTCGGCCAAGTAGCGGATTGCGCCACGGTGGTTTTGGTACTTCATAGCAAATATCAAATCCTTGGCAGTTCCGTCGTAGCGATAAGCCACACTCGCGCCACTGAGCCTGGATTTGGCGTAGCAGTTGGGGCAGGTTTTACCGGTTGTATTGAGCTGATTGCACATCACGCAGGCTGGTTTCTTGACCAAAAGGGAGCTTTTGGAACAATTTTGGCAGACACAAACCCCTTCCTTGCCACAAACCAAGCATTCGTCTGGAGCTATAATGTTTAGTAGTTGTTCTAGCATATGCTTGCAATCGGTTGCTTACCTGATTATAATAATGACAAATAGGTTACCTAAGCAAGGATAAGGAGTTTGATCATGGCAAGAAAAAACGAAGTAGATGAAGAGATTCTAGAAGACGAATTTTTGGACGAAGAGCAGCCTCAATCTGAAGAATGGATGAATGAAGAAGAATTCGAAGGCCAGCTAGCAGTTGATGTTTACCAAACCAAAGACATGATTATCGTAAAAGCCCCAATCGCAGGAGTTAAGCCTGAAGACATCGATGTTGCGATTTCGGAAGATGTAGTAACAATTCGTGGCGACCGCAAAGACGAATTCGCCGTCGAAAAAGACAACTACTATGTACAAGAGTGTTTCTGGGGTTCATTTAGCCGATCTGTTATTCTGCCTACCTCGACAGTAGCCGAAAAAGCCGAAGCCAGCCTCAAAGACGGCGTTCTAACAATCCAGATACCAAAGGTCGTACAAGAAGACCGCATAAAGAAAATCAAAGTTAAGCCAGCCGTATAGCGACTACTAATACCTATAAAATACCCAATAAGCTAGCAAGAGCAACTCAGGCCTAGCTGCTGTTGCTGTGCCCTTTTAGCCTACCTAGATCCAACTATCGACGCTGTAACTCTTTCTGATGCAATCCTAACAGCTATGGCTGAGTCAAAGCCCGAAAGGGCAGTACTAATCATATCTATAAAGGCTGCGTCTGTCGTGGCGCCGTTGCCCTTATAGTACCCCTGGGCGCTAGCGACTTGCTCGGCAAAAGGCCCAATAATACTATCTTGGCTCTGAGCTTTGGCCAAATCCAACCGGCTAGCTGGCTTCATGGTGGGTACCGAATAGAGGTTCATTATTTCGTAGCTGGTAGCGAAATTATAAAAATCCCAAGCGATATCTGAATAGCCAGAAGTCTTAGAAACAGCCTCGGCCCAGTACTCTGAGTAGTTTATAGGGTAATCGCCATTAACCTGCGGCACCTTGGCCATCTTAAATTTCAAATTTGGTGCCTGCTTGGTTATCTGTAGATAGCGGTACGGGTAGTCGATCATCATTGCGGTCTTGCCTAGGGCAAAGGCCTGGGTACTATCGCCAAAGCCGTCGTTCCAGGAATAGTCGGGCTTGCCAGGCTTTGCAAAGCTAGTATAAAAGTCTAATGCCCTCGCGGAGCTGGGGTAGCCAGTACCAGTTGGCAGCTCAAAGGTAGCTTTGGTGGGCGGGGTATCTGTCATAATGGCACTGTTTTGCATCATCAAAAGAGTCATAATACTTGGTGCATTGGATATCTTCTCGGTTCCTAGAGCAATACCAGACCTTATTAGCCCATTGCTAGCTTTTAGAGCGAGCTTGGAGTTGGCATCGAGCAGTGCCGGCCAGTCGGACGGTGGGGCAGTAATGCCAGCCGAGCCAAACTTGTCGGTATTATAAAACAAGCCAAGAGTTGGTAGGCCGTAGCTAACCGCCAATACCTCATTATTGTCAGTTAAGTCTTTGACGATAATATTAGCAAAGGTTTTTTTGTAATCATCGACCGTAAAGATAGACTGTGGTGAAGGCTTAATGCTGGCCTTATAGCGCGGGAGCCAGTCGGAGCGAAACATAAACATATCTGGCATTTTACCGGCGCTGAACGCATCGCTCAGGCGCTTGTCGTACTCCGCAAGGGGAATATTAACGACCTCAATAGCTACGCTAGGGTGAATGGCATTCCAGCGCTCCAAAATAGGTTTAAAAACTTCAGCACCATCGGCAGTGCGCCAGTAGGTTAGTTTAATTGGGCCATTGGGGTAGCTGGTCTTGGGCTTGTAGCTGAGCTTCGACTGCGAGGTCGGCTTAGGGGAGAGCACAAAGCTACCAAGCACAAACCCAAGCGAGCCCATCAATACAACGATTGCCACAGTTGCCAACAGGGTCAAGAGGTTATCTTTGTATTCGTGCATAACCCTTATTTTATAGCACAATAGCCAAAACCGCACCTAAAAAGTGCGGTTTTAAAGAACGATAATCGCTACGCTAGAACTTTTTGAGAACAAAATTGACTATCGCGAAGGCCAGTATCGAAACTACCAAGCCGATTATGGCATACAAGATGGTGTCTTTTGCGGCCGTAGTGTTCTTCTCTTCACCTTGGCTAAAAATATATCTGAATCCGCCAATGACTATCATTATCACAGAGGCTATGGCGGCGGCAATTATCAGAATATTGATCACATTGGTTAGTATTCCGTCCGAGCCCGTTAGGTTTGCCTGAATATCGGTGCCAGCGCAGTTGGCACCGCCCGACGTAGTATTCAAATCGCAAGCTGCCATTGCCCCTTGAGGCCAGGTTAGTAAAATACCTGACAACAAGATTAGCTGGGGCTTAATGATTTTTTGCATGGCTCTATAGCTTAATTTAGACTACTTGCCAAGGCCGGCAATTACGAAGTTCACAATCGCAAAGGCCAAAATCGAAACCACAATACCAATAATGGCGTACAAGATAGTGTCTTTGGCACCCTTGGTGGCTTTTTCTTCGCCCTGACTAAAAACATATCTAAATCCGCCGATAATAAGCATAACCACGGCAGCTACAGCAATCAAACCTATCATCAGGTTAATAATAAGTTGTATTTGAGCGGTTAGGTCGGTGTTGGTGCCAGATGGGGTGATCGAATTTACAGCAGTCTCAGCGACGTTTGTACCTGAATCAGCCAGAGCCTTAACTCCTATAAATGTGGCGGCTGTGGTAGCTCCATAAATTGATTTTTTGATCGTACTAATTGAAATCATCGTTGTCTCCTTTAATATTTACCTTTGATTATACATTTTTAATAATCCTTATGCAAGAAATATTTATAGTTTGGTCTCAAGGGAAGGTAATTGCAGTTGCTAGCCCAGCTTGCCAATTACGAAATTTGCTATGGCGAAAGCCGATAGCGATATTACCAAGCCGATTACGGCGTACAAAATAGCATCTTTAGCGGTTTTGGTGCGCGATTCGATACCACCCGATACGGAGTATATAATACCACCAACAATAATCGTAATTACGCTAGCTGCGCCCGACACAAATGAGAGGATACTAACGACGTTTACTATCAATTCTGCAACGGTTGGGCCATTGGCAACAGCAGCTGGTATAGAATCGTTATTAATGACATTAACAGCCAAAGCCCTAGCCGGTATTAGGGCTAGCGCTATTAATGACAATGTGGTGGTTATTTTTTTCATTATTTTTGCAACTGACTCTGTATAAATACCAATATACCATATGATGATAGAGATATCACCAGCCCTGCTACGGCATAAGTAATGGTTTTTTTAGCTTTCTTGAGGCCATCACCTCCACCAGAAGTGGAGTACTGTATGCCACCGATAATAATAAATATTACCGACACAACGCCAGCCAAGAACGATGCTATGCCGATGGCATTTTTGATAATCAGGGGCACGCCGGAGGCTGCTAGGTTGCCGGATGTATCGAACAGAGTATTGGTATCGACGCCGACAAAGAGTTGATTGATTATCTCGATAATTGCTCGGAACGAAATCAAAAGTACCAATCCTGTGACGGCCTTAAAGATATTCTCTTTGCCTTTTTTGACAGCATCTTCGTTGCCACCCGAGGCGGCTATCTGAACGCCCGAGGCGATTATTATAAGTACAATTATTGAGCCAAACAAACCGACCATAATATTCGCAATAAAATCTATTAGTGGCTTAACCGCGCCAGTTGCTGTGCTAGCTGGGTTGTTGACAACCGAGTTGCAGACCGACTGCGGCAAAACACCGCATGTAACAGCTTTGGTGGGCAGGGGCAAAAGAACCGCCGCTAGGGCAATTAATAAGGCCGAAATAAATAAAATACTTTTAAATTTCATCTTTTTATTCTACCATAATCTATTGCTCGATATTTATGATTTTTAATAATTTGAGATTTTTACGTTTCGGCACTATAATAAAGTACATATAAAGCTTATGTTAAAAAAATTAATTCTATCTTTGATATTCCTATTTGCGGTGGCTAGCGGTTTCTTTGTTAGTAACACCCAAAACCACTCCTTAGCGGTATCTAATAACTGGTCGTGTAAATGGCAGGACGCTTCTGATGTCGAATGCAGGAAGCCTTCAGGCCCAGTGCAGTTGGCTAATGGAGTTCTACAATCTATAGTCAGTACTTTGCTGGCTAATCCTATTTCGTCATGGCCAGCAGATAAACTAAATTCATGGCTAGACAATGTAGATAGAAATTATGACAATATTCGTTGTGTTTTTCTGACCGGTGTCTGCAATAAATTCTTCTACATGCCTTCGCAAAGCCTACGAAATGGTTACCCCACTTATTGTTGGCTAGATTCGGGTAGCAACAACTATGTCACTACTGACAGAGGGAGTGACGAGGGGTGCCTGCACTTTTTAGGTGAAAACCCCATTTTACCCTGGCATACACACAACAATGATGGACGTGATGGCAGCGCCAAGATTATCACACAGCCTGCAAACTCGGGGACGGACGATTCGCCCAACTACTGGTCGACTGGTGGTATCGATAACGCCAATAAGGTGCCATTTGGTGATCGTAGTGGTGCCTGTAGCTACCTCGATACCGGTGATAATATTAGCTGTCATATAGGTGACCACACCGATGCACTATATAACGGCGCAGGCATGAATGTCGAGGTTAAGACAAGAATGCTAGCTAACATTGAGCAAATACAGGCACTAGCAATGCTCAAGAAGGCGTGTAACGATAATGCCCCATTGCCTTTCATAACCTGCCCAATTTATGAGGCTATACTAACCGGAATCTCCAACCTTATAGGTGGCCAGGGGGTAAGCGGCGAGCGAGACGGCTTGCTCATCAACTTCCTGACAATCGAACCGCTAAAATCACAAGAGGGAGTAAATGTATTTCAGCAGATTGTTGGTAACGTAGTGGTGGTTGCTAACTTTTTTTATGTAATAGTATTTTTGGTACTGATATTTTCTAGTAGCTTGCCGCTCGGACTCGACAACTACACCATCAAAAAAACCCTGCCAAAATTCATAGCGGCCGTTATTATGACTCAGTTTGCATACGTTATTTGTGGGGTTATTGTAGACTTCTTTAATTTGCTTGGCACAATCATACCCAATATGATCTTTGCGCTTCGGACAATTTCGCCCACGCTGGGATTACCCACTGGCAACGGTGGTGCCGGATTACAGGCCGGGCTAGCAGGTGCAATAATCGTCGGGGGAGCTGGGGCTGCCTTATTAATATCGCAAGTGGGCTGGATACTAATTTTTATACTTGCACTACTTGCCCTAGTTGCAATCTTGGTCGCATTTGTGTTTATAGTGTTGCGCATGATTGTGCTTTATGTGCTGATTCTAATATCGCCCATTGCTTTTGCTAGCTGGGTATTGCCGGGCACCGAAAAGTTCTTTTCTACTTGGTGGAAGAACTTTATTCGCCTTAATGCGATGTTCCCACTTATTACCGGCATGCTAGCTGTATCGATACTGCTATCTCGCGTATTGGTAGCCAATCCATCTTCTGGTACTTCGGGTGGCGCTCTTACTTTGGTTGCAATGGTTATACCTATCGTGGCCCTGCTGGCAATACCCAAGACCCTCAAGTGGGTAACAGCGGGTATGAGTGCTCTTGCAGGCGGAATGATGGGTGCTGTGGCTGGCAAAGTGCATAATGCGGGTGCTGGTGCTGCAAAAAAAGGTACGCAAATGGCTAAGAGCAAGGGGGTTGAGTTTGGTAAAAATCGAGCTGTCCAGGCAGTCGCTAATAATCCAAATAGCAAAATGGCAGTATTTCTGGGCGGCACTAAAAAGGCCCAACAGGAGGTTGGCAAAATGACATCAGAGAACAGAGCCAATGCCGCCAACAAGTACGCTGCCTCAGGTGATGTGAACGAGATTGGTAGGCAAACTAGAGCTAGCATTGCGAAATCCCAGAAGAACCCAAGCGACCTATTAGCAAAAGCCGATGCCCAGGCGGGGCTTGCAAGGCTCAATCAGTTGGGTGGTGGTGGGCGCAACGAGATAGCCAGCGCTCAGGATGCTTTTAGGAATCAAGGTGGTAGTGATGGTGCTTGGAAGGGCATGATTGGTGATGCTGGCATCATAGGCGACCTAGACACCAAGGCACCAGAGCTAACAGGATGGGGCGCAGGAGCAACCAACTTCACCGACCAAACCACTAATGGCGAGACCTACAAAGTACGCGGCAGCGGGGTCGATATCAAGGGCAAGGGTGCCCCAGCACTAGGAAAACTAGGAGCTGGCTCTGTGTGGAACGTTGCGAATGCTACAAACAAAAATACTCAATTTGGTGATGGCACTGCTGCCAATACGGGGCAAATTAACTGGCAAGCAGCAGCTTCTATGGCCAAAGATACTCAAATGCACCCCGAAGATGCCGAAGCAATCTCGGCCTGGAAGGAAATTGGTAGGCAAGGTGTTACTCACTGGGAGTCGATAGGTAATGCTGCTGCGGCCAGTGGCAATACTGCAGCTTTTGATGCCGCTACTGCAAACCAGCTTCATGCCCAAGCTATACTGGATGGCTTTGGAGGCTAATGGGCCAGTATAAAGTACCTCTAGATATCGAGGCCGAAGACAAAATCTTGGGCCCCCTGAGCCTGCGGCAATTTATATATGTAATTATCGGCTTGCTCTGGGCCGGGCTGATGTGGCTACTATTTAGCAAAATAATCGTGCTGATGATACTACTAATAGTACCGATTACTGGGTTTTTTTTGTTGCTAGGGTTTGGGCGGCGCCAAGAGCAAAACTTCGAAAGCTACTTTGTGGCGGTATTGCAGTATTTTGTGGTTCCGCGCATTAGGGTCTGGGACAAAGATCTAACCCAGGTCGAGCTGGTAAAAAAAGTCGATGTTGCCCAAGAGGTAATTCCGCTCAAAAATATAAATATGGGCAGCCTCAAGCAGTTGGCCCTAATAATGGACACCCATGGAGCCCAAAAAGACCCCACCATTCAACTGGTCGATAGTACCAACCAGGCTGCAACGTACAGCCAACGAATCGTCGACCCGGCAGCGGTTGCAAGTACTATAGCGATTACGAGTGCCGGTCCAGGGCTTACCCAGCAAGACGACGTGCTAGATGCCACCAATATCAGAAGCACGCAGGTAAATAGCCTACTAGAAAATGTCGAGGCCAATATACAGCACGACGCCGTGAATAGTATGCAAAGAGGGCTGGCCAGTAAGTCTAGTTCGGCAACTCCGATGCAAAATAATACTCAACCCAGCACCTCGGGTGCTATAATTAAAAAGGCTATGCTGCAATCAAACAACCTGACCGTCGAGCAGATTGCCCGAACTACTAATGAAAATGTAATATCGGAGGGGCAGTCCATCAAGATCGCTCCCGCTACCCAATAAAAATCATGCAACCAAACCAGCCCAATCCAGCCCAACAAGAATATGCCAATAGCGTAACGCCTCCTAAAAACAAGAAGGCCGCACTTGTTAGTACCCAAGGCCATCTTAACTTTGCAGAGGTCAGAGATGGCGTAGTAATTATGCGCGACGGTAGCTTACGGATGATAGTTATGTGCTCACCAACCAATTACGACCTCAAGAGCGGCGGCGAAAAAGAAGCTATCGAATTTGCATATCAGGGTTTCTTAAACGGCCTGCACTTTCCGATTCAAATATGCATACAGTCACGCAAAATCGATCTCGATGGCTACCTCGATAAGCTCGATCAAATGATGGCCGACCAGCCCAACCCGCTACTGGCCGAGCTAATGGAAGATTATATTTTTAATGTTCGCGACCTTTTGAACGTCGCCAACATTATGGATAAAAAGTTTTTTGTGGTGGTTCCGTACTATGTTATCGAAGAGGCCAAGGGCAATGTTTTTAAGCAAATAGCTAGCACCCTAGGTGGACCCAAGGATGTTTCCCAAACCGACCAGCAGTTTGCGCAGCGCAAGAGCGAGCTAGTGCTACGCACCAATATGGTGGCTCAAGGCCTAGCTAGTATCGGGGTGCGCGCAGCGGTCTTAAAGACCCAAGAGGTAATTGAGCTTTATTATGGATCTTACAATGTTGATGAATCGCAAAACCAAGCACTTGTCGATACCGATGGCATGACGACAGCAGTAGTGGCTCGAGATGGCACACCGGCTGGGCCTTATACTCCCCAGCCCAAAGAGCAAGAGCCGCCAGACCTCTACGCCGCCGCCAGGCAACAAGCTCCGCCAGGAGGAACAAACTAAAATGGCTTTCGGCAATAAACCACCAAAAATCAATCTCCAGTCCGCAGCTCAATTGCAACAAGAGCAGACCTACAAGCAGGGCGTTACTACCCTGCGCGATATTATTGCACCCAGTAGCTTCGAGGTAAAAAGTAACTATGTCAAAATTGGCCGTCGCTATGCCCGTACTTACTTTGTATATGCCTACCCGCGTACACTCTTTACTGGCTGGCTATCGCCAATTATTAATCTCGATGAAATAGTCGATATTAGCCTCAATATCGAGCCCGTCGAGAGCCAGATAATACTCAACAACTTGCGTAAAAAAGTCGGTCAGCTCGAGGCCAGTAATTCTATCTCCCAAGAAAAAGGCAAAGTTCGCGATCCTCAGCTTGAGGCTCAAATTAACGATGCCGAAGAAATCCGCGACAAACTTCAGGTTGGCGAGGAACGGTTCTTTCGGTTCGGCTTTTACATAACCGTATACGGCAAAGACGAAACCGAGCTCGAGCAGATCGGCAAAAAAATCGAAAGTATTTTGGGTACAGGCCTGGTGTATGCTAAGCCCGCCACAATCCAAATGGAGCAAGGCTTTAATTCGACCTTACCAATGGGCACAGACCAACTTCAAATTAGGCGCAATATGGAT
The DNA here is from genome assembly GCA_037132395.1 of bacterium. Lineage (GTDB taxonomy): Bacteria > Patescibacteriota > Saccharimonadia > CAILAD01 > BJGX01 > SICB01. The sequence continues at coordinate 2,427 of JBAXPC010000009.1, read as the reverse complement.
ACCGGTGCAATATCGACTAGCTTTCCATTTACCACTGCCAACCTCAGCCGAGACGAGGGTATTTTGTATGGCATTAACCGTCAAAACAACGGCTTGGTACTATTTGATAGATTTAGCCTCGAAAATGCCAATATGGTGGTCTTTGCCAAATCCGGTGCTGGTAAAAGTTTTGCCATAAAGCTCGAGTGCCTGCGGTCTCTGATGATGGGTACCGAGGTAATAGTAATCGACCCCGAAAATGAGTACCAAACCCTCTGCGACGCCGTTGGTGGCAGCTTTTTGCACCTGAGTTTAGCCAGTGATACCCGCATCAATCCTTTCGATATTCCGCTTACTATTGACCCCGAAGAAGCAGACAACGCCCTAAGAGCCAACATCATTATGCTTCATGGTCTGTTGCGCTTAATGACCGGGCAAATGAGCCCAGCAGAAGAATCCGATATGGATGTTGCGCTAATCAATGCCTACGCCGAAAAGGGCATCACTAACGACCCGCTAACACATACTGCCCAGCCACCTGTGATGATAGACCTCTACAATACCCTCAACACGATGGGTGGCAACGGCCCCTCGCTAGCAGCTCGATTGCGCCGCTATACTGAGGGTACTTTTGCAGGAATATTCTCCGAGCAAAGCAATGTTGACCTCAACAACAATTTTGTGGTCTTTAATACTCGTGATCTAGAGGATGAGCTACGCCCCATCGGAATGTACATAACCCTAAATTATATCTGGAACAAAGTCAAAACCGACAAACGCAAGCGGATACTGGTAATCGATGAGGCCTGGCAGCTCATGCAGTATGAAGACTCGGCGATGTTTATGTTTAGTATCGCTAAGCGTGCCCGTAAGTACTACCTAGGCCTAACAACCATATCGCAAGATGTCGAAGATTTTTTAAGTACGCGCCTAGGTAGGGCCGTGGTTAACAACTCGAGCCTTCAACTGCTATTAAAACAAAGTCCGTCGTCGGTCGATCGTATTGCAGACACCTTTAAGCTAACTCAGGAAGAAACCAAGCGCCTGACTCAGTTTCCGGTTGGCGAGGGACTGTTTTTTGCGGGGCTAAGCCATGTTGTTATTAAAGTCATAGGCTCTCCAACAGAAGAGCAGCTAATAACCACTAACCCTAAGGATCTTCTAGAAAGGCAAATGAAACAACAAGAAATGAGCGCCAACATTAGCGACCAGGCTACCGAGGGTGTAGCCCCCAGCTAACAAATAGTTTAATCCGAAATATTCAATTATTGGTGCGGTGGTAGTTTGGTTAGACAACTAACTTTGCTATAATAAGCTTAAGGATTTAATTTATATAATTATGGATGGGAGTAATTTAAAACCAGAGCCTCACCAGCCTTCTGGGGGTGGAGGGTCAAAATCAAAGCCATCTGGAGGGCTGGATGGCGATAGCCATGCCCAAGAAAGCCAGCTGGCTTCGGGTGGCGAAGGTCAGGGTGGCGGCCCTCAAAAAGCTAGCCGAATAAAGGACTCCGTAAAAGATAAAGCTGGTTCGGCTAGTGAAACCATGAATGACATAAAGGATGTAGCAAAAGCTGGTCCGACTGGACTAGAATCTACCGGCAAGGAAATCAAGCAAGGCTACGAAAAAAATGGTGCCAAAGGAGCAGCTGGAGCAGCGGGCCGCGAAGCAGCTGGAGCAGCGGCGGAGGTAGGTGTCGATGTGCTTACTGGTGGTTTGGGTGCAGAATTCGGCGGAAAAGTACAAAAAGGCGTAAGTAAGGCCCTAAAAAAAGAAAATCTCAAAAAGATAGCCATAGGTGCTGCTATATTTTTGTCGATCCCACTAATTATTATTGGCATAATTGTTGGTGTAATTATGTATGCTGCAGCCAACCCATACAAGTTTGTGGAGAAAGTCATTACGGACCCAAAAACTCGCGAGTTTGCCATTCAGGCAGCCAAGTTAGCGGGGACAAAAATTCCTGTTTTTAGCGAAGACACCTACAAAAAATATGGCTATGTCGAGGTTAAACCTGGACAGGCTATTGCTGCCCCCGCTTCTACTGCCAGCCCAAAGCCAGGTAGCATAGAAGAAAAAATGTTAAAAGTAAACATCAAGAATGCTCGTTACCAAAGCAGTAACGCGGCTCCAGATTGCCCCTACAGCTACACCACCAAAGATCTAACCGACCCCAAAACAGGGGCTACCACCAGCGTGGTTGATGTGGTCAAGAATAAGTCCGGTGAGGTTGTCGAAAAAAATGGCAACTTTGTGGTGAGTTACTGTATTATCCAATCTATGCCGCTTTATAACATGATGGTCCGCACCCAAAAAACCAGGGATGTTAATGATTTTAGCAGGACCACACTCAACTATGCCGATAGCAAGGATTCGCCCAACATAAAAGGCAAAAGTTCGTCTGAAGTAAGTAAGTATGTATACGACAAAACCTACAACCGAATTAC
>JBAXPC010000008.1:0-19959 GCA_037132395.1 bacterium | reverse complement strand
CTGTGATATAATTAGTACAATTGAGTTAAGATATTGTTCATAGAGTTTATCTGCTACGTCGTGCCCGCTAGTTTATTTTTTATTAGTAATTTGGAGTGCTATACTATATATCATAAGGAGGGAACATGAATATCATTCTAATAGTACTGATAGGGCTAGTTCTGTTGGCATTACTAGTAGTCATATATCTCCTGACGGTTAAGAAGTCGGGAATTAGCTCAGATTCTCTTGGTATGCTCAAGCAAGACCTTCAGGGTATCCAACAGCTTATTAATCAATCGCAATCCCATCTGAATGAAAGAATTGATAAAAACAATTCTGCCATGCAGGCTAGTGTCCAAAAACAGATGAGTGAGTCATCCAAGCTGATAATTGATGTTACCGAACGCCTCACTAAGCTCGACGAAACCAATAAGAGGGTCGTAGATGTTGCTGACGAGCTCAAGACACTCCAAAATGTACTTCAAAACCCTAAGCAACGTGGAGTACTGGGCGAGTACTACCTGCAAACAGTGCTCGACAACGTCCTGCCGGTTAATCGGTACAAGTTGCAATACAAATTTAAGGACGGTGATATTGTAGACGCAGTTATTTTTCTTGAAAAAGATAAAATACTCCCTATCGACTCAAAATTTAGCCTTGAAAATTACAACCGTCTAGTAGAAGAGAAGAACAAAGATCAGCGGGCCATTTATGTTAAGCGGTTCAAGCAAGACCTTAAAACCCGAATCGACGAAACTAGTAAGTATATTAGACCCAGCGAAAATACTATGGATTTTGCATTTATGTTTATACCTTCTGAAGCAATCTATAATGACCTACTAACCAACAAGATAGGAACCGCCGATACCGCCTCGAGGGATCTCATCGAATATGCTTTTCAGGAGAAGAAAGTTATTATTGTTAGCCCTACAACCTTCATGGCCTATCTGCAAACAGTCTTGCAGGGCCTAAGAAGCCTTCAGATAGAAGATCAAGCTAAGGAGATACAAAAGAGGGTTGGTATGTTGGGCCGTCACATCAAGAGTTATGAGGAATTTATGCATAAGCTAGGCGGGTCACTATCGACCACCGTCAATCATTACAATAACGCCCACAAGGAGCTTAAAAAGGTCGATAAAGATGTCGTTAATATAGCCGGCACAGACGAGTCTGTCGATCCGGCATTTCTGGAGAAGCCAAATATCGATGATTAGCCTATGGTGTTGTATAATAAAAGCATGAAAACCGTATTCTCAGGCTTAAAACCGACCGGCGAGATGACAATTGGCAACTACATAGGAGCCATGAAGCATTGGCCAACCAGTCAATCTGGCAATAGGAGTATATTCTTTGTACCAAATTCGCACGCCCTGACGGTACGGCAAGACCCCGCCCAGCTCAAAACCAGGACCCTAGACCTAGTGGCCTGGCTTTTGGCAGTTGGTGTCGACCCTGATGAGTCGATTATATTGGTGCAATCTATGGTGCCAGCTCATGCTGAGCTATTTTGGATACTCGACAATTTCGTGACAATCGGCGAACTCAGTCGAATGACGCAGTTTAAGGATAAAAGCGGCAAGTCTTCGGCCGAGGGCCAGCTGGTGGGGCTATTTAACTACCCGGTACTGATGGCTGCAGATATATTGCTATATAGTACTGATGAAGTTCCGGTAGGAGAAGACCAGATTCAGCATGTAGAACTAACCAGGGATATCGCAACTCGGTTTAATAATATCTATGGAGAAACATTTGTAATTCCTAAAGCTACCACACCACAGCATGGCTCAAGAGTAAGAGGGCTCGATGACCCTCGCTATAAGATGAGCAAAAGCGACCACCCAGATAGTTATGTAGCGCTCGGCGAGGACGCCGAATCAGTAATCAAGAAGTTCAAGCGAGCCGTTACTGACTCTGACGACAAGATCCGCTACGACCCCAAATCCAAACCGGCCATCTCTAACCTCATCGAGATCTACGCCGGCTTCGCCGAGGTCGATATCGCTACTGTAGAGAGCAAGTATCAGCAAAAAGGCTATGGAGAGTTCAAGCAAGAGCTCGGCGAGCTCGTCGCCGATAAACTGTCGGCCCTACAGGCTGAATTCGAAAAATATCGGTCAAATGAGGCAGCCCTAATGGCTATTATCGAACAGGGAAACGCCAAAGCTAGCCAAATAGCCAATGAAAAGCTCAACGAAGTAAAATCTAAAATAGGCTTGTTGTAAAAAATATAACATCCACCTACACCTGAAAAGTGCAATTATTACATCAAAAGTATTGACATAAGCATAAGCGTAGTGCTATACTAGAGTTATTCTAGTTCATTAAAAACAAAAATAAAAATTATGCCACATACCAAACCACCATAGGCGATGGCCTGAACTCTTAAAGGTCTTTTGCCCACAATTTGACGGTGAGGAATCTCTGGATACAAAAAACAACCCCCTTGTTTTTTGTACCAGAACTTCCTTACTGTCGTAGAGCCACTCTGTAAGCAGTCATTATGCTTAAGGGGGATACAGGAAACAGCTCGAAGGAACTTGACCATAATTATGCTTTCTACTCAACTAGAAAGTACAATTATGGTCAGGTACCGTACCGATGGTTGGGAAGCGCCAGTCGTAGATCAGCTCCTTCAAGTATTAAATAAAACGCGACGGGCAAACTTCACTAAGGGATCTTAGCTTCGGTTAGGATCCACACCCGGGCCGATACATGCCAATTTTGTTTCTAAACATTTAAGGGCATTCGCATCGGCCCGTAACCATTTTTAAGCTCACAACACCAGACATCCACTATTAGCAGGGTGTTTTTTTGTTATAAGGTACTTTTTAGTATTAATGGTAACTCGCAGCGACTAGCGTGCCGCTAAAGCAAGGACTACGGACCGACAGAGGCTAATAGGCTAGCTGAAAAAGAGCAAAGCAATTGGAACGAGGACCAATACGGATCAGCTTCTACGATTTAAGACCTACTCACAGGATTATCAGACTACTTCAGACAAGCATAACAGCTCACAAACCTATAATAAACAAGACTAATGCAATAATTAGCTGCTAAAACAGGCAGATAAGTATGAAATCAGCCGTGGTACTGCTTTAATTACAACAAACTGGCGAATTTATAGAACTACCTATAGACAAACAGTGTGGTAACTACAACAATGGCTTATATTTGGGCACTACTAAGCCTCCACCAATAAATATCGAGTTATCCACAGGTACTTACTAACTATCATTGCACTATCGGGCATTCGGCAGGCCCTACTTAAAGGGTGCTTGTATTAAAAATAACTTGTTCATTTATAATTGATAAAAAAAGTGTTCAGTAGGGACTTAAAAAGTGACACCAGAATAAATGTGTTCAGTCTAATTAATATTTTATTCGATTATTGAAGAATTTTATGGTGCTCTGTACTATAAAAACCAGCTGTGCGATAATATGTTATATCTTATGAAGAAGCGCGCAACAGTATATTTGGTAGCTATATCAGCAGTTTTAGTCATTACAGCTGTACTTTTTGTGCTATCACTTTTTACTACTAACCCTACTAGGCTCGGACCTGCTGGCGTTACTTTTTGGTTTATCAATGCTTTGGTGATGGTGTCGGCTCTAATAACTATCGTGTCTTTCAAATTCAAGACGAGAAATCTCAAAAGCCAAGACAATCAGATGGCCCTTTTCAAGAGTAGCTTGCGATTTGGATCGCTAGTTGGTTTTAGTATTGTCGGGCTCCTGGCCCTTTCTAGTTTGCGTAGCTTGAGCTGGAGAGATATTTTGTTATTTATGCTAATTGTTATAGTTGTAGAGGTGTTTTTTAGGACCAGGAAGAAGGATGCATAAGCTATGAAATCCGATACAATTATAACCGAACTTCAAAAGGATGTATCCAAGGTAGAGAATGCCAACGATTTGGTGCTACTAAAGTCCAAGTACCTTGGCAAAAAGAGCTTTATTGGATCCGAAATGCCCAAGCTAGCACTTCTTCAGGGCAATGACAGAGCACTACTGGGGAAGCAATTGAACATTCTCAAAGCTTCAGTCACAAAGACCCTACTGGATGTCGAGGATAGGTTAAATAAAAGAGAAGCCGATCGTCAATACGCACCCTTCGACATTAGTAGCCCTGGACAAAGCCTTAGTTTATATTCGCGAGTAGGGCATTTGCATCCAGCCACATTGGTGTTAAAAGAGACCTTCCAGATATTCACCGAGCTAGGCTTTGCTATCGTTGATAGTCCAGAGATAGAGACCGACTGGTACAATTTCGAAGCTCTCAATATGCCCGAAATCCATCCTGCACGAGAGATGCAAGATACTTTTTATATTAAGGATAGCAAACAGAAGCTTCTGCCAAGAACGCATACCTCTGGCATGCAAGTTAGGTTTATGATGTCTAATAAGCCCCCCTTCAAAATCATAGTCCCAGGTAAGGTCTTCCGTAATGAAAATGAAGATGCTACTCACTCATGGTCGTTTAATCAGATAGAGGGGCTAGTGGTCGGCGAGGGAGTAAGCATGTCCGACCTCAAAGGAACCTTGCTCCAGATTGTCAAAAGACAACTCGGCGATAGTACCGAAATTAGATTCAGGGCTAGCTACTTTCCTTACACGGAGCCATCTGTAGAGGTTGACGCTAAATACGAGGGCAAATGGCTAGAGCTGGGCGGAGCAGGGATGGTGCACCCAGATGTGCTGATTAATGGCGGAATTGACCCCAACAAATACTCTGGATTTGCCTTCGGGTGGGGAGTTGAGCGCATTGCGGCAATCAAGTACAACATTAGCGACCTAAGGCAATTGTGGCGGCCAAAAATTGAATTCCTGGAGCAATTTTAGATGAAAATCAGCGTTAGCCTTATTAATACTTATCTTAAAAAGCGCTTAAATACCGAACAAATGGTTGCCGCTCTAGAAACTACGGAAGTTGAAGTTGAAGAAATCTTGTATGCAAAAAAGCTAGACCCCAAAATAATTACAGCTAAAGTGATAGAAACCAAGCCTCACCCAAATGCCGACAGATTAAAACTCGCTAAGGTTGATACTGGCAACGGCATAGTAGATATAGTCTGCGGAGCTCCTAATATTCGCGCTGGCATGGTGGTGGCTTTGGCTCAGACCGGAACAATATTACCAAGTGGCGACGAGATAAGCGATGCAGAGATAAGAGGTGAAAAATCTCACGGAATGCTTTGCTCGGAACTCGAACTAGGCTGGGGTAAGGATCACGATGGCATTATAGAGCAAGACCCTGGCCTACCCCTAGGACAGTCATTGTGCGACATAGCAAATATTAGCGATATCATAGACATTAAGACACCTTCGAACCGTTGGGACTATTTATCTTATATAGGTCTAGCCCGCGAGATTGCGGCGACCCAAGCTGATAATAGCTTAGTTGAGCCCAGTATAGATAAAATAACATACCAAGACAGAGAAGTCGTGAAAGTCAATAAAGACGGGCATTGCCAAGCTTTTTATTTGACAAAGCTCAAGTTGGCCCCAGACTCAGTCAGCCCGAGGTGGCTTGTGGATAACTTACAGTCGGCTGGCTTAAGATCAATCAACGCCGTGGTAGATATTACTAACTTTGTGATGCTAGAGTATGGACAGCCCTCTCACGCCTATGATGCCAGTAAAGTCACTGGAAATTTTGGAGTACGCCTTGCTGGGTCGCATGAGGTACTCGTTTCTCTCGATGACAAAGAGGTCAAACTCACCAACCAGGACCTGGTGATTGTGGATAACTCTGGCCCAATCGCTCTGGCAGGAGTAATGGGTGGTAAAAGTACCGAAACTGAATCATCAAGTACTGAAATATGGCTAGAGGTTGCTGATTTTGATAAAACTACAGTTAGACGTTCTGCTTTGCGACACGGCATCAGGACGGAAGCCTCGTCTAGGTTCGAAAGGGGCCTCCCTACTTCCCTTGCCAAAATAGCGACCGAGCGTATCATTGGACTGCTCAAAGATATCTGCCAAGCCGAGATAACTGGCTTCCCCACCCAGCAACTCTACAGCCAGCTTAACGTGGTCAAATTAGGAGTCCGTATCAGAAAGGCTGAGAAGTTTTTGGGGATTAAGCTTGATGAGAAAGAGGTCACTGCTCTACTGAGCAAGCGTGGGTTCAGCCCTAGCCATTTTTCGATCAGTAAAGAGCTAAAATTACTCAGCACACCACAGGCCAACAGTGTTGATGGCGATGTATCCGATAGAGTTAGGGCCTTATATTCCAAGGCTGGTATTATGCTACCAGAAAGTCCTAAGGAGCAATTTAAGTCTGGTATGGAGGTCCCCGAGGCTAGCCTAAAGCCTGGCGACATGTTGTTTTTATCTGCTAATACAGAAGCCAAAACCAAAAACACACCAGATCAAATTGGTATATACTTATCCAAAGGCAAGGTTTTTAGCTTGGCTAACACAGACAAGCCTGCAGTTGTGCCAATAACACGAGTCACCAAATCCCCACACTACCTAGGAGCGCGTCGCTACACCGAAAACTTCAACCATATCATATCGGTCGATGTACCTTGGTGGCGTAGCGATGTAGCCATTGAGTCTGATATATTCGAGGAAATTGCTAAAGGGTTGGGCTATGAAAACTTGCCATCTACATTGCCGACAATCCAACTCACCAACTCTGTTGAGCATCAGTTGCTACCCCAGCTAATGGAGCTCAGAGAAAAACTAGCGGCGTTAGGTTTGATCGAGGTTATGACTTATTCTTTTGTATCTGGGTCAGATATAGACAATGTTGTCTCGGACAAATCCAGGCACCTCCAAATCGAGAACCCACTTAGCAGCGAGCAAGACTATTTGCGCACAGGGCTAATTAGTAGCCATCTAAGCGCGGCCCAAGCCAACCAAGGTAGCGAATATGATGGCATATTTGAGATAAGCAGAGTTTATGAGCAGACAAAATCGGGTCCAACAGAGAAGTGGGAGCTCGGCATTACAATCTGGAATGAGTCTAGCCTAGCTAGGCTAAAAGGAGTAATAGATAATATCTTTGGTTGGTATCGCCAGGAGCTAGAGGTTGCTAGGATTATAAATAATATCTATATTCACAATCGTGCTGGAGCAATAACGGCTGGGTTAGGAGAGTTCGGCCAGCTCTTCCCTGCTATTTTGAAAAAGTTCGAGATTACCAAAGAGCTGTCTTTCGCGAGTATTAATATCGAAAAGCTTATCGAGAAAGCTAATCAGCCCGATCTAAAAACCATTCCGAGCTACCAAATAGTTTACCGAGACATCACCGTAGAGCTAGACGAGACTGTGTTATACCAGAGCATTAAGAAAATACTAGAAGATAAGGTTTTCTCGGTGCAGTACAAGAGTGAGTTCCGGAATGATGAACTAAAAAAGAGCTCAAAAAAGCGTATCACAATAACAATTGGGATAGATCTAGGCCCCAACCCAACCTCAGATGAAATAGCACAACAACTAACAAAAAGTACCAAGCTAATAGCATCCAAACTAAAAGCAAAAGTATTATAGCCAATAGACGGTAATCTCGCTATAATAATAAGCATATGGGCAATAAATCTCATTCGCATTTTTTAAGTTTACCCAAGAGGTTGTCTAAAACTGGTCAGAAACCGGCGCTGAAATCTCGTGTTTGGTTTGTCTTTTTAGGTATTACGATTGCCTTTGTGTTTTCCAATCTATTAGTTAGTGCCCTGACCGTTGGGGTGATGTTCCCGGGCGTCTCGGTGGCTGGCAAGGACCTCAGCTTCAAAACTCAAGAGCAGGCCCGACAAATGCTTATGGAGATGCGCCGCCAGAGGCATTTTACGGTAGAGGTGGGAAATCAGACATTTTTGGCAACCAGTAGCGATCTTGGCGCACAGTACGAGCTAGATGAAACCCTAAAGTTGGCTTATAGCGTCGGTCATACAAGCCCGCTGCCTATTATGGGGTTTTTCGATGCCAGTAAGCATGGTCAAATGGGCTATTCTTACAGCATCAACCGCGAAGAGCTCAAAAAATTCACCTCCAAGGTTATATCTGCCGTTGGAATCGACCCTGTTAACGCTACTCTGGCAGTAGTCGAGGGACAGCTAACAGTAGTACCAGACAAGGATGGTTTTAGGGTCGACCAAAAACTCCTCGATAGCACCATCCGAAGTTCGATCGCCGATGGCAAGGATAAAAACCTAAAACTATCACCTGTACCAGTAAAAGCTCAATTTGTGGCAACCGATACCGAAAAAGCTAAGCTAGAAGCCAACAGCATACTTTCGCATTCGGCAGTCTTAAATTATGGTGGCAGGCAGTTTATAGCTGACCGAGCCACTATGGGCCATTGGTTAGAATTTCGCCATACTGCCAATACTGATGGTACGGTTACTCTGGGCGTATATGTATCTCGCGAACAGATTTTGGGCTACCTGCAGGCAGTTGCCAACCAGGTTAATGTAGCACCCAAGAATAAAAAGGTTAATGTCCGCAACGGCGTTAGTTCTGTTGAGCAAGAGGGCCAAAATGGGATCGCAATACTACAAGATGCCGCGACCGATGAAATTGTGTCTGCCATAGCATCCAAAAGCATCTCAATAAATTTACAAACCCAACCAATTGCCTTTAAGACGGAAACCAATAGCTCGGTTAGCCTAGAGTATGGCCGCTATATTGAGGTTAATCTATCTAGTCAGCACCTCTGGGCCTACCAAGACAATCAGGTGATATTCTCGACCCCAATCACTAGTGGGGCTACAGGCGCAGGCTTCCCGACGGTGACAGGGCTATTTAGTATTTACGCCAAAGAAACCGCTCGCTACCTAAACGGGCGTCCATATGGCTACAACTACAATGTCTATGTAGACTACTGGATGCCATTTTACGCTGGCTTTGGCCTCCACGATGCCGATTGGCGTAGCGCTTTCGGAGGACAAGATTACTACTACGGAGGTAGTCACGGTTGCGTAAATATGCCCAAGAGCTCAGCCGCATTTTTGTTTGGCTGGTCTAGCATCGGCACTCCAGTTTGGGTTCATAATTAGCTTCTAATGCCTTGGCAAAAAACTTGGGTTTGGCTAGTTACTAACAAGCATAACTGTTATAATTATAACTATGAAGCCAGATGACATAAAAACTGGTTCTGTTGAATCTGCTCCTGCAGCAGGTGAGTTGGCTATTGAGCAAAATCCAAATCAGCAGATCTCATCATCAGCCGAGGCCCAGCCCTCTGTCACTAGTAGCATACTGCCCATTCCTACTGTAGGATTACCCGCCACCGCTACTAGTACCAGTACTAAGGCCACCGATGACGATAATAAGCCCCCCAGCCATTATGAATCTGAAATAGCCAAGCTACCTGCTGAAGACTCTGGTCCAATCGAAAAAGAATGGATCCAAAAAGCCGACGAGATTGTCGCCAAGACCAGCTTAGACCCCTTTTCCAAAGACGAAGCTCAGCATAGTCTCAGTAGAGCTTATCTTAAAAAAAGATTTAACTTGGAAATAGAGTAGCCCTAGAATGACCGATATAATGCCGCTCTTGGTATTAATGGCACTTCTGCTTTTGCTGGGCTTCGCAGCAGTCGCTGCATTTTTGTTTGTCAAAAATTCGCGACGCTCGAAGTCGGTCGAGCGCAGCCTCAAGCTCGTACCATTACTTATCAAGATACCACCGCGAGAAACTCCCACTGAAGGTCGCGATAGCCGAGAAGCAGCCAAGGAGAATATCTCTAAAGCCGAAGGAGTCTACCGTTTGCTATCGGGGATATCAGCAAAAAAATACCGGCTTTATGGACAGCGATATGTAGGCTTCGAAATAGTCGCTATCGGCAAGCAGATATTTTTTTATGTCGCAGTGCCTGCAAGTCTGCTGGAGCCAGTCAAAAAAGCTTTGTCTTCTGGGTATCCTGGCGTGCAAATTGAGCAAAAAGAAGATATTAATTTTTTCTCGAAAGAATCAAAAATCAACGGTGTAACGGGTGGAGAATTTGAGCTCAAAAAATCTAGCTACTATCCTATCCAAAACTACCAGATGAGCGAGCAGGACTCCTTGGCTGGAATGTTATCTGGCTTATCCAACCTAAGTAAAGGAGATGGTGCGGCTATCCAGGTTTTGATACGACCAGCAAGCTCCAAGTGGGCAAAAAAATCTAGAAGTCTCGCAAAACAAATTTTGAACCCCGATAAAAAAGAAGGCAGCGAAAAGATAATGAGCATAGCAGGGGATGTTGCTAAGGCCCCATTTAAAGGTAGTAATTCTGAAGGAGACAAGACCAAAAGCGACAAGCAGCCCAATATGTTGGAACAAAAAGAAATCGAGTTATTAGAAGAGAAGTCAAAATACCCAGCATTCGAAACGCTAATTAGAGTTGTGGCCAGCTCTGATGATATTGTGACAGCAAGCGGTATCATCGATAGCATTAAGCTCGGTTTTGCCCAGCTTACTCTGACCAACTCTAATGCGTTCGAGTATAAAAAAGCTACTGATGTCGCACAACTCACAACCGACTTCGTATTTAGGTACTTCCCCGTCAACAAAAACAGAACAGTGCTTAATTCGGTCGAGCTAGCTACTGTTTTTCACTTGCCGAGTGAGAACGCCGAAATGACGGCGCAAGTTGAGCGCAAGGGTATGAAAGAAGTCGCAGCACCGGCCGGAATGAGCGAAGAAGGAATGATACTAGGCACCAATATATATCAGGGCCACGAAGAAATTATTCGACTCTCAGACGAAGACCGCCGCCGCCATTTTTACGCTATTGGACAGACCGGCACAGGAAAGTCGCTTTTTTTGCGCAACTGTATCGTGCAAGATATGTACGCTGGCAAAGGTGTGGCTTTTATTGACCCACACGGCGATACGGCAGAAGAGCTAATGGCGATGGTACCACCCGAACGAGCCAAAGATGTTATTTATTTTAACCCTGGCGATACAGAGTTTCCGATGGGCTGGAATATTATGGAGTTTGATCCTGCTCATCCAGAGCAAAAGGACTTCCTGGTGCAAGAAGCAATATCGATGCTTTATAAAATATACGACCCGAACAATCAGGGCTTTATGGGCCCGCGGTTCGAAGCTTGGTTCAGAAATGCCGCCCTAACTGTTATGGCCGATCCTAATGGTGGAACTTTTATTGAAGTTCCAAAAGTCTTCACCGACGACGAATACCTCAAGAAAAAGTTCAAACATGTCACCGACCCTGTTATTCAGGAATTCTGGACAGGCGAAATGGCCCAGACCGACCAACATTCAAAATCGGAAATGTTGGGCTGGTTTGTATCAAAGTTTGGGGCATTCGCCAACAACGAAATTATGCGTAACATCGTAGGTCAAAAAAAATCAGCCTTTGATTTGCGCGAAATCATGGACGACGGCAAGATTTTGTTTGTTAATTTATCTAAAGGTCTACTCGGCGATATCAACTCGCAACTACTGGGCATAATGTTTATTATCAAGTTCCAGATGGCCGCTATGAGCCGAGCCGATACACCCGAAAGTGAGCGTCGAGACTATAGTGTTTATATCGATGAGTTTCAGAATTATTCGACCGACTCTATCGCAACTATTTTGTCAGAAGCTCGCAAATACCGACTCAGTTTGTTTATGGCAAACCAGTTTATATCGCAGCTCGATGAGAAGGTCAGAGACTCGGTATTTGGTAATGTAGGTTCGATGATTGGTTTTAGAGTTGGTCCAGACGATGCTGAGTTTTTGGTAAAGCAATTTGCTCCGGCCTTTGATGCTCCCGATTTGGTGAGTATACCGAACCACTATGCCGCCACCAAGATTATTTCCAAGGGCGTACCAACAGTACCATTTTCGATGAAAGAAATAATGCCACCGCTCGGTAAGCCTAGGCCTGAGCAGCTAGAAGCTATGAAAGCCCTCAGTCGTTCACAATTCGCCAAGCCTAAAGCCGAAGTGCAGGCCGAGATTGCCAAAAACTTAGCCGGCTAGTTTTATCCTGAGATAATTCGCCGCCGCTAATTCGCTAAGCCCAGTCAGCAGTTTATTTTAACTAGCCAAACTAAATACATTGCTTGTGCCCAATCTTTCGCCTATAATAGAGTGCATATATAAGCTGCTACAAGAGCTTATTATTATGATACTAACAGAGGGGATTATAGATAATTTATGGCCGAAAAAAAGCAAGCATACAACGCTGAGCAGATCCAAGTCCTAGAGGGGCTGGACCCAGTTCGAAAGCGCCCAGGAATGTATATTGGTGGCACCGGCAGCGAGGGCTTGCACCATTTGGTCTGGGAGATAGTCAATAACTCTATCGACGAAGCCTTGGCCGGGGAAGCTACCAAAGTCGATGTTGTATTGCAAGACGACGGCTGGGTAACAGTTACCGATGACGGTCGCGGAATACCCGTCGATAAGCACAAAACCACTGGCAAGTCGGCACTCGAAACCGTCTTGACGGTGCTTCATGCCGGCGGAAAATTTGGTGGCGGAGGATACAAAGTCTCTGGCGGATTACACGGAGTCGGAATTAGCGTCGTCAATGCCCTATCGACAGACCTCAAGGCGACCGTCTGGAAAGATGGTTTTGAGTACCAACAAGAGTACAAGGTAGGAGTGCCAGTATCGGATATCAAAAAAATCGATAAGACCACCAAGCGCGGCACGCAAATTAGTTTTAAGGCTGATGATGAAATTTTCGAAACAACCAAATTTAGTTATAAGACTATCTTGGATTATTTACGCCACCAGGCCTACCTGACCAAGGGCGTGCAGGTCAATATCAAAGACGAGCGTACTAGCCAGAGCTATGGCTTTTATTTTGAAGGTGGTATCAAGAGCTATGTTGAACATCTCAATAAGGGCAAAGAGTCGCTCAACGAGCCAACTTTTTATGTCGACAAAAAGGTCGACGACGTAGTGGTTGAGATTGCAATTCAATACAGCAATAGTTTCAATGAGCAGTTTAAGGCCTTTGCCAATAATATCTTCAATCCAGAGGGTGGCACCCATGTAGTTGGGTTTAGGTCAGCCCTAACCCGAGCCATCAACGACTACACTCGCAAAAATGGACTCATCAAAGAAAAAGAAGAAAACCTCACTGGCGATGATGTCCGCGAAGGTCTAACCGCGATTGTTTCTGTTAAGCTCGCTGACCCACAGTTTGAGGGCCAAACCAAAGCCAAGCTCGGCAACCCCGAGATTCGCAGTATCGTCGAGAAGGTCTTAAACGAGTACCTCAGCTACTATCTTGAGGAAAACCCTATCGAAGCCAAAAAGATTATCGGCAAAGGCTTGCTCTCGGCCCGTGCTCGACTCGCAGCTCGCGCAGCTCGCGATAGTGTGATTCGTAAGGGAGCCCTCGAGGGAATGACCTTGCCCGGTAAGCTGGCCGACTGTAGTAGCAAGGATGCCGAAAAAAGCGAAGTTTATTTGGTAGAGGGCGACTCGGCCGGTGGTTCGGCCAAACAAGGACGCGACCGAGAGTTTCAAGCCATACTACCGCTTAGGGGTAAAATTCTTAATGTCGAACGCGCCAGGCTCGATAAAATGCTCGCCAATAATGAAGTCAAAAATTTAATCATCGCTATGGGCACAGGTATCGGCGAGACCTTCGATATTTCTAGGTTGCGTTACCACCGCATTATTATTATGACCGACGCCGATGTCGATGGTGCCCACATCCGTACTTTGCTTCTGACGCTGTTTTATCGGCACTTTAGCGAACTAGTATTAGCCGGCAAAATATACATCGCTCAGCCACCTCTTTATAAAATCAGTGCAGGCAAAAGCAGTCAGTATGCCTATTCGGATGCTCAGCGAGACACCATAATAAAAGCTATTCAGGATAAAAAAGCCGAAACCAAAAAAGCCAAATCCAGCGATCAGAAAATAGCTGAAGATAAAATTAACGCCGATGTTCAGACAGCCAAAGATCTAGCCGAACTAGCAGGCGATGTTCAGGCTGAGGCCGAAACTGGCGGCGGCGGCGGCGGAGATAATCAAAAAATTTCCGGTATTAGTATTCAGCGATACAAAGGTCTTGGCGAAATGAACCCAGAGCAGCTCTGGGAAACCACCATGGACCCGACCAATCGCGTACTGCTTAAAGTTACAGTAGATGATGCCGAAAAAGCCGATGCTATATTCAATAAGCTGATGGGCGAAGAAGTCAGCTTACGTAAAAATTTCATTCAAACCCACGCAAGTAGCGTAGAGAACTTGGACGTATAAGATGGACAAACAAATCCCAAACCCAGAAGAAATACCAACCACACCACCAGAGAACCAAATGGACTCGCTAAGTGCACCAGTTGGTGGTACCAGCTCTAGTGGCAAGGGCCAGGCCGTCAAGACCGAGTTTGGTCTGATAGCTCCCCAGACTATTGAAGGCGAAATGGAAAAAAGCTATCTAGATTACGCGATGAGTGTAATTGTCTCTAGAGCACTGCCAGATGTCCGTGATGGACTCAAGCCGGTTCATCGCCGAATACTTTTTGCTATGAATAACCTCGGTCTTAGGCACAATGTTAAATTCCGCAAATCCGCTACCATAGTTGGAGAAGTTCTGGGTAAGTACCACCCGCACGGCGATGTTGCAGTTTATGAGTCGATGGTTCGTATGGCTCAAGACTGGGTAATGCGTTACCGAATGGTTGATGGCCAGGGTAACTTCGGAAGCATGGACGGCGATGGCGCGGCGGCTCATCGATACACCGAAGCTCGCATGACAAAGTATGCCGAAGAAATGCTTTTAGATATCGAAAAAGACACTGTCGATTTTATGCCCAACTACGACGGCTCGCAGTTTGAGCCTAAGGTGCTACCAGCCAAAGTGCCAAACTTGCTACTTAATGGAGTACAGGGAATCGCTGTTGGAATGGCCACCAATATTCCTACTCACAACCTAACTGAAGTTGTCGATGCCGTATTACACCTAATAGACAACCCCGAAGCCGGCGTAGCCGACTTAATTAAGATCATCAAAGGCCCAGACTTCCCAACTGGCGGTGTGATATTCGATGACGGCTCAATTGCTCAAGCTTACGGCACTGGCCGAGGTTCTATTACGATGCGTGCCGTAGCCGAGATAACCGAAAACCAAAAAGGCAAAGAGCGTATTATTATTACCGAAGTTCCTTACCAGACAAACAAGGCTAGTTTGGTAGAAAAAATCGCCGAGCTAGTTCAGACCAAAAAGATAGTCGGTATATCTGACCTGCGAGATGAATCTGGCAAAGAGGGTGTACGTGTTGTGATAGAGCTCAAAAAAGATGCTTATTCGGGCAAGATATTAAACCAGCTCTACAAAATGACACCGATGCAAACAGCTTTCCATGTCAATATGCTGGCTCTAGTCGAGGGTATTCAGCCCAGAGTTTTGAACCTCGAAATGGTGTTGCGCTATTATCTCGAGCATCGGCAGGTTGTGGTGCGCAGACGAACCGAGTTTGAGCTTCGTAAGGCCGAAGATCGCGCCCATATACTGGAAGGGCTCAAGATAGCACTCGATGAAATCGACAAGGTCATTAGTACTATTCGCGCCAGCGCCAACCAAGAAGAAGCCCGTGCTAACCTTGTGACCCAATTTAAGCTAACCGAAATCCAAGCCAATGCAATTTTGGCAATGCAACTTCGCGTCTTGGCTGGGCTCGAACGCAAGCGCATCGAAGATGAGTACCTCGAACTCCAGAAGCTCATTAAAAAGCTCAAAGAAATACTTAGCAGTGCGGCTAACATCCTGAAAGTTATCAGGGCCGAACTAGAAGAAGTAAAAGAAACCTATGGCGATAAACGTAAAACCCAAATTATCAAAAAAGCGATTGGTAACTTTAGCGAAGAAGATTTGATTCCTGACGAGGAGGTGGTTATTACTCTCACTAAGGGCAATTATATTAAGAGAATCATCGCTACCGAATACCGTGCACAAGGTCGAGGAGGCAAGGGAAAGATGGGCATGGGCACCAAAGAAGAAGATGTTGTCGAGCATGTCGTACAGGCCCGAACCCACGACACAATACTATTTTTTACGACGCTCGGCCGGGTATTTAAGCTCAAGGTTTACGAAATACCACCAGCCAGCCGCATTGCTAAGGGGCAGTCCATAATGAATGTCTTAAGCCTCAGCCCCGAAGAAAGCGTCACTTCACTTGTCGCTATTCAAAAAGACGACCCAGCCAAGTATCTATTTATGACCACCAATAACGGAACCATCAAAAAGACTTCCCTCTCTGACTTTACGAATATCCGCCAGAGCGGAATAGTAGCTATCAAACTCGACGGCGGCGATAAACTTAGCTGGGTCAAGAAGACTACCGGCGAGGACAATATTATAATATCAACATCCAATGCCCAAGCGATCCGCTTTAATGAAAAAGACGCCCGACCAATGGGCCGAGCTACCAGAGGGGTCAGGGGCATTAGGTTGCGCAAAGACGACGTCGTGGTAGGAATGGATGTAATCAGTGGTGAAGACAAACTAATGCTGGTAATTATGGAAAACGGCTACGGAAAAATAACCAAGAGCAACCAATTTTCGTCACACAATCGCGGTGGGGTCGGTATTAAAGCCGGCGTCGCAACGGCCAAGACCGGTAAGGCTGTAGATGTTCGAATAATTGATGGTCGAGAAGACGACGTACTTATTATATCCAAGCGCGGACAAGTAATACGCCTCAAGCTTAGCGCGATTCCTGTAATTGGCCGATCAACCCAAGGTGTTCGAATTATGCGAATGGCCGAAGGCGACCAGATAGCATCTATTGCGCTTTTACCAAAAGAACTAGAATCTGATATACCAATCGAAGCTCCAATAGCTCAAGCAACAAGCAGCGATAAAAAACTAGAGCAATCCGAGGACCCAAAAGACTCTAAAAAAACAGCCAAGTAGTTTTCGAGTACTTTGTAAGCATAGCCAAAATATAGTATTATGAAGCTAATAGAAAGGTAAACCATGCTCCAGGCATTTCCAAGAAGATTGCATTCGAGGATCACTAGGCATTTTTTGAATCCAACTGCAGTAGTCGAAGGCCTTGATATCCGTACTGGCCAAAAAGTACTCGAAATAGGTTTGCCTATTGGTTTTTTTGCTCCAGCTTTGCTGAATAAAATTGGTGAAGAAGGTACTGTTTTTGTTGCAGGACCAAGCATGGACTCTTTTGGCAAGCTATCGCACCTAGCCGATCGAAAAAATCTAGAGTTTTTGCTCTTGGCCGATGTTTTGACTGGTGGAGCCATACCAAACGGTTCGCTCGACACTGTAGTTTTGACCAACCTGCTATCGAGCACCATCAAGCCCGATTCATTTTGCCTAGCGATTGGGCAGTACCTAAGGCCCGATAGTGAGATAGTTTTGATAGACTGGGATAGCAAAATAATAACTGTAGGCCCGAGCATGGATAGGCGCGTTACCAAAGAGGATGCCCTGCGGCTTATGAACAGCTGCGGAATGAGCTTCAAGCGCGTGCTCGATCTACCCGGCTACCACTACGGTATGGTTTTTAGCTTCGATTTACCTTAGTTACAGATAAGTTATAGACTTATAGCTATTAAAGCTTTAGAATAAATATAATTTAACGAGAGGGACTTTTTTTATGATAACACCTTATTTATACGTTCCACTGTTAGCCTGGCTAATAGCGCAACTCATTAAAACCATCATCGAAATTATCAAAGGCGACGCAGATGTACGCTATCTTTATGCATCAGGGGGAATGCCCTCGGCCCACTCGGCGGTAGTTTGCTCGTTAGCTGGCTATACCTTTTACAACCAGGGTATTGGTAGCCCGCTGTTCGGTATTACAGCAATAATAGCTGGTATTGTGATGTACGATAGCTTTGGTGTCCGCCGCAGTGCTGGAGAGCAGGCTCGAACCCTAAACACATTGATAGCCGAAATGGCTCGCACCGGAAACTTGCGTAAACCAGATGAATACGGCCAGCTCCGCGAGATACTAGGGCACCAACCATTAGAAGTTATTGTGGGTGCGATACTGGGAGGTCTAGTGGCAACTCTCTTTAGTCTCAATCAGCTCTCCCCGATTATTAATTGGCTAACGGCATCGCCTAGCAAATTAGAAATAAAAGTAATTTTTGGGATTGGGGTTTCGATGATAGTGCTGTCTTTAGGTATATTTGCAGCCTATAAAAAGAAAATCAAAAAAGACCGTGAGCTTAAAAAGATCAATACCTACTTCCAGCTATCCAATATTTGCCTTGGTATATCTTTATTGTTAGCAGGCCTACTCGCCAACGAGTCTATATTGCCCTACGGGCAGCGATGGTTGGCAGTTGCGATTATGACTGTATGGGCCCTATTGATGCTAATCGCCGTCTGGAGAATGGCCAATTTGCATAAAATTGCGCGTTTTAGTTCGCCCGATGACGACTCTAGTAAAAAAGCATGGCTCAAAAAAGCTGGCAAAAAGAAGTAGACACGAATTATAGGCTTGACACCACCCTATTTAACCTGTAAAATTCAATTTAAGTTTTTGCTTAGCAAATAAAGCGGACTACAAATAAAAACAGCAGACATTAAATTGTCAGCTGATTTTATTTTGACGCTGCTGAAGGCTCAAGCAAAAGCATGGTATCTTGAGAAGTAAATAGTGCTAGAAACAAGGACTCGTTAATTTCTTTTTGGTTACGTTTTTTAAAAATGTAACAACCCAAGGTGCTTCTCTTTTTAGAGAATGCATCACTGGTTTTAAAGCCAGTAACTCTTTTGTTGGAGATTGGTTTTATCTATTTTTAAGAACAATGCTTTGTTTAGATGCTCCGAACGGCTTGCCGTTTGGAGCCTATACTAAGTACTTATATAGATTGCCAGCTCCAACTTTTTTGGAGAGTTGGCCTAGACTAGAGGATGAACATTTTGATGACAATGTCGGCTTGCCGGCAGTCAAAGAGGTGCCTCTTATCTTCGCTAAACATCCATTTTTTGGAGAGTTTGATCCTGGCTCAGGATGAACGCTGGCGGCACGCCTAACACATGCAAGTCGAACGAAAATTTAGATTTTAGATTTTAGATGTTAGAATTTCGATTTATTCGAATCTCTAACATCTATCGTCTAGCTTCTACTTTTTAGTGGCGGACGGGTGAGTAACACGTTGGAACCTGCCCCGAAGAGGGGGATAACCATCCGAAAGGGTGGCTAATACCCCATATACTCCGATTTATTCGGAGGAAAGCTTTCGCGCTTCGGGAGGGGCCTGCGTAACATTAGCTTGTTGGTGAGGTAAAAGCTCACCAAGGCTACGATGTTTAGCTGGTTTGAGAGGATGATCAGCCACACTGGGACTGAGATACGGCCCAGACTCCTACGGGAGGCAGCAGTGAGGAATATTCCACAATGGGGGCAACCCTGATGGAGCGATGCCGCGTGCAGGAAGACGCTTTTCGGAGTGTAAACTGCTTTTAACAGGGAAGATTATGACGGTACCTGTAGAATAAGGACCGGCTAACTACGTGCCAGCAGCCGCGGTAATACGTAGGGTCCAAGCGTTATTCGGAATTACTGGGCGTAAAGCGTTCGTAGGCGGTTTGATAAGTTGGATGTGAAATCCTGTGGCTCAACCACATGGACTGTGTCCAAAACTATCTAACTAGAGCATAGTAGAGGCAAGTGGAATTTCTGGTGTAGGAGTGACATCCGTAGATATCAGAAGGAACACCAATGGCGAAGGCAGCTTGCTGGGCTATTGCTGACGCTCAGGAACGAAAGCGTGGGGAGCGAACGGGATTAGATACCCCGGTAGTCCACGCCGTAAACGATGATCACTAACAGTATGGAGATTCGACCCTCTGTGTTGTACAGCTAACGCGTTAAGTGATCCGCCTGGGGAGTACGGGCGCAAGCTTAAAACTCAAAGGAATTGACGGGGACCCGCACAAGCAGTGGAGGATGTGGTTTAATTCGACGCTAAGCGAAGAACCTTACCGAGGTTTGACATCCCAGGAAATCAAGCGAAAGCTAGATGTGCCTTCGGGAACCTGGTGACAGGTGCTGCATGGCCGTCGTCAGCTCGTGTCGTGAGATGTTGGGTTAAGTCCC
>JBAXPC010000007.1:0-26717 GCA_037132395.1 bacterium | reverse complement strand
CAATCAATGTAGCGATCGCTAGATTTTTGACAGTGCGCGCATTTGCCCAGCATCTTCTGGCCACTCTCAGTGTCGCCATTGGTTGTCATGCGCTCATCAAATACGAAGTTTTTGCCCTTAAAGTACCCATCAGGATAGTGCTCGAGATACTTTGCTATCCCGCCCTCGAGCTGATAAACATCACTAAAGCCTTCCTCGGCAAGTAACGCCGTAGCCTTTTCGCAGCGGATTCCGCCCGTGCAGTAAGTGACGACTTTTTTGGTTTTATCAATCTTCAGGTTCTTGATTTTATCAGGTAGCTCATAAAACTTCACCGTGTTGGGCTGTATCGCACCATCAAACCGCCCAACCTCGTATTCATAATTATTGCGCATATCTACCACCACCATATCTTCGCCCTTTTCAAAGAGCTGATGCATTGCTTTAGGCGTTAGGTATTGGCCGGTCTTTTTCATATCGACCTTTTTGCCGAGCGTCACTATCTCGGGCCGGTACTTGACTATCATTTTTGGAAAAGGCATTTTGCCAGCCGGGGTACGTTTAAAAACGATACCTCCAAAGCTAGGGTGGGCGTTCATATACTCGACATACTGCCTGAGCTCGGAGCGATGACCGGCAACGGTACCGTTAATTCCCTCCTCACTAATTAAAATACGGCCCTTCAAGCCGATGCCAGTACAGACCAGCTTGTGCTGAGTGGTTTCGAACTTCGGGTCGTCGATATCTACGAATTTATAATAAAGTAGTACAAAAATATTATTCGACATAACCCAAAGATTATAGCAATAAATAACTTCTTTTTCCAGAATAGCATGCTTGCTTTAGATATTGATTTCTGGTAAAACTTATAACGATGCTTATCAATATTTCCAACCCAGAGGAGAGGCATGGCACTAGATTTACAAGACAGGCTGTTCGAACTACCGGATATCCAGCCACCCTGCAATTTCAGGAGAGCTCTACTTAAACTTAGCGGTGAAGCCCTCATGGGTAGCCAAGAGTCTGGCATCGATGCCGATGTCATCAGAAGATTCGCTCAAGAAATTGTGATTGCTCGTCAAGATCTCGATGTAGAGCTAGCCGTAGTGGTAGGTGGTGGTAACTTCTGGAGAGGCAAACAGCACCCAGAGATGGACCGCAACCAAGCAGATTTCGCGGGCATGCTGGCAACAGTAATGAACGGGCTTTGCTTGCAAGACCACCTCGAGAAGCTCAATCAGCCAACTCGAGTGATGTCAGCAATTAGCATGGAGAAGGTTGCAGAACCCTACATTCGACGGCGTGCCATCAGGCACCTCGAAAAAGGTCGGGTTGTAATCTTGGCTGGAGGCACGGGAAACCCGACTTTCACTACCGATACTGCAGCCGCGCTACGCTCGGTCGAAATCGAAGCCGAAGTACTACTGATGGCCAAAAATGGTGTCAATGGAGTTTACTCTGCAGACCCCAAAACTAACCCTGACGCAGTTCGCTACAAAGAGCTAACCTACCTTGATATCATCAATGATGATCTCCAGGTAATGGACCCCACGGCCGCAACCCATGCCATGGAAAACCATATGCCGATTGTTGTTTTTGATGGTTTGCGTGAAGGTGGCCTCGAGGAAGCCCTCGTCAACCCATATTCGGGAACCGTTATTAAATAGCTCTCTAAAAGAGCCTTACTGGTCGCTTGCAATTACTGCAGGCGACTATTTTATTTATAATTAAGATTTACGGCGGCGTTTTTTGATAACGAAAGCTATGAAAGCTATAATAGCTACGAAATAGATTCCTAGTACCAGCAGCAGAGCCGAATCAGAAAGTATGGTAAAAAATGGCAGGATAAAAAACAACCCGAGCCCTAGTACTAATAATCCGATTACGACATCGCCAAATGCTCCGGCTTGATAATCTTCGTGCGGTGTTTGGTAGGATTGGTTCTCGTGCTTCTTTTTATTTTCATGCTTGGCGTGGCTGTTTTTGCTCATTTTATTGTCTTTCGTATTATTTATATTAAATATATTCTAACTCTTTTTTAGGATTAATTCTATCTTATCGAGGGCCTCTTGCGGCGAGTGAGTCTCCATTAGTTTGGCCCGAACTTGGGCAGAGCCGTCGAAGCCATTGATATAGAGCTTGAAGAATTTCTTTAATGGCTCAAAAGACTTATTGTCTCCCCAGGTTTTTTGAAACAAAACTATGTGCTCGACTAAAATATCTAACATATCGGATAGGCTGTGCTTAGTTTGGATTTCGTCGAAAACAAATAAATTATGAAAAATGCCCCTCCCGATCATAACTCCATCAACTCCAGTTTGTTTGGCTCTATCACTAGCCTCAGCTCTAGTTAGGACATCGCCATTGCCAATTATGACTGTACTGGGCGAAATCTCATCGCGCAGTGCGACGGCCTTTTTGACTTCGTCCCAATGAGCAGGCACTTTGCTCATTTCTTTTTTGGTGCGACCATGCACAATGATGGCATCTAGCTTTTGTTGCAATAAAAACCCAATCCATTTTTCGGTATCGATAGTATTAAACCCAATTCTAGTTTTAACACTAACTGGCACCTTACCATTGGCACCCTTAATCGTTGCGGCTATTACCTTGCTGGCTAGTTCGGGGTTTTGTATCATCGCGCTACAAGCACCTTTTTTGATCATGTCTTTTACAGGGCAGCCCATATTGATATCGATTCCGTCAAAGCCCATCGCAACCAAGTCTTGCGCCATAGTGAAGTAGTTGTCAGGATTAATACCCCAAATCTGAGCAATTACAGGGCCTTCGCTAGGACTTAAACGCAAGCGTGAGCTGATAGCTTCTTTACCGGGGCTACAATAGCCGTCGGCATTGGCAAATTCGGTCATCATCAGATCAGCAGGCGCATGCTTAGCGACTATTTGTCTAAAAACCGTGTCCGTGACATCGTCCATCGGAGCCAAAACACAAAATGGTTGTTTAGATTCTTTAAGATTTTGCCAGATGTTATTCATATATTTTGGATTTAAAAATGAGAATGCTCTGAATACTTTTTTAGTATCAGGCTATGGACTATCGTCTTGTCGTCTCCATAGACCTTGCTCTGGTGGGTAAAATGCTCTAGTAGGTCGTTATTGACCGGCTCATAAATAAACCCCCTCAGACCCTCAACGTTACGACATACCACCACCGAGTCAGCAGGCATAGTATCACAGATTTGACGCATGATTAGCGGCTTTGGTTTGGCCAATGCTGCCACAACGATATGGGTATAACCCGAGTAATCATGCTCCGCCGCGTCACAATACCTGATGCTAATGGTCTTATTTAGCCCCAGCTCAGATATAATTTTGGTGGATAGAACAACAGCTTCGGGATTATTGTCTATAATTGTGATTTTACAATTATTCTGTTTACTATAGGCAATTGCTGTTTCGGGAAACGGGCCGCCCCCAATAAAAACAACTTTTGATTCGGGCGTAAAACCAGCTTCTAAGGATTCCTTTTTGGCGAACTCAAAGGTACGGCCGATGAATTGGTCCTTAAGAAAGTCTATTTTGCCAGAAACGATATCGAGGTAGGTGGATGTCTCCAGAAAAACCTCAAACAATTCATAGACGCGTCGAGTTTGGTGAGCTAAATTACGAAAGTGTGCAGTATCTAAAAGCTCCTTCGATAGTTCATTGTACTGACGATCACGAGCGATGTCCTCTAGCCGTTCTATGAGTGTGGTAAAGTCTTCACTCAAAAAAACCGCTGGAGACTTTTCGGCGGCACAGAGCTCGGCGGTGATTGCTTCGATGTCAGATTTAAAATTATTATAAAGGTTATTTTTCACCGAAATACCATAGCATAAAAATGCTTATAATTCTAGTCACATTATGGCAATAAAAGCGTTATAATAGTCTGTATGCCAGAAGAAAAAAATAAGCCCCTCGGTAAGAATTCTAAAAAACACCAAGATAAGCCAGATTTTGTGTATGACCCAGAAAGTGATGAATTTGAACAGTCTCGTGAGGCACTGGCGCTGGAGCTCGACCCAATGAAAAACATTCCTGATAACACCTTATTGGACCCCAAGCTTCTCCAGAAGAAAGCCAAGAGGAAAAAAAGAATCAAACGGACAATCATATTTACACTACTATTTTCGCTATTGCTGGGTGCCGGTGTATTTACATACCTAGCCATTAAGGCCGGTAAAATCAGCACCAACCCATTTAACTTCTCTAGTAAGCTCAAGGGCGAAGATGAGGGACGCGTCAATATTATGCTGCTTGGAGTTGGCGACCCAGGGCACGAAGGCGAAACGCTGGCCGATACGAATATGGTCATTAGCATCGATACTAGAAACAACAAAGTTGCAATGATCAGTATCCCCCGCGACACCAGAGTATATATACCTGGTGAGGGCTACGCAAAAATCAACAATGCCCATGCTATCGGCGAAACTAAAACGCCTCCCCAGGGCATCGAAATAGCCCAAAAAACTATCGAACAAACCTTGGATATTCCGATACATTATTATGTACGGGCCAACTTCTCGGGCCTCAAACAAGCCGTTGATGCCGTTGGCGGTATTGATATAGATGTCAAAGACGCTCTGTATGACCCCGAGTACCCCTGTGAAAAAAATGAGGGCCGAAGTTGTGGTTTCAAAATTAGCGCCGGACAAACTCATATGGATGGTTCGACAGCACTAAAGTACGCGCGATGCCGCAAGGGCAACTGTGGAGACGACTTTGGTCGAGCTTTGCGTCAGCAAGAAGTTCTGCAAGCTCTCCGCACAAAAGCCACTAGCACAAAAACACTATCCGACCCTAAGAAGCTCAGCGGACTTATAGAGGCTGCGGCTAACAACATCAAGACCAATATGAGCCTTTCTGAGATGCAACGGGCTTATGAATTGAGCAAGAAAGTAACACCTGAAAATACTATCGATGCAGTTCTATCCTTAAAACCCAATGGCTTCCTGAAGTCCGATCCCTCTAGTAGCGACCTTCTGCCATCAGCTGGAAACTTTGATGAGATCAAAAAATTTGTCAAAGATATCTTTATATTTGGACCCATCTGGGCCGAGGATCCAAAGATAGTCCTTCAAAACGGCACCTCTGTGGTCGGTATCGCTGGGAAGCTAAATATTAAGCTGACCAATTCTGGAGTACCAATTGAAGTTATAGAAATCCAGAACTCTGATACCAGAGACCACACCACAAGCGAAATTATTGATTATACTGGTGGAAAAATGCCCAATACTATCAAGTATCTTGAGGACTTGCTAGGGGTTAAATCTACTCAATTAGATAAGTCCAAAAGACCTCCGTCGGGCGAAGACGTTACTGTTATTCTGGGCACCGACTATGCCGATAAAATTACCCAAAATGGTACCAGCAATTAGCAGTACTAACTAAAATATAAAAGTTATTGTATAATTACCTTAATTAAAAAGGAGCTTTACAATGGATTTAGTGTATTCGCCATCTCGCAATTCAATGATATTAAGAAGTGCAGTCAACATACTATTTGGTATAGTCATCATCCTATTTCCAGGCATTAGCCTATTGGTCGTGGCGATTGCCTTTGCAGTCAATTTACTAGTGCTGGGTATGTTTATGATTTTTGAGCCAACCATTGACACTAAAAATAAGCATGCCGTTTTGACAGTAATGCTAGGTATTGTCACGGTTAGCGCTGGTGTCTATCTATTATCGAGGCCTCTAGCCGGGATAGCTGTATTGAGTCTGTTGCTCGCGGCCTGGGCTCTGTTGTATGGGATTATTGATATTATGATTGGCTTGAGGCTGACAGAAAGCAAAAGCAAGAGTAGCTGGGTATTCTTGTTAGCTGGGCTGATATCGATAGTTTTTGCGATTTACATGGCATTTAATCCGCTTGAGGGTAGCCTAACGCTCCTTTGGATAGTGGGTATTTACTCGATTGCAATTGGCTTGGTGCTAGCCTTTGAAGTGGCCGCCAGCAATCGAGGCAAAAAGGCTACTAAGGCTGTTCCCAAAGGCAAAAAATAATGGATCGAGCCGATGTTCAGACCAAGGCAGGCGGAACATTTAGCGACTACCTTTCTGGTATATTTGCCTGGATGTTCGCTGGGCTTTCTGCCAGTGGAATTGTCGGATATTTAATCGCCAATAGCGGAGATAGCATTAAGGTGCTGTTTTTGAACCCAGTATCGTTTTTTGTGCTGATTATTGCTCAGTTCGGACTTGTAATATTCTTAAGTGCGCGCATCACCAAGTTGTCCGCCAATGCAGCCCGTGCGTTGTTTATGGCCTACGCCGTTAGCGTCGGAGTCACGCTATCGACTATATTTTTGGTGTATACATCGAGTTCCATAATGCGCGTCTTCTTTATTACTGGCAGTATGTTCTTGGTGATGGCAATTGTCGGATTCCTGACAAAAGTCGATCTCAGCAAGTTTGGCGCCCTGCTTATAATGGGCTTGGTTGGTATTATTATTGCTAGCGTTGTAAATATCTTTCTGGGCTCCGACTCGCTCCAAATGATAGTTTCGTATTTGGGTGTCGGTATTTTCTTGGGCCTAACAGCCTATGATGTTCAGAAAATCAAAAAACTATACGCCGAATTCGGAAGCGCCGGAAACCTCGCAATTTTGGGTGCTCTTAGTTTGTACCTAGATTTTTTGAATCTTTTTCTTTTTTTGCTGAGAATATTCGGAGTGAGCAAAGACTAAAGCAATTGACTAAAGCAAAAAACTTGCATAATACATCAATAAAGCATTACAATTGAAGGTATTAAATTAATGAGGAGTAATTATGGAAATAGCCGTTTTACCGTCGAAGAATGCAATATTAATTAGAGCAATAGTCAATATTGGACTAGGCTCGATACTACTTATATGGCCTGGGGCTACATTGGTAGTTTTGGTTTATGCTTTTGCACTTAACATACTACTAATAGGTCTATCGACCCTTTTTGAACCTGCCTACGACAAGTCAAGCAAGGGATCGCTGGTACACGTAATTTTGGGCTTAGTCGGAGTTGTGGCAGGAATCTTCCTGGTTGCAAGACCGGAGCTAACAGGAGAGATAATCGCTTTCCTAATCGCTATTTGGGCGATAATATTTGGAGTAGTAGATATCTATCTTGGATTCACGACCAAAGATAACGGTGGCAACCTACTTTTTGTCTTGGTAGGTGTTGTATCGGTAATATTTGGTATCTATGTACTAAATAGCCCACTGTCTGCAATCCTGGACCTAGTCAATGTAATTGGTATATATGCCATCATTGTCGGTATAGTACTAGGTATCATGGGCCTTGTCTTCTACCCAAAGACTAAATCAAAATAAATTTTTATGGCGGATATTTTAAAAACTAAAAAATCGCATTCTGGCTGGAACAGACTAGTCTTAGTTATACTAACGATTACTCTTGTTCTAGTCAGTTTTGCGTCTGTCTTAAGGGACAACTTCACTACCGGCGCAAAGAGTTATTTATTTTTAAAGGAATCGCGCGCTTTTGATAGCATCGCACAAATTGCTAAAAATGAGATTAGCGATAACTTGCCTGATAATATAAAAAATAACTTTATCAAACGTGCAATTATCACAAAGATTATGGAGATGATAATAACTCCAGAAAACGTATCGAAGGTCGCAGAGCCAGCAATAATAAAGATGTACAAAGTGGCGGGTGAAGCCACTAACCTAGCAGACAAAAAAATAGTATTCAATACATCTGCCTTCAAATCACAGGCTGAGCAGTACCTGCCTGCAGTCGGCCTACCCCAAGGCCTTGCAGAAACAACTTCACAGTTTGTAAAATCTGTACCAGACACAATTACAATTTTAGATATCGATAAAAAGCCCAATTCTCCCCTGGCGGTTCTAGTAAAGCTACAATCAGCCTTTAAACTTATATCTACTGTCACAAATGCTTTGTGGTGGGTAATGGTAATTGCTATTTTGGGTGTGTTCTTGTTAAATATCAAGAACCTCTCGAGACTACTGAGGACATACTATTTGGCTTTCGGCATATCTGGTGCGATAATTCTGGCACTATCTTATGGTGGCCCTGCCATAAGTTCGTCTCTACTCCCCGAATCAGATCCTGCTAATGCTCTAGTTAATAACCTTATCAATAATTTCTGCCTGCTTACGAAGGGCTACGGATGGATACTGCTGTCTATTGCTGTGGTAGCTCTTTTGGCAAGTTTGGTATCTAACACCGCTTTAGCAAAACAATTACTAACAAGTACCCGACTAAGGCTATCGACTTTTATCAAAAAAACTTTTTCTAAGTAGCAGGTTGCTAAATACCGAGCTCAGAAAAGTTATTTACATAAAGATTCAGACTATCTAAAAGAGGCTGGATACCCTCAGTGAAGTTGACGTTAGACTTTGTGGAATATGTCTGGCCATTATTCAGAGTAACGCTAATGTTGTAGCTTGGACCTCCTATTAGAGGCTTTTGAGCATCCTGCTTATTGGCCATTATTTTATCGATTACTGAGTAATTATAAATATCTTTTTGGAGCGCACCAAACTTATCGGCCTGAAGACTACAGGGTGTAGATTGCACCTCGTTTGAGATAGTTTTGGTAACTGTAATGCTACAGCTCGTGCTAGTTAGCTCAAATACTGAGGACTGCTGAAACTCGGGCGACACTGGGCCTGAGTTGGTGGTTATGGTGATAGACCGCAGTTTGTGCGAGAAGCTGTTTTGGGCAATTAATAATATCCCGACCAGTAGGGCGACGAATATAAGTATTCCGGCGATAAGTTTTTTGGCTGCTGAATTATTGTTTGGCATTGTTTTCTCCTTTTTTATATCATAGCACCTTTAAAAAATAGTAAAATAGTACATTTATCTGTATCATTATAATATTAAGGAAAACTAATGAAAAAATTAAGCATTATAAACATCTGTGTTTCACTACTGTTTTTAGCTATTGCCGTAATTGTACTAATCGACCTGCTGGGGCTTCTTGACTCCTCGGTGATAATTTCTCAGTACTGGCCTGTGCTACTGGTGTTCATTGGACTCTTTACGATATCTCCCTCTAGGGCTAAGGGTAATGGTTTTTCGTTCGGCATTATGACCTTAGGGCTAATTTTTATGCTCCAAAACCTAGGCGTATTCAGTACACAAACAGGTAAGGTGATGCTTGTAATACTGCTAGCCTTGTGTGGATTGGTAGTACTGATATTCGCAACTTCTAAGAGTAGCGATAGCACCAAACAAGACAAAAAAGATCTTTATTTTTAATCTTTAGTGACTGGCTGGCGAATAATTGTTCTTAGCCGTCCAGTCTTGGTGCGGGTAGGGTCGCTCAGATATATGCTATGCAGCCTCAGGGCAGGCTTGAGGCCTTTTTTGTCTAGAAAAGCGTATAACATGTCTTTAGCTTTTTGTTCATTTTTAATCGATCCTGTGTGCAGTACCTGTACCGAAGTTTTTTCTTGTAAAGACGCAATATGTAGCTCGGCATGTCGGTCGCTGGATTGAGATTCTGGTATCTGAGACCGAGCAATGTTAACGATATTTTGGGTAATAAAGCCGGGTACCACAATAAAAGCCTCCCATAGAATATTATCTTTTTGGCCAGGATCAAGTTTGGCGCCGTTTTTCATGCTCCACATCACTTCAATCGCAGCGACATTAAAATCGATATAACCCTCTGGGCTGATATTTTTTCTGGGTAAAAACTTAATTGCGTATGCCATTGAGTATAATGCCGCAACGGAGTCTTTAAATCTAGGCCCCTGGGGGTCACCTTCGCCGTTGATCGCCAAAATCCTCATTAGCGGAACTTCGACAATAGTCGGCTTTTCTTTGCTAGCAACATACAGCTTAGGGTATATCTTGGCTATATCAAATTTTTCAGATTCCATAGCTGCCCCCGAAATAAATTATCACTAGGCCAACAACAGCAATCAAGATCCAAAATAAGTTAAGAAAAACCAGGTGTTTACTTTTTTTCTGCCAGCCAAAGAATACTAATCCGGCCGCACCAAGAAGATTAACCAGATGGTAGATAGCCGAATCGGAATTAACAATTTTAAGAACAAGCAATAGATAGGCCAATATAAATATTAGTACTGAAGTCCAGCCTATTATGTCTATCGTACTATTAATATTTTTCCGGTTTTTATTCATAGCTTCATTTCTTCAAAAGCCCAGCTTAAAACGCCTAGCATCTCCTGATAGTTACTATCGGTGCCAGGGGAATAGAGATACAAAACATTGTCGACAACCTCAATATTTATTTCGAAATCTAAACCATATATTCTTTCCATAAAGTTTGGTGCCAACAGCTCAAAGCTAGTAGCGCGGTCTGGCCTAGCGGCCCAGACTGCAAACTTCTTATTGAAGGCATTGCTTTCGGTGTTTATTTTGGTCAAACCCGAGCGCTTTGGTTTGAAACGATACCAACTCTTCTCTGTTACCAAAATATCGTCGTAGCGTTTGGGCAAAATCGCCTGTGCGACTGTCATAGCCTTGATGCCAGCCCCTGCTCTGGGCTCGTAGCTATAAAACTCCACCACGACATCTTTATAGTACCCCACTACATGGTTATTGATATCAGCCTGCCCAAAACCAGCGGGTCCAAATATGGCTCCTCTGGTTGGCATCATTAACCAACCAAAATCTGGGTCGTAGTAAAATCCGTTAGACTTGGCAAAGTCTGCTATACCGCTATCAAATTTTGAAGCGTCGGCGGTGGATTGGTCGATGCCACCCAGTACATAGCCGGAGCCAGCTTTAGTAAAGTGCCATGTTTCTGAAAAAACCGAATTGTCGACAAACAAATCTTTACCTGCTTTGACATCGACCAGCCTGTCTTTTGCCGATGCTACAAAGTATATTGCAAAGCCGGCACTATAATCGTCTTGCTTAAATATAAAAGCGTTCGATATTTTGGTATCTTCCATGATATTTTGGCGCTGGTAGTTATTGAGGATGGTGAGCTCTAGAGTCATTTTTTTGAAGTACTCATCTGATACAATTTCTTTGATACTTTTAATATCAAAATCAGACCAATACTTTTGGAACTTCATGAATGTATCTTTGGCATCTGTGGCTAGCTTTTTTTCCTCTGGCGTAGCGTCTTTGCTTGAAAAGGGGTCAATAAAGCCTTCGGGCTTAGCACCAGCTGCTCTGCTAAGATCTACATACTTTTTAGCTATATATTTGTAAATCAAGAATATAGCAAAAAATATCAATGCCGGCCATACTAAATATGAATCATTCTGGTCCGAACCTGAAGTGCCTCCAACGTACCCACCTGAAACAACGGTGCCGCTCGAAAACCCGCCGCCACCTCCACCGCCCGAAGAAGACCCACCTCCACCGCCTCTGGCTATTAAGTGAGTACCATCATTGAATAACTGGTATTCGTTCATAGTCTTATTGTAGCAATATAAATATAGCCTGCGCTAGCTATTGGTGACACAGCAAGGTTTTTAAAATACAAAATCTCAGCGGCAAACATTCAAATTGCGCTTATGAAGATACTGTTGGTGGTACTCTTCGGCCTTCCAGAAAGTACTTGAGGCGATGAGCTGGGTGGCAATCGGATCTTGATACTGATCGGTTTGTTCTAACTCTCTGATTTTTTTTTCTGCAGTAGCATGCTGTTTTTGATCATGATAAAAAATAACGCTTCGATAGCTATCGCCTATATCTGGCCCCTGCCTGTTCACCTGGGTGGGGTCGTGATTTTCAAAAAAAACATCCAGAAGGTGCATATAGCTAATTTCTTTTGAATCAAATTCTATCTGCACTGTCTGAGCATGGCCGGTAGTATGAGTACAAACCTCTTCATAGGTTGGGTTGTCAGTATGTCCGCCCTCGTAGCCGACCTCGGTATTGATAACCCCCGGGATTTTTCTGAATACTTCTTCGACACCCCAAAAACAACCTCCCCCAAAATCTGCTAGCTCACTTTTAATATCTGTCTTTGACATTGATTATTCCTTTTTGTTATTTTATTACTTTTGGCTCGATGTCGACAAGGTGTATTTTTGTGCAATTACTTCCCAGACTTTAATATCCGAGCCACTGGGCTTACCGTAGCCATCCTTGGCGGTCTGAACAATAACCTCGGCTACGCGCTCGGATGGCATGCCATGAAAATCTGTCATTTCGGTCGATGTCATTGTAGGGCTAACAGAATATATGTTTAGGCCGGGAGTTTCCAGAGCCAAAACCTCAGTAAAACCCCTGACACCATACTTGCTGGCACAGTAGACACTAAGATCGACCACTGGATGTGATGCCGAACCACTTGTGATGTTGATGATGGTGTCTTTAATATGTGGCAAGGCGTACTTGGTGAGCATTATTAGCCCAACTAGATTAGTCTCGATTTGGTCTAAGATATCTTCGTCGGATTGTGATTCGAATTTCTTCCACCTAATGACGCCTGCATTATTAACAAGGATGTCGACACCACCATACTTGAGATTAATTGTTTTGAGTGCCGAGCGAATACTAGCTGTACTTTTAACATCAAGGTTAATTAGCTCAGCCGATTTGGCCCCATTTGCTAGACATTCTTTTTGAGTCTTTTCAGCAGAGCTAATTTCGCCCAAAAAGGTTATAATAATATCACAGCCCTGCTTAGCAAAGGCAATGGCGGTTTCGGCTCCGATACCTCTGCTGGATCCAGTTATTAAGACACTTTTAGAATTTAGGTTTTGCATGTTGTCTATTATAAAGCATTACAATAATAAAATAGGAGACTTTGGTGGAAAAAAAAGAACTTCAAAAAAAACTCGACCCGATGACCTATCATGTCACTCAAGAACAAGGCACCGAACCTGCTTTTACAGGCAAATACTGGAATGAACATTCTGATGGAAGCTACTATTGCTCGGTATGCGGACAAAAACTATTCGAAAGCGACACTAAGTTCGACAGCGGTACTGGTTGGCCGAGCTTCGATAAGGCTGTGCCCGGATCTGTTAAGTTGCATCAAGATGAACGCTACGGCATGAAGCGCACCGAAGTCAGTTGCTCAAAATGTGGAGCTCATTTAGGCCATATATTTGATGATGGCCCAAAGAACACTACTGGACAAACGTTTTGTATCAACTCCTGCTCGCTTGATTTAAAGCTGAAAGGCAAAAAATAATCGCAGCACCAAAAAACAAGTTAGCACAATATCCGCTCCTGATGGCTAGCTTCTTAGTTGGGCTTTGTCTTGGAATCGCAATGATGCTAACGCCATCACTAATTAAACAAATAGGTGGTGTCGATATTCCAACCAGCCTAATCCAGACCTGTGGATTGCTGGCCTTAGCGGTGGCATTTTTTTCATTATCATCGGTGCATCTAATAGATAGCTCTAGCGACAAGGTAGCAATCAAAAAATATTGCTACAAAAACTTACTGGCGTTTAATTTAGCCCTTACATTTGGGTTGGTATATGCGGCTATACTGGACAACATCAGCTATTTTGGTTTTATCATACACGCTCCACTATCTGTGGCCTTTGCATTGGCTATATATCGAACAAAGGCAGAATAACCGGCGATTGTTGCATTGTAATCTATGCCCGTAGAACTTTAATTTTTCCAGTAGCTATGGGCATAGATGTTATTTAGAACTTCTTGGGCTGCGGTACCATCGAGAATATGCGGCTGATAATAATTTTCGATTTGAATCGGAGTAAAAGAGGCTTTGGTGAGCCTATCGCCAGCAAACTCAGTCAATAAGACTACACCTTGCTTGGTCTTGAGACTCTGCTCCTGGTCGAATACAAAGTTGCCCAGACTATAGGCTATTAGCGTATCTTTGTACCACTCGATACCCTGAACCCAATGCGGATGGCTAGCCACCACCATTGTTGCTCCAGCCTCGACTGCCCTGTGGGCAACTTGCCGCATTTGTTCGTTAGGGGTATGGACATACTCTTCGCTCCAGTGAAAAAAAGGTATCACCACATCTGCTTTTGTTTTAGCTGTTTTTATATCTATCTCCATCTGTGCGATACTGGCCTCATTAAATGGGTACCAAGGTGCAATTTTTATAAAGGCATTGCCAGTGCTGCTTGGCCCTGCTTCAAAATTGCCAGGTATTGCGGTGTAGCCCAAAAATGCCACCTTGATACCTTTTACATCTGTGATGTATGGAGTATGTGCTTGGCTGTAGCTTTTGCCGGCTCCAAAATAGCCAATACCTCTGCTCGTAAGGCTGGCGAGCATCTGCTCAAAAGCTAGCACACCACCATTCATACTATGGTTATTGGCCAGGCTCACAGCGTCGATGCCGGCGTATGTCAGTCCATCGAGCGATTTAGTGGGCGAGACGAAGCTCATACCTTGCAGTGGGTAGGCAATTCCATCGGCCGCCGTCCATTCGGCATTAGCAACTGTGTAGTCTGCTGCAGAAAGCAAATCTTTAACTTTTGTAAACGAGCTGGTGTAGTCCCCAAACTTAGCTTCTTGCTGATATACCGTGCGGCCAATTATGATATCGCCGGCGACTGTTAGGCTCCAAGGTGTGGGTGCTTTTAGTGTTTGTTTTAGTTTTTCTTTAATGAGTGGCAATTTGTCGCTTAGTTCGGTTGATAATTTAATGTAGCTCGTCGGCTTCTGAGTCGGCTCGATAATTTGCGGGCCAATCAGAGCCATTGGGCTACCAATTGGCTCGCTAACGAGAGCTTGGTAGCCAGTTGAATTAGTGGTACTAACCACAATGTCGGCGTCGCTGCTGCTAGACTGCGTAACATCATAATCTTTTGTACCTAACGAATCCCTTATTGCGTCTAGGTATATTGCGCTCTTGTCGGCAGCGATGACGGGGTCAACAAAAATACTCTTGCTGACTCGGAGTTTGGTGAGCTTCGGTCTATTTTGTAGGGCTACCCAGCTGCCCGCAAAAATAACAACAACTACTGCAATAATGGTGGCTGCCAAAATTGCGGTCTTTGTTCTGGGTTTCATAGCTTTGCTTTGATTTGATCAATCAGATTGGCGTTGTAATCATACAATGCAACCTTAAAGCCCAATTTGTCCGCCACCAAAATATAGGTTTCGATATCGTCTACAAATAAAACCTCATCAGCCTCGAGATTCATCTTTTTTAGAGGAATGGTGAAGAATTCAGGTGCGGTTTTGCTGATCCCAATCTCAGCTGTAGTTTGTATGATATCAAAAAACTGTCCAATGCCTTTTGCATCGAGCCATTCATGCAGATCTGTATCAGCAGCTGATAGTACCGCGAATTTATATTGCTGATGGTTAGCTTTTACGAAATCTGATACTTCTGAATTTAGTTCGCCAGCCAAATTGATAACTCCATAGAAATCAAAAAAGATGGCTTTTATCATAGCGCTTCGAGTTCTTTTTGCCAGTTAGCAAGGAGACCAAAGCTGCCCTGCCAAAACTCAGCCGAGCTCATATCGATTCCGACTGATTTTAATACTTTCTTGGGGTCTTCCGAGCCACCTGCACGCAATATATTCTCGATACTCGGCACAAAGCTCTCGCCCTCGGATTTGTATTTGGCATAAAGTGCCATACTCAGCAGCTCACCAAAGTTGTAGCTGTAGCAATAAAATGGCGTATGGATGATGTGCGGAATATAGGACCACTCATAACGGAACATATCGTCGACCTCGACGCTATCGCCAAACTGCTCCTTGAGGTTATCGAGCCACATTTGGCTTAAATCTTTTTGCTCGATACCCTTTTGAAGTGCCTCGTGGGCCTGAATTTCGAACTTCACAATAAAATTTTGGCGACAAATCGTGGCGTAGCTATCGGCCATTTTGTCGCTCAAGAGCTGTTTTTTGGTTTCGTTATCTTTGGTTTCAGACAAAATCTTTTCAAAAAGTATCATCTCGCCAAATGTCGAGGCTGTCTCAGCCAGCGGCAGAGTGGCGTGTTGGGCCGAAATACCATGCCCGTTGGCATAAATACTATGTACACCATGGCCTAGCTCGTGAGCCAAGGTGCTGACATCGCGCATTTTGCCAGCAAAATTGAGCAGCACATAGGGTGTAACCGAAGGTGCAACCGTCATACAAAATGCGCCACCGCGTTTGGTGTCGGCAGGGTGCGAATCGATGTGGTTTTGAGCAATGATGGTTTTGGCATTATCAGCAAATGTCGGGCTAAAGCTCCTAAAGGCTGCATCGACTAGCTCGATTGCGTCTATGTAGCTATAGCTCGTGTTGGCCTCACCAATTGGTGCATACAAATCAAACCTCGTTAGTTGGGGCTTGCCTAGTTGCTTGGCCTTAAACTTAAAGTAGTCCTGAAAAACTCCAACATTTTTGCTACATACTTCTACTAAAGTCGAGATGGTTTGGTCGTCGATGTGGTTGGCGGTATTGCGCATACTAATGGCGCTATCGAAGCCACGGGTTTTGGTTTCGTAGCCCCAGTCTTTGACTATCGCCTGATAAGCCACGAAGAACTTATCGATGTTTTTTTCGTA
This sequence comes from bacterium, assembly GCA_037132395.1. Classification (GTDB taxonomy): domain Bacteria; phylum Patescibacteriota; class Saccharimonadia; order CAILAD01; family BJGX01; genus SICB01. Next base: position 10,331 of record JBAXPC010000007.1, on the reverse strand, counting down.
CTGCTCGAAGCGGGCCTTAAAAGCCGCTTCGCGCTCAGCCGGGTCGGCCGAGTAAGCGTAGCTACTAATTTCGGCGTTATTGGTGATTTTTTGGCGCTTACCGCCCTTGGGGTTAAAGTCGAATTCAAACTCCGTCTCGATCATGTCGCGAAGATCAGTAATAATCTGCGTTCCGTTAGAGTCCTTGGCTGTAATGATGTTTTCGGATTTCTCATCGAGGCTATAGCGTCCCATTAGCCGAGAATAATTATAAACATACTCTAAGTCTGGGTTGGCAGCAAATAGCCGTTTGGCGTTGGCATCGTCTAGTGTGTTTTTTCCAGCTACTTCCTTACCTTTGAGCCAAAGGCTAATTGGCTGGATCTTTTCGCCAAAGTATATCTCTAGGTCTTTAACTTGGTTCTTGAGCTTGTTGGCCAAACTATCTTTTTGGTCGGCTGCTTCCATTAGCGCAGGGCGCGAGCCAAGCCGATGAATGCTCTCCAGGCATATTTCGTGATGCCTGGTGAAGGCCACAAAATCCGAATCGGACATTTCTGGGTTCATCTTGGCAAAATAATCATCAAACTGCGCTATCTGCGTCTTGGTTGTAGCCATTAAGCTATCAAAATCTTTAAGCGTTACAATGTCGTCGAGGTTCCAGTTGTTGTTCATACCTACATTTTACTGCATTTAGTGCTGTTTCGGCTACTACTTAATGTGCTGTGGCTCCGTAGAGTTGGGGTTTTTTGTTGGTCTTATATTTGGTACTCACTTTTATCTCCTTCCAGTTTAGGTGAAAGTGTCCAAGATTTTCGATGTCTTAATGTGCTTGACTTTTATATTATTTATGTTATTGTAGTAGCATTCTTCGATCGTCAACCAAAGGGGGTAACGAAGATGCACACAAAGATTGTGAACGGTTTTTCGATCACCAGGATCCCTCTCGGAGTGCTGGCACTGCTACTGGCTTGTAACGGCCTCTGGCCACAAGCCCTCGCAGTCCTTCTGACTGGTCTCGCAACCGACTGGATGGACGGCTACCTCGCGAAGAGATGGAACTGCGGCACTGATTTTGGTGCTGAGGTTCTTGAGCCAATCTGCGACCTCGCCCTCACCATGGGAGCAGGTCTTGGCCTGCTAATAACAGGCGTTGTGGGCTGGCTGGCTCTGGCACCACTCATAACCTTAGCTATCTGGGGGCACCTGGCCGCCAACTTCGGCGGCGGATTACTAAAGAAGATTGGAACCGGCTTCATGCCGCTCTACTTCCTGGCTGTGATTCTTACCACAGCTGTAATCTACGGCGTAAAGGCCAACGTGCCAGCTTGGGGGTTCATCCTCGCGCTGGCAATCGGCAGCTTGATGGCCAATGCCAAAAGGAACCGGCTCTCGGCCTGGCTGAGAGGCAACGCCGCCTGACGTACTCAGGCATCTTAGCCACCTCCGGCGCGATATTTTCATCGCGTCTGGAGGTGGCGTTTCTAGTTGTGCAAGCTTGCGCCGTCCTAGGCTCAGGACTTTTGCAACATTGAAGCAGCCCCTATAATCCTAATAAGGTCTCACCTTGTTCTGTAATTCCTAAGAAAAGCTAGCTATCACTATAATGAGTTTATTTACCAAACACCCTACCAAGCCGAGTGCCGGCGGCTTGCCACCAAGGCGCTGAGTAGCGTAGGCGGGGGTTATCGGCCTGTACTGCCCTAACAATTTTTTTAACAATCGAGGTATTGCTTTTTCTCTCAAATAAAGCGAACCTGGCCTCTTCTTTTTGCCTAATATTATCTATTACTTTATTAAAATAAGAAGATTTGTCCATCCAGCTGTATTTGCTAGCCATTACCTTTTGATTAAAGCCCGTGGCGTAGGTGCCGGGTTCGACCACGACAACATGGACATTTTTGGTTATCAACTTGAGCTCTTGACGCATAATATCGGAGGCGGCCGAAAGCGAGAATTTGGTCATACAATAAGCTCCCCAAAAAGCTATCGGCACACGCCCAGCCAACGAGCTAATTACAATAACTTTGCCCGAATCTTTTTTGATCATTTTTTTAAGCACGGACTGGGTTAGTTCTAGGGTACCAAAAACATTAGTTTCAAAGTTTTTTCTGACATTTGAGATTGGTATTTCGGCCAGTGAGCCTGATTCGCCAATAGCGGCATTGTTTATTAGTACGTCGATATCAAGCGCCAGTGCTTTGTCTCTATCTTGTTGCTTGGTGATATCAAGTTTGAATATTTCAAGCTCGATACCTTGTTGTGTAGCATAGGACTTTAGCTCGCCTACTGAGTCTTCTCTATGGACGGTGGCATATACGGTGTAGCCAAGCTTTGCGAGCGCTACTGCACTATCTAGGCCAATGCCACCCCGGCAGCCGGTTATTAATACTTTTTTCATAGTGCTCCTTTTTTTGCTGCTTAGCTTATTTACATCTTTCATTATAACCCCCAGTAGCTCTTGTTGTAACAAACATCGCCATGAAATAAAGCCCACAGCAGTGAGCATCATTCCATGGCGGAGAGAGAGGGATGGCGGCTGACGCCTTCTCCGTAAGGTGCTCGTAAAATAATTAAATTTAAATTTATTATTTTCCTGCGCGCCTTGCTACGCGAACCCTACGGGTTCAAACACACACTCCTGCCATTGAAAAAGACCCACCGAAAGGCGGGTCGTTTTCAATGGCGGAGAGAGAGGGATTCGAACCCTCGATACGGTTGCCCGCATACTACCTTTCCAAGGTAGCGCACTCGGCCACTATGCGACCTCTCCACAAGGGGTAATTATACCAGATTATCTACTTAAGCTCTTTTTTTAGCCTCTCAACTAGTTCTACCGGAGTTGGGTTGATACCGTTGAGTATCCCTATATAAGCCGACACATAATCACCAAGTAAAATTGTAGATAGCAGCTGCTCGATACGGGTGGTGCCTAAAGCCTCAACTAGTACTGGCTTAAAGCCATGATCAGACAATAGCCTAGTGGTGGTATCCATACGCTTACGCATTTGCTCGGAATCGAGCGACGATTGTAGCTGTACCGACACGACTTGTTTCTTTGTCGGAAACATCCAGCCCTGAAACTCATTATGGTTGAGCTCTGGGTAGGTGTTATAAAAAGCCATTTGTTTGCCGTTTTCGTTGATATCAATCTTCCACTTGTAGGCAGCCGATCCGAGTATTGACCCACCGTAAATGACGGCAACTTTGCCGGCTAGTTTTTCGGCTATTTGCATTGCGATATTATCGTTTGATTCATTGTCGGGGCTCATCGCGAATTTTACATTGTCCAAGTAATCGGCGACGTTAATGAGCTGCCCGCGCAGGTCGGTAGTGGCAACCAGGCGCATATCCTCAAATAAACAAGCCAATGCCTTAAGGCCGGCAAATACAGCCAGGCGAGGCTGAAAGCCTTCTGGCAAAGCAAGTATGGCGTGGTTTTTTTGTTTTGCTAGCTCAGCCAATTTGCCACCGGCTGTCATAATTACGATACGGGCGTTTTGGCCTAGAGCTTGCTGGTAGCAGCTGAGGGCTTCTTCGGTGTTACCAGAGTAGCTCGAAATAATCACTAGGCTATCGGGGCCGATGTAGTCGGGCAGGTTGTAGCCACGAACCACCTCGAAAGGCACCATCAGATTGTCATAAAGCCAGTTTTTGATGATATTACCGGCCAGCGCTGAACCGCCCATGCCAGCTAAAATGATGTTGCTGACACCCACGCCGTCCTCAGCAGTAATATCTTGACGCATGGTATCGGCATAGTTACGACGAAGCTGATCGGGCTGGGCTCCGATGGTTTCAAATATCTTGCTTTTATCTAGTTGCTTAATTTTTGATGACTCAATCATTTGCTGCTCCCTTACTTAAAGTCTATTGTACCACCATCAAACGAGTTGCTATTTATTTTTTATGCAGGAGATTGGTCATTTTATAAATACTTTTTTGATATAAATTTAATAAATTATACAGATTAAAAGAATTAGGGCCCGAACAGATTGTTCGGGCCCCGGCGAGATTATACAGCGGCCAGCTGTGTTTTGGTTGGGTTCTCTACTCGGGCAGGAGAGGAGTTCCCAACCAAAAGTTTGCATTGGGGACGATGGGAGTCCGAGGGCAGTGTCGCGACGACACCTTGGGGATGTGGGCCCCAGCCCTCGGACTCCCTGCCCCAGCCCCCAGACTACCTGGGGCTCCACGCGCGGTCTAGCCCTTTTTGGACTTAGCCGGCGGGGCCTTAGCCGAAAGGCTCTTGTCGGAATCAGCCGTGGCTGGTTCCGTCGAAGATGTTTCGGCCTTGGCAACCCGGGGGTGCCGACGGGCGGCACTTCCGGGGTTCTTGACTCGCTGCCGGCTGGCTGCCGGCCTCAGGAGTTTTGCGTCGTACTGACGGCGCAATCCCTGAAGGGTACTTGCCATGATCTTCAGCGAGTTTGGTGCAGCTAGCACCCAACGCTCAAGATCAACCCCGTACCGTTCGACGAGGGCGCGGTTCCAGTCCTTCTTGAACTGATCAAGAGCCCAGAGTACAAAGGCTGCGTCGCCCAGTGCCTCTACCACCTTTGTGGCGTAAGCGCGAGACTGCTCTGCCTGGTCGAGCAGCTTACGATGCTCTTCCAGAAACGAGGTTTTGATGACCTCGTGCTCCTCGTCGCTCGTGCTGGAGTCACGGATTTCAGCAACAGCTGACTTCAGTGCCTCCATTCGGCCAAAGGCCGTCCAAGCTGGCCTGGCTTGAAGCCAGGCTGCCTGCGCCTCAATGAGGCGAACCAGTGAAAGCGTTGCAAACGCTTCCGACTCCTGGTCACCCGAGTTCAGGCTGACCTTCAGGCGCTCAATGAACTCGGCCGTGCCTGGCTTGTTCGCCAGGGTCACAAGTCCGATGTGATCGGTCTGCCAGGCCAAAGCCTCGGCGGGTGTGGCGAAGAGTTGTCCTATTGCGAACAACTCCTCTACTTCGATCTGTAGCAACGGTACTGGTCTCATGTAACAATCCCCTTTCAGGGTGTGTATTTCCAAAAAAACTAATTTAGTTTATTTGGCCCGACGACCTAGTATGTTTCTGGTCTTCGGAAAGCTAATACTTTTATCTAGCTGCTAGCTCATTGCTGAGCTGAAAAGTATTAATTGTCCGAAGACCTTACATTGCCTTGTTTTCATGAATAGTTTTAGGTTATAAAACTAAACAATCAAATGTTTTGTCAAAAGTTCAATAAAGCTTCAAGAGCTCTATTCGTTTGTAATTCTATCATATATAGTTGATTTTGTCAATATAGCATAAGTGTTATCTACTCGGACTATAAAACCCCCTGCCTGAATCTGAAGCAATAATTATATGATGTAATTGTTTTTTAATTAATCTCATTAGCTATTACTTTTGATGGCAAAAGTAATATTTCAATAAAGATTAATTTTTTCTGTCCTCTGTCTTACCGACATCGAGACCCAAGAAAGCAGCAGACTGGCGGGTTAATTTGCATTTAAGAATTGTCTGAAGCCCTGAAGCGTTAGCATTCAGGGCAAGTTTATTCTTAGGATCAGACTGCCCGGTAGTCTGGGGCGCTTATTGGGGCGAAGCACAGTCGGTTGGTTTTATATCACTTTTGGCAGCAAAAGTGATGACTAATGAGATAACTAATGAAATTAATTGATAATAATTAAAAAGACAATTACTACCGCATCTGTTTGCCGAGCTACATCATGCCGCCCATACCACCCATATCTGGCATGGCAGGAGCTTGTGGAGCGTTTTTCTCGGGCAACTCCACCACCGCAGCTTCGGTAGTTAGGAGCATCGAGGCCGCACTTGTGGAGTTAATTAGCGCACTCTTGGTAACCTTGACTGGGTCAATAATGCCACGAGCCAGCATATCGGCTTTTTCGTTTTTAGCGAAGTCCCAGCCGGTTTTGTTGTCGTTGGCCTTAATGATGGTCTCTAAAATTACGGCAATATCTGTAATGCCAGCATTGGCTGCAATCTGTCGAATTGGCGCCTCGAGAGCCTTGCGCACAATCAAAACACCAATCATCTCTTCGTCGTCTAGTTTTAGTGTATCGAGAACTTTACGTGCCTTAATGAGTGCTGCTCCACCACCGGCAACGATACCTTCTGCAACCGCAGCCTTAGTCGAGTTTATGGCGTCCTCGATGCGAGCTTTCTTTTCTTTGAGCTCGACCTCGGTGGCGGCCCCTACTTTAATGACGGCTACTCCGCTCTCGAGCTTGGCAACTCGCTCCTGGAGCTTCTCGAGCTCGTACTCGGAGCTACTTTCCTTGATTTGGTTACGAATTAGCTTGACCCGCTCTTTAAGAGCCGATTGGCTTCCCTTGCCTTCCACAATCGTGGTGTTGTCTTTATCGGCAATTACCTTGCGTGCCTCACCGAGCATCTCTACGGATGCGTCTTCGAGCTTTAGGCCGATTTCTTCGGTAATAACCTGCCCACCTGTTAGGACAGCGATATCCTGAAGCATCTCTTTGCGGCGATCCCCGAATGCCGGAGCCTTAATAGCTAAGGTATTGAAAGTTCCGCGCAGCTTATTGAGCACCAGAGTCGTGAGAGCCTCGCCCTCGACTTCTTCAGCAATAATGACCAAGTCTTTTTTGCCTTCTGCGGCTAGTTTTTCGAGTAGCGGCAGTAGCTCACCTACGGCACTGATTTTTTTGTCAGTAATCAAGATGGGGGCGTTTTCCATGACAGCCTCCATGCGAGCTGCGTCGGTAATCATATAGGGGCTAACATAGCCCTTATCGAACTGCATGCCTTCGACAACTTCTTTGTCTAGACCCAGAGTCTGGCCTTCTTCGACGGTTACAATACCATCTTCGCCAATTACTTCCATAACTTCAGCAATAAGCTTACCGACTTCTGGATCGTCAGCCGAAATACTGGCTACATTGGCGATTTCACTGCTAGCCTTGACGGGCTTAGCAATTTTATCGAGCTCGGCAGATACAGCCGCTGAGGCTTTTTCGATACCACGCTTGATTGCCATTGGGTTGGCTCCGGCTGCAACATTCTTGACACCCTCTTCGACAATTGCCTGAGTGAGAACGGTGGCAGTGGTAGTGCCGTCGCCCGCTAGGTCGTTAGTTTTGCTAGCAACTTCTTTGACTATCTGGGCACCCATATTCTCGTACGGGTCCTCGAGTTCGATTTCTTTAGCGATGGTTACGCCATCGTTTGTGATATTGGGGCTACCGTACTTTTTTTCGAGTACTACATTGCGCCCTTTTGGCCCCAACGTTACCTTTACCGTATCGGCTAGTTTATCGACACCAGCCTTGAGTCTTTTACGCGCTTCTTCACTTGAAATTATATCTTTTGCCATCTAATTTTTTGCACTCCTTATTTGACCACCGCGAGGATGTCTTCCTCTTTGGCGATCATGTATTCTTTATTATCAACTTTAACATCGTCCGGGCCGTAGCTCTTATACAAAACCACATCGCCCACCTGAACTTCTTTAACTGCCTTGCCGACTGCCAAGACTTTGGCCATTTTGGGCTTTTCCTGGGCGCTGTCGGGCAAAATAATCCCGCTCTTGGTGCGCTCTTCTTGCTCTAGTTGCTCTAGTACTACCCTGTCGTCTAATGGCTGAATTTTCACTTTTGTCCTCCTTGTTAATAATTTAAGTTGGTGTCGCATGTAAGCATTAGCACTCTAGTGTGTGGAGTGCTAATTAATATCTAATATACATCTGTTGGAAGCCAGGTGTCAAGCCTACTAGAGCGCCAATGGCACTTTAAGAAGGGCGCATTCCAATCTGTAAAAGCGTGCCCTATTCACATATCAAGCACTCATTGGTTTCGAGTGCTAATAATTTGAACGGATGGTTTGCCACTTTTCGGCTATTTGGGCCGATGTGCCTTTGTGATGAAGATTAATAATGTCTGGCCGTACCCTAATGAAGGCATCTGGGTGGTGAGTTTTGGGCTGGCTAGCTGTGTGACTCAGGTGGCGTCTGTAGCCAATGTCGTCGAGCTTATCTAGTAGCTTAATGCCCGAGCCATAAATTCGGATTGAAGTCTTGGGCCAGATATAGTTAGGTAGTTGAGCCTGCATGTACGGGTCGTTTTTTAATATACCGTACCAAGTATCGGCCCCATAAACAGGAATACCGGTAATCATTCGGGGTGCAAGGTCGGGATTATTGACCTTCATCATATCTTTTTCGAGTTTTACGCCCTTGGTTGTCACAAACATCCCGAGGCTGAAGCGTCCGGCCGATACCTGTTGGTCCTCGAGTTGCTTGATAAGCTTCAAAAAATACATCAAAAAACCCTTGGTTAAAAAAATTCGGTTCGGTGACGTAACTATAAAAAGGTCAATATCGCTGTCTTTATGGACATTACCATAAGCCACGCTATTGATTACGACAATGGACTTAACAGCTGGTATAAGTCTCATTAGCAGACTCCAGCGCTGGGCTTTTTTGATTAATGCGGCCCTTCGGGCTCGTGGTATTTTTTGGCTAGTATATTTATAGCCCTTAAGACCAAACAAATTATCAATACACTGCACCTTGCCTTGGCGAATTAGGCTACGTAACTGTTTTTTTACCACCAAATGCCCAGTCTTGATTGGTAGGTAAGAATAGAGCGTATCAAAATCCAGCCTAATATTCATTACGGCAAAGTACGCCAATAGATCCAATACGGAGCTGCTGACCTCTTTTTCTTTGAGTTGGGCTCGGGCAATGCTCATATCATAAGATTATATATCAAAAAAATAGAGACCTTCACAGAATACTTTAAGTATTCTTATGAAAGTCTCTTTAGGTGTAGTAGGATGGCGTGCCGGGCCCGTCTTGGTTAGTTGCATCTCGATAGTTTCCTATCGGTTGCACTGTCCCTCGGCGGAAAGGGCGCTCCAAGAGGAGCCCGGCACTAATTCAGGAACTATGGTGCGGCGTTGGACCATAGTTCCTGGTAAAAATGACGTCCAGCAATTTTTTTGATTTCGGCAACTATCTGCAAGGGATATCAGCAAATAGTCGGATTTCAATTGCTGGCCGTCAAGCCTAGGTCTAAAGTAAAAAAGACCAATGATTGTTGCTTTTGGAGCTTATAAAAGCCTCAAACCGTATCTAATATTATTACTGAGACTATTGAGAGTCAATAGATTTTTGGATAATTTTTGAAATTACTTCAAGATTTTGCTTTAAAACCTCTGGATTTTCGGCTTCGATATTGAGCCTCAGCAGTGGTTCGGTGTTGCTGGGACGGAGGTTAAACCACCAGTCTGGGTAGCTAATAGTGGTGCCGTCTAGGCCGTCGGTCTGGCCATCGCTGTAATGCTCACTTACTAGTGCGATAGTCTTATCTTTGTCCGAAACATCGAAGTTGATTTCACCCGAATCAACATACTTTTGCCTCATTGGCTCGCACAGCTCCGATAGTTTTTTGCCAGATTGGGCGATGATGTCCAAAACACACAATGCAGCAATTACACCACTATCGGCGTTATAATTATCCCGGAAATAAAAATGGCCCGAATGCTCGCAGGCAAAGACGGCGCTGTATCGGCGCATATCTGCTTTAATAAAGCTGTGGCCAACCCTAGTGCGGATTGATTTGCCCCCAGCAGCAGCAATCGTCTCTGGTACCATCCTAGAGGTAATGGCATTGTACAAAATAGTCGCGCCAGGACTGAGCTTCAAAAAGTGTTCGCTGAGTAGCGCGCCCAAAATGCTGCCACTTACTACTTCTCCGTTTTCATCGACCATAAATGCTCTATCGCCATCGCCGTCAAAGGCAATGCCACAATCTAGCTGATTTGCTTTGACTAGCTCAATCAGGTCTTTTAGATTTTCATAAACCAACGGATTGGCTGGGTGATTCGGAAAGGTTCCGTCTAGCTCCAGATACAATCCGCTAATTTTTAGTTTGGTGAGCTTTTCGAGCTCTGGCACAATGATTCCGCCCATACCATTACCAGCATCAATACCGACCTTGAGGGCAGTCAAGTTTGGAGCAAATGTCAGTGCGTGTTCAACCCAGCCCTCCAGTATATCAATCGATCTTACCGACCCATTAGCCATTGGGGGCTTGTAAGCATCATCAAGTATGGTTTGCTTGATTACATTTAGGCCGGTATCTTCGCCGATTGGTGCTACCCCCTTGGCGGTTAGCTTGATTCCGTTGTATTCGCCAGGGTTGTGGCTGGCCGTTACCATCGCTCCGCCAGCAAAATCATGCTGCCCGACAGCATAGTACATCATGTCTGAGGTTATTTGACCCAAATCTACCACCACTCTGCCCTGGCTGGTTAGCCCTGCCGATAACGCGCTTGCGAGCTCGCTAGAGTCCGGCCGCATATCACGCCCTACCGCAACTTCGCCTGGTGGCAAGAA
>JBAXPC010000006.1:0-26923 GCA_037132395.1 bacterium | reverse complement strand
ATTAATAGCTAATCCTATTACTAATATGGATAGTATTATGAAGGATGTATTATCTAGTTTCTTCTTATAGTGTTTCATGAGTCTATTTCCTCACTATTTAAGACATCTTCTATTTCAGAAACAACTATATCCTTATCTGTAAAAGTTTTGACTAGGAACCATCTCCCCTGCCATACAGGTCGCAAGGCATTAACTTGCTCCTCATCACTACTGTTATTTAGCTCGTTTTTAGTGGTTTTGACTCTCATTTTTGAACTCCTATTAATTGACGACTTTTCTCAGCTCTTTGTGCGATTGCTTCTGTGAAATTTGTGAAATTAACAGATAAGGAACCGTTACTAATACTAAGATTTGAGAAAAGTTTTGATATTATTAACCTTTTTTGATCAGACGTTCTTTTTGAATATATTTCGGCCGCTTTTTGAGACAACCTAAGTACCACAATTCGTTTTTCAATAGTCGTTTCGGCATTAATAACGATTGATGCTTTTTTGTCTTCTAATAAACTACGTTCTTCTGTGAATACAGCTTTCTTAGCTTCATACTTATCTCTAGTAATTTCTCCTGCTAGCTTATCATCATAAAGTTGCTCCTCCATCCTATTTATTCTATTAATTTGCATCTCAATTGAATCAATAATCTTCTGCTGTTCGATTAGAGTATTCTTGTATTTACTTCTAACTGTTGAACATAGCCAATCTATAACTTCCTCTCGCGGACTCACAAGCTGCAGAAGACGTAGTAAAGAGCTTGCGTACTGACCTCGCATCAGTTGGTTCAGACGCATTAGTTGGAGGTGTAACCGCAATCAACTTGGATACAAATACGACGGCTCAGAATGACCTATTTAAGATAATTCCAATAATACTTATCGTAATACTTGTGATTCTAATAATACTCTTAAGAGCAATCGTGGCTCCATTGAAATTAATTGCAAGTGTAGTAATAAGCTATGCTGCAACACTCGGGGTAGCTGCGCTTGTGTTTAATCATCTGTTTAACTTTCCTGGGGCAGATCCATCGGTACCGCTCTTTGGGTTCGTTTTTCTTGTTGCACTTGGAGTAGACTACAACATATTCCTAATGACGAGAGTTCGAGAAGAGTCGCTGAAGATCGGTACTCGTCCAGGTATTCTGCGAGGCCTTGGTGTAACCGGAAGTGTTATTACCTCAGCGGGAGTAGTACTTGCAGCAACCTTTGCAGCGTTATCAATTATCCCTATACTCTTCCTTGTCGAGATTTCTTTTATAGTATCTTTTGGAGTTCTACTTGATACTGTAATTGTTAGGTCACTTCTCGTACCGGCTATCGCCTATGATATGGGAAGCTTGATTTGGTGGCCGTCTAGGCTTTATAAAAAGAAGTAATAATCTCTAATTATATTTATTAGAATATATTCGATTTAATAAGTTAAATAACCGAATAATACTATTGACATTTATTACTATTTATGATATATTGATTCTCCTCAATATATTGACAGATGTAGTAATACATTATCTAAATACTTTGAGTTGTACCTTAAGTTTGAAGTATCTTGTTTATCTTTAACGGGCAACAAGCTGTCACACTAAACGAGTTTTCAGGGACCAAATTTGATGGCCTTTGAAATCTCGTTTAGTAGACAACTTGATTACTCGTTAGGAGTTAATCAATGGTAAGCTAATCGAGAACCGCAGTACCGCAGTAATGTTTGATGCAGATCGCATCTTACGAGAAGAAAGGGAGGGGGCAAAATGTCCACTCACTCACAGCAGTACAAGCGAATCTTGCTTGGCGTTACCATGGCATTGGTGGTCTTGATCCCGACACTAGGGATGGCGAATGTCGCCAATGCAGCAACAAATACATCGGCATCGAAAGCCAGTTCAATGCGCTTTGCAGCTGAGACTGCTACTTCTAAAGTGGCGGCAGCAACTGCAATTGCTCATAAGGCAACTGGCAACGATCCATCTGGAAATACCGCTTCAACTCCCAATGTCGCTTTGTCGACTGCAGGTGATGTAAGTGGTGTGTCATCAGATGGAAAGTCGATTGGTATGAAGCTTCCCAACAAAGCCAAGAGCATGCAAAATGTTAATGGCTCCTGGGTTGCAGATCCAACCGATACATCAGTTGCCGTTGTTACCCCTAAGCCGGGAGGCTATCAGGTTGCACAGCAGATGTCTGGGCCAGATGCTCCTACTTCCTTCTCGTACAAGATGTCTCTTCCGACGGGCTACAAGCCCGTTGAGGATGCAAACGGTCTGGGTGGAACAAGCATCGCACTTACCAGTGCTAAGGGCGTAACTCCGATTGACGCTACGAACACGATTGGGTTTATTGAACCAGCGTGGGCGTATGACGCCAATGGTAATGCAGTACCTACAAGCTATAGCGTCAAGGGCAATTCGGTTACACAAACCGTTGACACCTCTGCTGTTACAGCCTGGCCTGTGGTTGCCGACCCGAGCGTTACGTTCGGATGGGTAATCTATCTCCACTGGTCGCATAGTGAGGTCGGAAACGTCCTCCTTAATGCTTTCTTTGCTGGAGTAGGTGCTGCAAGTGCTGCAGCCTGTACGGCAGGAAGCCTAGGAGTCCTTACGGCTCCTTGTATGGCATTGTTTGGCTTCGTTTTTGGAGCTGTAATTGCAATGTTCAATGTGGCATATAGCCGTGGTGGCGGACTAGTCTGGGAATTCACCTATGCACTAGGCTACTGCGGATACATGTACGTCGGAAACAACTGGAGCTAACAATGAAAATGAACAAGATCCTACAGATCCTACTGGTGATTGCAGCGTTTGGAAGCGGAGTATACTATGCTCTGTTGACATTCCATATGCACCATTTCCCGTGGCTGAGCGCCGTCATCACTTTGGCGTTGCTCATGCTTGCTCACTACTTCATCTTCAAGGGCCGCGACAAGCGATTCTTCTGGGCGAAGAAGCGGACGCAAGTCTAGAAAGCTCCGCAGGAAATGCAATCTCACTCAAGTTCACTTGAATGAGAAGTGTGGTGGCGCGATGGGCGCAGATCGAAGACGTAAAAATCTTCCTCTGCCCCATCGCTCCCCACACAAACCAATTCTTTAGATATATGAGTCATACAGTCATAAAACTGTATGGTTGATAACATAAAGAAAATTAATTTATAAGCTATTTATATGGAAATGGTAATGAGTGGGTACTGGCTAGGCTTTTTTTTCATGATATTTTGTGTGGCCGTATTATACAGCCGCTGGAGTTGGGTACGGTCGCAACACTAGAAGTGTTGGAGGTAGACAAATAAACTTGTGGTGAAGTTGTGCCGGCTTTGCTAAAGAAAACTATGAAGATACCAAAGCCTACTGTGGCGGCCACTAGTACAGCAAGTAATGGCAGCTGCCATTGGGGTCTCTTATTTGACCTTTTAAAAGTGTTTGCTCTTTTGGATGTGGTTGATTTTTTAGGCATTTGTAGTATTAAAGCTTATGTATACAATAGTATTATATATATATATTGTCAAGCTAATTTATTGGGAGTTACTGTTTGTAGGTGTTGATGCGGGCTTTATTGTGTTTTTAGAGTGCTGGCTTACGCTTCGTATATATACCGCAGTTTTAGTCCGGCTTTGGTTGTGCAAACAGCTAACGCTTTATAACGATATTAAACAAAAGCATTTTCAGTTATAATAAATAAATATGGACAAAGACAAGCTTAAGCTTAGCCAATTTGAAGATTCACTAATAAATGCCAACTCCACCACACCGCTGGTGGTCGTGACGGCGCTATTAATTGTGCTCGGATACTTTACCAAGACGCTCTACACCACCAATCCATATCTGGTCTGGCCAACAGTGGCTGTGCTGGTGCTTTTCTCATTTACGCACTTTATACCCGCCCTAGAGTTTACCAAGCGACATGTCCTATACCTCGGTGCTTACCACCTTGCGCTGGCATTTGTTGTTATTGCTATCGTACCGACACTCTCGTATTATCTAGTTCTGTGGATTTTGCTCGGCTACCTTAACGACTACTACTACCAGAAAGTTGGTCTGGTAGTCAATATTGTGTTTATGTCGGTAGTTGTCGTGGTAGGTGTGGCCTACCAGCAAGCGCCGATGAACATAGACAAACTAATCAGTACCCTGCCATGGATGGCAGTAATGATAGGCACCGTACTGGTTCTTAGTAAAATAATTCTTGGTACCAAACAGTACCGCGAAAGTCTTGCCGGCAAAGTAACTAAGGCCGAATACGAGCATTTGCGTCTGGTGGCACTCATTAATAGTATGTCTGACGCTGTTATTGCGGTGAACGATAGCGGAAAAATAAATGTTTATAACTCTGCCGCACTAGAACTATTTGATACTAATGATAGTATCGAAGACCATAGTATTGGCGACTACCTAAAGCTATATGATGCGAATAATAAACCGGTCGATATTATGAGCGTTGCAGGATCAATTGCCTACTCGTCCAAGCTGTCGGAGTACTACACTAAAATAGGCAGCGAAAATATCAGCCTAGAGATAGGAATTAACCGTACTAAGCTCGACAACCCCATAACTCATGAAAACGGCTACACCTTTTTGCTCAGAGACATCACCAAGCAAAAATCTTTCGACGATGAGCAGAGTGATTTTATCGCGGTCGTTAGCCATGAACTGCGCACACCTATTGCTATAACAGAAGCCAACATATCGATGGCTGAGATGACTACCAAAAAACAGCTTGGGGACAGCAATCAAACTGTTAACTCAATCAAAAAAGCCCACGATCAGGTTATATCATTGGCAGAAATGGTCAATGACCTCTCGACACTATCGAAGGCCGAAAAAGAAACTGACAAATTCGAGGTAGAGGTATTTGATGTTGGCACCATACTTGATGATCTTAAAATTGCCTTCACTAACCAAGCTGAGCGCAAGAAATTGTATATCAAATTCGAGACACAGCCGGACTTGCCAAAGGTTACAACCTCTCAACTGTACCTTAAAGAAATAGTACAAAACCTAATATCTAATGCTATCAAATATACCCGCGAGGGTGGAGTGACCATTGTTACTGATATCAACAGTGATGGCCTGGTACAGATTTCTGTCAACGATACCGGAATTGGAATATCTAAGTCTGAACAGAAAAAAGTTTTTGAAAAGTTTTGGCGCTCCGAAGACCCACTAACAAGGGAGTCCGAAGGTACGGGACTTGGTTTGCATATCGCCTCTAAGCTAGCTGCCAGGATTGGCTCGCAGTTGAAATTTAACAGCGAGGTTGGTTCGGGTTCGGTATTTTATTTGGCAGTACCAACAGTCAAGTCCAAGGTAGCCAACCAACCCAATAGAGTAAAGGGTGAGATAGAGAGTATTCTTTAGGGGCTAGCTTAGTTCGTTTTTTTAGTTGAAATGACACTACCGATTATTAGCACCACGACTACTGTAGCTATCATAATCGTGAGGTACTGAAAGGCTGTATCCGAGACTGTTATAACGAGTGCCCGGAGACAAGATAAAACGCCGACCATAAATAATGCTGAGCCCAGAAGTATGGTGCGGCGTTTGTTTTTGGTGGTAGTAATTGTTAGCGCTTGGTAGATAAACATCGCGCCTATTAAAAGTAAGCAGGCGTATTGCAAGGAGGTCGCAATATCTAAGGCCGGCCTGGGAACATAATTAATTACCCAGAAGCCATTAGGTAGCTGCGAGATAGTAGTTGGGGTAGCTAAATTTTGGGTTATAGATAGGTAGCTGGCGATCATAACTAAAATAATATCGAAAGCCACTATTAGGTTTGCCCCCAGCTTACTTTTGGGTGAATACAGCCTGGCCACTGCTAGCCATAAAAAAAATAGAGCAATGAATTGGAATAAGCCACCAAGAATAGTTGAATATGTTAGCATTGCCGAATCAGCGGAGAGTATCGGTCCTAGACCGTAGGCCAATAGGCTGAATGTAAAAAATATACCCATCCAGCCGATACACCTATCGAGCAAATTGCCAGTAGCCTTATACTGCCTTAGGCCTCTAATGCCCAAAAAAAGGACAATCGGAATGCCAAAGTACCAGTAGAGTGAGTTGATAGTAATACGCATATGCTTGAGAATAGTATAACAAACTGAAACTACTAATGGCTAATTTTGTTGTAGGTAGCCAAAGATGAGTGTAATATTTATATTATGAAAGCCATAAATTACTCAAACTCAAAAATAGATAAGAGCAGTACTTTTCGCTGGATTATTTTGGCGCTTATAGTGCTAACCAGTCTGGTGTCCTTTGGCGGCGGCTTGCTACCGCTTTTAATATATTTTTTGCCCGCTGTATTTATTTTTATGCATGGCAGTAGGTACCTGGGACGCAAAAATATTATATTGTTTTTTATTGTGATATTTATAGTTAGCTATACAACTGAATACCTTGGCGTCAGCACCGGAAAGATATTTGGCGACTACTACTACAACCTGCTAAATAACGGCCCTCTCGTTGGAGGAGTACCTCCACTACTGATGCTGACCTACTTTGCCATCACCTACTCTACCTATTGGGTCGTGCGTATATTGCTTGGTGATTTTAAAATAATCAAAGGCCCAAAGATAGTTTGGTTTGCCTTGCTAGGGGGCTTAATAGCCACTCTTACCGACCTCGCTGCCGATCCCGTAAACTCGACTGTTAATAAAGTTTATATTTGGACCAAAGGAGGAATATTTTTTGGTGTTCCCTACCTTAACTTTATTGGCTGGCTGGCAGAAATTACACTATTTTTTATTATCATATCTGTTATTTTTGCCTACATTATAAAAGCTCCCAAATCAGAAAAAGCCCCCAGCAAGAGCTTTCAGCTACAACCAATTGTGCTTTTTTCGGCACCCATAATTCCTATAATACTGAGGCCAATATGGGGTGAGCAGCCGGCCGATATTAGGGCTGCGATGTCGTTGATTGCTCTATTTGGGCTAGGCTCGATTATTTTGCTGACTACCCTGAGGGTTTTCTGGAATAACAACTCGAAGTAGCTACCAACTCCAGCGTTAGCGCTTTCGGGTCTTGGCCTCGGGCTTAATGACTGCACCGATAATCAGGTATACCAATACACCTGGTATGATGCCTGACATAATTATTAGTATTGTGGCGGCGATTCGAGCCAAGGCTTTGTCAAAATTAAAATACTCGGCAATACCACCAACCACTCCAAGTACTTTTTTATCTTTTGATAGCGACAATGAGTGTGATGGTTTTTTTTGATTTTTCATAATTTTTAGAACTTTTTATACTTTTTATAATTGCTGGAGCCGACGAAGGGACTCGAACCCGCAACCTGCTGTTTACAAAACAGCTGCTCTACCAATTGAGCTACGTCGGCATGGTGCCGGGTGAGGGACTCGAACCCCCGAAGGCATAAGCCAGCTGATTTACAGTCAGCCCCCGTTGACCACTTGGGTAACCCGGCATGTGTTTGGTATGGAGCCACCCGCGGGATTTGAACCCGCGACCCCTTCCTTACCATGGAAGTGCTCTACCCCTGAGCTAGGGTGGCTAATTTGATAATTTACAGATACAAAAGCAGATTATAGTCTACCAGTTTAAAGCATTTTCTTCAAGGCTGGATTAGAGCTAAGGGCCTGCTTGGCCCTAACATTGGCTGGCTCTATCTTCAATATCGCCTTAAACATTGTAGCAGCCTGAGAGGGCTGATTTTCGTGTAAATACGCTTCCGCTAAAAGCAGCATAATTGGTATACCTGATGGCTCGAGTTCAAGCGCCCTATTGAGTACCTTGATTTGCTTGTCGTAGGAGCCTATGACGCGGTAAATCCGTGCCAGCGTCACCAACCGGGCAGGAGTCTCTTCCATATCAATTGATTTTTCTAGAGCAGCAGCCGAACGCTTGAATCGGCGACTCTTAAAAAGCATCATGGCCAGATTGTAATAACTAGCTGAGTTCGGATAATTATCAGCTACTATCTGAAAGCAATCGATGGCATCATCAACCTGACCAAAATGAGAATAGATGAAGCCTAGACGACTATAAGCGAGGCTATTTTTATGATCTACTTTCAAAACCTTAAGGTAGGCTTTTTCTGATGCCAGGTAGTTTTTCTCGGCATAATAGCGGCTGGCAATTTCTTGTAAACTCTCGAGTCGAGAATCGTGGCTGACGGGCAAAATTGCCAAACTTTCAACAACTGATTCGACTAGACTGATTTTGTACTTGCTAAGAAGCAAGAAGGTCAGAATAAAAAAGCCTAAAAATATAATTACTTCAAATATCATTCAAACTCCAGTGCGAGATGCTCTAGTACAAACTTAGGATTACCATTATTGTACAGGTGTATCTGCGCTTTTATTAAGCTATTTGCTCGGACAAACCAATGCCGACTAAAGGACTGCTTCTGCATATTGCGCGAGATTGTACTGATTAGTACTCTGGCCTCTGATTTATCAGCAATACCAGATGATACCACTAACCTGTCAGAAATTCCACCCTCTAAAAAACTTTGGGCTTTGGCTAATAATTGCTCGTGGGTGACGCTATCCTCAAGACTAGCCGAGATAAGACGAGCTGGGTAACGACCGATTACGCTGTAGGTCTCTGGCGAAACTTTGTATTCGGAAATTAAAGCCTCTATTTGGCTACTGGTAGGTGGATAAAAATTAATAAGCTGTAGTCTAGAGATGACGGTTTTTGGTATCATTTCTTTGCGTTCGGCTACCAAAATGATGGTCGTAAATGGTGGAGGCTCCTCGAGAAGCAAAAGTAGAGAGTTGGCAGCTTCGATTGTTAGCAAATCCGCTCCATCGAGTATTATGACCTTGCTATTGATACTGCTCGGTTTTGAATGGTTAGCAAAGTCATGGACCCGCTCGAGCTGCTCTAATCTTAGCTTCTTGCCTTCCTCGGGTTCAATGAACAAAATCCAGCGGCCAAAATCGCCAGCACTGGCTTGGTTACCGAGTAAGGTTTTTGCAAGGTTTAAGGCCGAACTAGTTTTTCCAAGTCCGGTAGCGCCTGTGAATAAATAGCCATGTGTCGGCTGCAGAGCAGCTGTATCGAGCTGACTGGCCGTAGTTGGGTGAAGTATTAGCTCGCTCATGCCAGACCCTTAAGGAAGCTACTTAGCTCCGTTGGCAAAGGAGCCTCAAAGGTCTTCTTTTGTTTTTCACCTGGTAATATTAGCGATAATTTTTCGGCATGTAAGAATTGTCTCTGGAGCCCACCTGGCATAGTCCTCTTGCCGTATAGCTTGTCGCCAACTACCGGATGGCCAATGTGTGCAAACTGGATTCTTATTTGATGGGTTCGGCCGGTATGGATATTGACACTGAGGTAGCTATAATCGAGGTATTCTGTCAAAACTTCGTATTGTGAGACCGACATTTTGCCTGTAGGGTGGACAGCCATAAGATTGGGTGATTTGAGTGATCGCCGCACAGGCAACTCAATTCGGGCCTTGGGGTGGCTAAGGTGCCCCCAGACCAAGGCTAGGTACGTCTTGTCGACTTCACGATTGGCAAACTGGGCTTGCATGAACTCCAGAGCGGGCTCATCTTTGGCCATAATAACTACTCCGGAGGTATCTTTGTCGAGTCGGTGGACAATGCCACCACGCAGATCATTATTCTGGGCTAGTTGATCTTGAAAGATACTAAATACACTGCTAGATTCGTCGCGTTCGTTTTTGGGGTGCATTACAAGACCAGCTGGTTTATTGATAACAATAACCCGGCTATCTTCATACAAAATGCCGATTGTTACTTTATTGTCCCCTGACGTAAAATGTATCATAGCTCTATTATACAAGCTTCTGGATGGATTGTAGTTGGTTTTTGGTACCCATTACTACTAGTTTGTCGCCTGGGTAAATTACTTCTCTTCCTGTCGGGTGGACCTGGCTACTGCCGCTAGCAGTATTGAGGGCCAATACACTGACGCCCTCAGCGTGCTTAAGGATATTTTCGAGTCGGTGACCACTAACCCTGGAGCTATGTGGTATAACTATTTCCTGGACTTGTAGCTCGGAGCTTTTGTTGGTCGATAAAACATCGAGAATATCAATCACGTGTGGGCGCATTAGCATAGTGGCCATGTGGAAACCGCCTATCTGGTTGGGCATAGCAACCTTATCGGCACCTGCTCGCATAATTCTGGTGATATTCTCTTCGCGATTAGCTCTTGATACAATAAATAAATCTGGGTTAATTTGGCGAGAGGTTAGGGTTACAAACAGATTACTCGAATCGTCGCCGAGGCAAGCTACGATGCCCTTGGCTTTTTCAATCTTGGCCCTATGGAGGTCTTTTTCTTTAGTGGGGTCGCCAACGAAAGCTGTGTAGCCCATTGCTATAGCCTCCTTAACTCGGTCTTCGTCTTTATCAATCGCGACAAATAGCTGGTTCTCTGAAGCTAGTTCCCTAGCAACTTGGCTACCGACTCGTCCGATTCCGCATACTATGTAGTGATCTTTCATTCTTAGAAGTTTTGCCTTTACTTTACGGCGCTTTAATCCATCGCCTAGTCCTATAATATACTCGCCAAAAAGCTTAAGCAAATATGCCAGCAAAACTAAGCTTGCTAATACCAGTGAAATAACTATCGCTCTCGAAGGCCAAGAGTCCATGTGGAAGTTATCGTGGTGGGTCAGACTAATATAGGTGGTACGATAAAATGCTTCGCCATAGCTGATTTTTTCGACGATCCTCAGGCCTATTGAGGCGACAACCAGAAAACTGGCAACAATCAATATTAAAATAACGATTTGCTTTCGTCTCATACATTATATTATAAGTCTTATGGTTAAAGAAGTCATCTACTAAAACAATAAAAAAATCCCGCTGCTGCGGGGCTTTTTTTATCTCTTTGAGAACTGTGGGGCTTTGCGGGCCTTGCGTAATCCTGGCTTTTTGCGCTCTTTTTTGCGTGGATCTCGAGTTAGGTAACCGTGCTTCTTGAGACTTGTACGGAAATCTTCGCTCATTTCAACCAAGGCTCGAGCTATTCCGAGTCTGATAGCGTCAGATTGGCCTCTGAGTCCGCCACCATCCACCTTGACTACTACATCCATCTCTTTGCTTTTTGAGAGTAGGTCAAGCGGAGCTTTGATGTTGTGTACGTAGGCCTCGGTTGCAGAAAAATAATCGATAGCCGTCTTGGTATTGATAGTAATCTCGCCCTTACCCTTGAAAAGCTTAACAACAGCTACGGACTGCTTGCGTCGACCAATGGCTCGGTAGTAATGGTTTTTGGCTGTAGCTTTTGGAGCTGTATTGACAGCTGCTTTTTCTGGTGTTTTTTCTGACATTTTAGTTGGCCTCCAGCTTAATTATTTCTGGCTTTTGAGCGTCGTGCTTGTGTTCGTCTGTGGCGTAAACCTTGAGATGTTTGAGCATTTCGTCCTGAAGCTTATTCTTTGGTAACATACCTGCTACAGCATGCTCTATAACGCGATTAGGGTGCTTTTGTAGCATATCCTTGAGGCTTGTTTCTTTGATTCCGCCAGGGTATCCGCTGTGTCGGTAATAAAACTTTGCCTCGAGCTTGTTGCCGGTAACTTTGATTTTTGCACAGTTAGTGACGATTACGATATCGCCCGAAACGATGTTTGGGGTATAGCTTGGTTTGTGCTTACCCATTAATAGCTCAGCGATCCTGGTGCTTAGACGGCCTAGGGTTAGGCCTGTCGCATCGATAATATACCATTGCTGGCTGACTTCTGATTTTTTAGCTGAATATGTCTTCATTATTTTGCTCCTTTTGAGGTAGTAACAGCGGCAGTTTTATTCTTAGCTGTTTTAACCTTAGTAGCTGGCTTAGCTGATGTTTTCTTGGTGGTTTTTTTGGCTACTGTTTTTTTAGCTTCAGCTTGCTTAGAACCAGGTGTATAATCGGCATCTAGGATCAATTCGATGACTGCCATTTCGGCTCCGTCGCCCAATCGTTTACCTGTTTTTACAACCCTTGTGTAGCCACTGTTTCGGCTCTGGAAGCCGTGTACTAGGTCGGTATTTAATTTTTCAGCTGCGATTGGATTGATAGTAAAGCTGAGCACCTGACGATAATTGTGCAAGTCTTGCTTTTTTGCTTTGGTAACAAGCTTGTCGAATGTTCGGGCTAGCTCTTTGGCTTTGATTTCGGTAGTTTCAATTCGTTCGTAAAGAATTAGTGAGTCGACCAAGCCACGCATTAGCGCCCGGCGTGGGGCTGCGGCTCTTGAGAACTTTTTTCCGATGTTACTGTGTCTATGCATGGTATGGTCTTTCTAATTATCCTGATTGCCTTTTTAGGCAATCGGCTCCTGGCTAACGCCAAGCTCGGCAAGCTTATCTATTACTTCTTCTTGGGCCTTGGCTCCGAAGCCCTTGAGCTCCTTAAGATCGGCAGGGCTGAGGTCCATAAGATCTTTTATGGTCTTAATGTCGTTGTTCATCAGGGCATTTGCTGTTCTGGGGCTAAAGTTAACTTCATCAACGCCGATTTGAGCCATATCTGCTTCGGCTCGCTCTGAAGCCGTCATGATTCCACCGCTACCGACAGATACAACATCGTGGCCTGCAAGCACCTGGAAATGCCCAACAAGAACCTCGGCGGCCTGCATAACTGCTTCTCGCGGAGTAATAGTACCATCTGTTTCAACTTCTAGGACTAGCTTATCGAGGTTAGTCATTTGTCCGACTCGGGTGTTTTGAACGTTGTATCGTACTCTTCTAATAGGTGTGTAGATAGCGTCAATTGCAATCATACCGATTGGCAGTTTTTCGCCGCTCTGGCTTTCTACTGGTACATAGCCTCGGCCTTGTTCGACAATTATTTCCATTTCGAATTTTGATTTTGCGTTGTCTAGGTTGGCGATCACGAGTTTTGGATTGACCACTTCGACGCCATTAACGCTTGTGATATCACCGGCAGTTACTACTCCGCCAACTTTTTTAAGAGTTAGAGTGGTTGGCTCTTCGTTAGGGTTTGTAAAGCGGACTTGCTTGAGGTTAAGGATGATTTCTATAATGTCCTCACGCACGCCTGAAATGGTTGAGAATTCGTGGCTTACGCCTTCAATTTTTACAGCAGTAATTGCACTTCCGGCTAAGCTAGATAGCAATACGCGGCGAATTGAGTTTCCTAAAGTCATTCCATACCCAGGGTACAACGGTTCGACCGTAAATTGAGCTGAGTTGTCGGTTGTTTTTTCTTCTTTTAATTCTGGCAAATTGATATCGTATAACATTGAATCTCCTTATTATTTAACGTGAGTAATACTCAATAATTAATTGCTCTTCGATCTCTTGGTCTTGTTCCTCGCGCAGTGGCAACCCTGTAACTTTGGCGCTGAACTTCTTCTGGTCGAAGCTTAGCCAGCTCGGCAAAGTTTGGTTAGGGTCAATACTGTCTTTGAGGGCAACAAAATAAGTAGATTTTAGGCTGGTTTCGCGTATCGTGATTTCATCTTCTGGTGAAACGATGATAGATGGGATGTCGACTCTTTTGCCGTTTAGTATGACGTGGCCGTGAGTTACAACCTGACGAGCGGCGGGACGGGATGGTGCAATTCCTAACCGATATATGACATTGTCTAGGCGGCGCTCAAGCAACTGTAGTAGGTTTTCGCCAGCTACACCTTGCATTTTTTCGGCTTTTTCAACGTATTTTCTGAATTGCTTCTCTAGGATTCCGTAGTAGCGCTTGGTTTTTTGCTTTTCTCTAAGCTGCAGGGCGTAGTCGCTAGGCTTTGGCCGACGCGATTGGCCGTGCTGGCCCGGAGCATAATTACGACGTGTTAGAGCTTTGACGGCTTTTGGGTGAGTGTGTGCACCTTCTCGACGGGCTATTTTGGCAGCTGGAGTAAGATTTCGTGCCATAGCTAAACTCTCCTTGCCTTTCGGGCTCGGCAGCCGTTGTGTGGGATACCAGTCTCATCTTTGATGGAGTTAACACTAATTCCAGAACCTTGCAAAGCTCGAATGGCACTCTCTCGGCCTCCGCCGATACCTTTAATAATTACATCTACGCTACTCATCGAGAAGTCCTTGCAGACACCGACGGCTTTCTCGGCAGCCATCTGGGCTGCATAAGGGGTGCTTTTGCGTGAACCCTTAAAGCCAGCTGATCCAGAAGATGCCCAGCTAAGAACTGCACCTTTTTCATCTGTGATGGTAATAATGGTGTTATTAAAACTAGAGTGTATGTGCACTATACCTTTGGGTATATTGCGCTTTAGTTTCTTTTTTCTGGTTTTGACTGCTGGTTTGCTCATATTATTGCCTTTACTTAAGTTTTAGCTGCTGACTTTTTTCGACCACTTCCGACGGTTACCTTGCGACCGCGCTTGGTACGGGCATTGGTCTTGGTTCGTTGACCCCTCGATGGTAGTCCGGCGCTGTGGCGCAAGCCACGGTAAGCTTTGATTTCTTTAAGACGCTTGACGTTGCCGCTAACAATACGGGACAAATCGGCTTCTACTATAAGGTTTTTGTCGATGTATTCTCGGATTTTTGTTAAATCAGACTCAGATACATCCTTGACCCGCTGATTTGGGTCGATGCTAAGATTTTTAAGGATTTTTTGGCTAGTTTTAAGCCCAACTCCGTAAACGTAGGTCAAAGAAACTTCTAGGCGTTTCTCAGTTGGGATGTTGGTTCCGGCAATACGAGCCATTAGCCTTGCCTCTGCTTGTGTTTAGGGTTATCGCAAATAACTCGTACAACTCTTTTGCGTACGACGATTTTACATTTTGAACAGATTTTTTTGACTCCAGCGCGAACTTTCAAAATATTCTCCTACTTATGTCGAAAAGTGATTCGACCCTTTGACAAGTCATAAGGCGTCATCTCGATCGTTACCTTGTCTCCTGGCAGTATCTTGATGTAATGCATGCGCATCTTACCAGAAATGTGTGCCAAAATTACATGCCCATTTTCAAGTTCTACCTTGAAGTGTGCATTAGGCAGCGCTTCAATAACGCTACCCTCGACTTCGATTACTTCCTTTGTATTTGCCATAGATTAAAGTTACAAGATGTAATTATAGACGAGATTGGCTCATCTGTAAAGGGTTTTTTAACCCGAAATGCTGGTTTTTAGTATTTTTCATAAGTTGCCATTAAAACCATTGATCGAAGTTGCTTTACGGTCTCGATGATTACAGCCACGATAATTAGTAGGCTTGTGCCACCAATTGTAATGGCTTGGGAGGTATGGAAGACAGTCTCCATTACGAATGGCAGGAGAGCTACTATACCGAGCCCTAGGGAGCCTGTAAGGGTAATTCGGTTAATAATGCCCTTGAGATACTTGGAAGTCTCTTCGCCAGGCCTGACACCGGGTATGAAACCTCCTTGTTTTTGGAGGTTTTCGGCTATTTCGTCGGGCTTGAATATAATAGCTGTGTAAAAATAGGTAAATGCGACTACCAGTACGAAGTAGGTAATAGCATAAACCCAGCTTGTAGGAGAAAAAATAGTGGTTAGCTGTTGGGCAAAATTAGCCAGCCAAGTGGAATGGGCATTAGTAAATAACTGCCCAAGAAATGTTGGGATAGACAGAAAAGCTAAAGCAAATATAATTGGTATAACTCCGGCCGTAATGACCCTCAGGGGCAAATGGGTATCAACACCGCCGTAAGACCTAGTATTGGTCATTCTGCGAGCATACGAGACTGGGATATTACGCTGGCCTTCATTGAGATAAACAATAAATACTACCGATGCAATAGCTGCGGCAGCGATAAATACTATACTAGTTATCTTGGTAGGGTCAGACTGCACCAGGGCAAATTGTGAGGCCATAGTGGTAGGCAAACTAGCTACGATTCCAAATAAAATTATCATCGAGATACCATTGCCGATACCCTTTTCGGTAATCAACTCACCCATCCACATCAATAGCATTGATCCTGCAGTAATAGTAGATATCATCAAGACCCACTGAAATACCGTTGGGTTCCCGATAAGATCTATTCCAACAGATTGGGTAGACAGATTCCTGACCAATATGACCATTGCAAAGGATTGGATAACTGCCAACGGCAAGGTAAGCAACCTAGTATAGTAGTTGATTTTGTTTCTACCTGCCTCGCCCTCCTTTGAAAGTGCACCAAGCTTAGGAATAACCTGGGTTAAAAGTTGAATAATAATTGAGGCATTAATATAAGGGCCCAGACCCATCAACAGCACAGAGAACCTAGAGAGCGCTCCTCCAGAGAACAAATTAACAAAGCCTAGTACCGAATTAGACTCGAAAAGCTTCGTTAAGAATGTCTGGAGTTTAGCTCCATCAGCGACTGGCACTGGAATCTGCGAGAGTAAGCTATAGGCGACCATAACAGCAAGTACCACCAGCAAACGCTTACGCAATGTGGTGTTTTTGTATAATTGACGCCAGGTCTCTTTATTCATTTACCTCCAGTTACTACTTACTTGGTATTCTTGTGTTCGGTTGCTTTTATTGCCTTTTTAATAGGTTCTTTTTCGATTCTGGTTTTGATTACTACCTTGCCGCCAGCTTTTTGAATTGCTTCAACAGCAGACTTTGAGGCCTTATCGACAGTAATGGTTACTGCAAGAGCAATTGTACCATCTCCGAGCAGCTTCAATGGCTCATTGGCTTTTCGGATTAGTCCTGCTTGAGCTAGTATTGAGGCGTTGACAATCTTTTTACCTAGTGTCTGAATATCATCGAGATTTATTACTTGGTACTCTTTTCTGGTGTATGATCTAAAACCCCTAGCCTTTGGTAATCGTTGGGCAAGTTTGGTTTGTCCACCCTCGAAGCCTGGCTTAAACTTACTTCCGGTACGAGAGTTCTGGCCTTTTGTACCACGACCAGCAGTTTTACCCTGACCAGCACTGATACCGCGACCCAAACGTCTATCGGATTTGGTTTTGGTAGTTTTTAATTCATGAACTTTCATTATTTTGACTCCTTAGTAACTTTTGGTAGGCCCTTAAGTTGAGCTAGTGCTTCGATTGTTGCGTACGAATTGTTGATTTTATTAGTTGAGCCGAGAGACTTAGTTAGGACATCCTTAACTCCAGCAGCTTCTAGGACCGCTCGCACAGCACCACCAGCGATTACGCCAGTTCCTGGACGGGCGGGCTTCATAAATACTACTGCCCCACCTGAAGAAACTTGCACCTCGTGAGGTATAGTTGTGCCTTTCAGTTCGAACTGAACCATCGCTTTTTTGCCTCGAGCAATGGCTTTTTGGATTGAAGCTGGGGCATCCTTGCCCTTACCTACTCCGATACCAACCTTACCCTTGCCGTCGCCGACAACTGCTGTGGCTCTAAATCTAAAACGGCGCCCACCTTTAACTACTCTGGTAACACGATCGAGAGCAATAATTCGCTCATCGAATTCGGGTGTTTCGCGGGTATTGGTTCTGCCAAATTGACTATTATTATTCATCTAAAACTCCAATCCTGCCGCACGGGCTGACTCTGCAAAAGCCTTAACTCTGCCATGATAAATTTTACCACCTCTGTCAAAAACTACATTCTTAACTTTAGCTTTTTTGGCCTGTTCGGCTATTTGGACACCTAGCCATTCGGCTTTTTGGGTCAACGATTTGTCCTTAAGGTCTTTGTTGGACAGGGTAGTTGCCGAGGCGATTGTTTTGGCGCTTACGTCGTCTATTAGCTGAGCTCTGAGGTTCGTTAATGATACGGCCAAGCAAAGTCTTGGGCGAGCCGAAGTTCCAGATACCTTAGCACGAATTCTACGAACTGATTTGATATTTCTCATTCTGTTCCTCCCTTAGCGGCTGTCTTACCTGCCTTGCGGCGGATATGCTCACCGACATACTTGATGCCTTTGCCCTTATAAGGCTCTGGTTTTTTAAACATTCTGATATTAGCAGCGGTTTCACCAACCTGTTGCTTGTCGTAGCCCGTAACGGTAATGATGTTTTGGTTGACACTGACTACGACGCCTTCTGGGGCTGTGTAGATGATGGGGTGCGAAAAACCAAGGGTCATTTCGAGCACACTACCCTTCATTTGAGCCCTGTAGCCTACGCCATTAATTTCGAGTTCTTTTGAAAAGCCTTCAGAAACTCCTATAATCATATTTGCAATTAAGGTCCTTTGGAGGCCAAACTGTTTTTGGGTGTCTGGGTTGACTACTTTTTGGGCGACCGTAATAAGATTGTCTTTTTGGGTGACCTCGAAGCCTTTCAAGATTACATTTTTAAGCTCTCCCTTAGGCCCTTTGACCGTAACTAGATTGCCCACAATCGATACTTCGACTGCTTCAGATATTGGTATTGGTTGTCGGCCGATTCTACTCATCTTAGTACACCTTACAAATTAGCTCGCCGCCAATTCCTTTTTTTCGGGCTTCTTTGCCAGTCATGATTCCTACAGGGGTAGAAACTATTACTATGCCTCGTCCGGTTCGGACGGTTGGGATTTCGTCAGCCTTAGCATAAATTCGGCGACCTGGCTTGCTAACCCTAACCAGGCTTTCTGGCTGTGATTCACCATCTAGTAGCATGCTTAATTGTTTGAAGCCTCCGAGCTCAACTACCGAGACTTTACCCAGGTAGCCGTTGGAGTGGAGGATTTCGGCGATAGCTGCTTTAAGCTTCGAATGTGGCATGATAACCTCAACCTTACCGGACATAATTCCGTTTCGTATTCTTGTTAGCATATCTGCAATTGGATCTGTTGTAATCATAGTGTCTTTCTCCTACCAGCTCGACTTAGTTACGCCAGGAATCTGCCCCTTGGAGGCATATTCTCGGAAGGTTAATCTGCTTAAACCGAATTTACCGATGTAGCCTCTTGGGCGACCGGTAATCACGCAGCGGTTACGCTGACGGTTTGGGTTAGAGTTGCGAGGCAATTTTGCTAAGCCCTCTAGGTCGCCGTCCGCTCGAAGCTGAGCGCGTTTGGTGGCAAATTTAGCTGCTAATTTTTGTCTTTTTATCTCTCGTTGGATCAATGCTTTTCGGGCCATTACTTCGCTCCTTTCTCGAACGGCATACCAAGCTTTTCAAGAAGCATCTTGCTAGCTTTGGCGTCGTTGCCGCTGATTACTATTGTTATTTGAAGCCCATGGATTACCATAGCATCCTCGTAGGCTACTTCTGGGAACACGGTCTGGTCTTTGATACCGATACTGTAATTACCGCTCTTGTCAAAAGCCTTGGCACTAACACCATGAAAATCTCTGGTTCGGGGCAATACAACTGCAATTAGGCGGTCTAAGAAGCTGTACATTCTCTCGCCGCGTAAAGTAACCTTGGTGCCGATGGGCATTCCTTCACGCAATTTAAATGTCGCGATACTGTGTTGGGCCTTGGTAATGATTGGCTTTTGGCCAGATATCGTAGCCAAAGTGGCTACTACCATATCGAGCTGCTTGGTATCGGCCACGGCCTTACCGACACCGCTATTGATGACTATTTTTTCAATCTTCGGGACTTGGTGAGTATTAGAAATAGCCAAGTCGCTGGTTAGCTCCTTGCGGACTGTATCGGTGTATTTTTTGATTAATCTATTCATGGCTATTTTTTCTCACTCTTACTGTTGGTGACAGTTTTAATTTTTTTATCGGTAGTAACTGCTTTTTTGGTTTTAGGATTTGCAAATTTTGAAACCTTGAAGATTCGTTCTTTTTTACCCTTGGCTCCAAGTTTGTAGCCGATTCGGGCTGGTTTGCCGGTAGTTGGGTCAATAACCATTACCTTGGAAGCCGAAATTGGCTTGGTGATTTCTACGATTCCGCCTTTCGGCTGGTTCTGGCTTGGTTTGGTGTGCCGCTTAGCGATATTAACGCCTTCTACAATAAGCTGGGATTTGGATGGCATAACTGCCAACACTTCGCCGGTCTTGCCTTTGTCGCGCCCTGCAATAACTAGTACTTTGTCTTTTTTAATGATCTTCATGGCTAAAGTACCTCCGGAGCTAATGATACAATTTTCATAAAGCCTTTTTCTCGAAGCTCTCTGGTGACTGGTCCAAAAATACGAGTTCCGCGGGGCTGATCATTGGCGTCGATTATAACTGCGGCGTTTTCATCGAATCGAACATTGCTGCCATCTTTGCGGGTAACTTCTCGTTTGGTACGAACCACTACGGCTCGGACTACTTCTTTTTTCTTGACTGTGCCATTAGGAGTAGCAACTTTAACGCTGGCTACAAAAATATCTCCAATACGAGCGTAACGTCTTTTACTACCACCTAAAACCTTGATGCACATAATTTCTTTTGCTCCGGTGTTGTCGGCCACTCTTAATCTAGTTTGGGTTTGAATCATTCGACTATCTCCGTCCTGATGACACCTTTTTCTAGTATTTGGGAAAGCTCAAAATGCTTGTTTTTGCTAATTGGTCGGGTCTCGGAAATTTCAACCATGTCGCCAAGCTTAGCTTTGCCATCTTCATCGTGAGCTTGGAACCTAGTGGTTACGAGGTAAGATTTTTTGTATATCGGATGAGACTTGCGGCGCTCTACAGCGACGACAATAGTTTTGTTCATTTTGGTTGACACGACTTTACCTTGTAAGACTCGACTCATGATTGTTCTCCTTGTGATGCCTTGTTGTTTTGCGACATGATTGTTAGTATTCGGGCTACGGTGCGTTTCTGAGCTCTGATTTGACGAACATTCTTAACTTCCTTTGTTCGGTAATCAACGCTCAATTGGGCTAGTTTTGCCCTAGTGTCTGCAAGATCTTTTTGCAGTTCGGTATTGGACTTGTTTTGTAATTCTTTAACTTTCATCGGATTCTCCTGCATGGGCTTTAGCCATGAATTTAGTCTTAATCGGTAGCTTATAGGCTGCTAGTCGCATCGCCTCTTTGGCTATATCCTCAGTCACGCCATCCATTTCAAAGAGGATTGTGCCGGCTTGGACTTTAGCAACATAATGGTCCAGCGCACCCTTACCAGATCCCATGCGGACTTCAGCTGGCTTTTTGGTGATAGGAGTATGTGGGAATATTCGGATCCAGATCTTACCACCACGCTTTACGTACCTAGTCATTGCCCGACGAGCTGACTCGATTTGACGAGAAGTAATACGCTCATTTTCTAGAGCCTTTAGGCCATAGCTACCAAAACTAATTTCAGTACCACGGGTAGCAACACCGTTGTTACGGCCTTTTTGAGCTTTTCGATATTTGGTTTTGCGTGGCATTAACATTCTATAATCTCCTTTAAGCCTTATAAATCCATACTTTAACGCCGATCACCCCAAAGGTGGTCTTGGCTTCAACGGCAGCGTAGTCGATATTGGCTTTGATGGTGTGTAGTGGAATACTACCGACAGCAGAAGTCTCACGACGAGCCATTTCGGCGCCATTGAGTCTTCCGGCTACACTAACTTTTGCTCCCAAAGCACCAGCCCGCACGGACGCATCGGTGGTACTTTTGATGACTCTACGGAAAGGCAGACGGCGCTCTATTTGAGATGCAACATTTTCAGCCACTAGCTGAGCGTTTAGCTCGGGGTTTTTGACTTCTTCGATATTAACCTTGAAAGTACCGGTGATGATTTTTGCGAGGTCTTTTTTGAGAGCCTCTACACCAGCCCCGCTACGACCAATCACTACTCCTGGTTTGGCAGTATGAATAGCAACGATTAGCTCATTGCTAGAACGCTCGATTTCGACTTTAGCAACGGATGCCCTAAAACCTAGCTTGTCGGCTACAAGTTTGCGGATTTTGATGTCTTGAGCGACCGAAGATGCAAAGGTACGGTTATCGAACCATTTCGATTGCCAGTTCTTGGTATAACCGAGCCTAAAGCCAATTGGATTAATTTTTTGTCCCATTACTTCTTCCCTCGCTTCTTATTAGTAATTGTGGTGGTAACTTTTGGCTTAGCTGTAGATTTTCTGGCAATCTGAGTTGGCTTTTTGCTAACTTCAGTTTTAGGCTGAGCTTCACCGCTATCTAAAATAATACGCAAGTGAGCCATTGGGTGTTCGATTTTACCGTAAGCACCCTTAGCTCTAGGCCGACCACGCTTTAGCTTGGGGCCTTGGTCGACGCGAATTTCAGATATCATAAGATTGGCACTACTGATTTGATAGTTGTTTTCGGCATTTGCGATTGCGCTCTTCAAGCCACTAGCTATCATTTGGGCTGATTTTTGAGGCATACTTAGTAGTATCTCTTGAGCATCAAGAGCTCGTTTACCCCGAACCATATCGGCTCCAAGGCGAAGCTTTTGGGCTGAGATACGAAGATATTTGATGTTAGCTGCTACTTTCATAATAATTTCCTAAGACTTTCCTTCTGACTTAGCTAATTTACCACCGTGGCCCCTAAACTTACGGGTTGGAGAGAATTCTCCAAGCTTGTGGCCAACCATATTTTCAGAAACCAAAACAGGTGTGTGAACCTTGCCATTATGGACGGCGATGGTCTTGCCGACCATTTCTGGGCTAATTGTGCTAGTTCGCGACCAAGTCTTAATGATGGTCTTGTCGTTTATTTCTAATGCCATCACCTTGCGCAGTAATTTAGGATCGATAAATGGTCCTTTTTTGCTTGATCTACTCATCTATTTCCTTCCTTTTCCACGGCCACGAATAATCATGGCGCTGGTTGATTTACGTCTTCTGGTTTTTAATCCCATAGCTACCTTACCCCATGGTGTACGAGGGATACGGCCTGGACCACTCAATCCTTCACCTCCACCCATTGGGTGATCAGATGGGTTCATAGCCTTACCACGTACCGATGGTCTTCGACCCATGTGTCGTTTTCGACCTGCGCTACCAATAGTAATGTTTTGGTGGTCAGCATTGCCAATTTGCCCGACAGTAGCCATGCAGTTGGTGTGAATTAGCCTTACTTCGCCTGAAGGAAGTTTAATTTGAGCCCAGTCTTCTTCACGGGCTGCTAGCTGTGCTCGTGCACCAGCGCTTCGCGCTAGTTGGCCACCCTTGCCTGGTTGCATCTCAATATTACAAATAATAGATCCGATTGGTATATTTTTTAGTTTCATTCGATTGCCTGGTTTAATTTCGGCATCCTCGCCTGAGTCTATTTTTTTGCCAACCTTCATGTTGGCTGTTGCTAAAACATAAGCCTTAGAGCCATCTTCGAGCCTAACTAAGGCAATATTGGCAGATCGGTTCGGGTCGTACTCAAGGGCGATTATTTCGGCATTTTTAGCACTGGCAAAAACAAAATCAACTAGTCGGTAGGCTCTTTTGGCTCCGCCGCCTCGGTGACGAGTGGTGATTTTGCCTTGATTATTGCGTCCGGAATTTTTAGTAATCGGTACAGTTAGTGACTTTTCGGGCTTCTTTTTTGTTAGTTCAGAAAAGTCGGCAACACTCATGTTGCGGCGGGCGGCGGTATTTGGTTTGAGAGTTCTAACTGCCATTACTTTTTCTTCTCCTCTTTCTCTTCTTTGATATCAAAGACACTGATTTTTTGACCTTTTTTGACGGTTACATAGGCGCGTTTTTTATTTGTGCGCTGCCCTACAACACCTTTGAATTTCTTTACCTTGCCCTTGATAATTGAGATCCTGACTTGAGTTGTATCGACCTTGAATTGGTCCTTAACAGCCTTAGCTACTAGGGGCTTATTGGCGGCTGGGTTAATATCGAACATGTATACACCACGAGCTGCGAGATTCATGCTTTTTTCGGTAATAACTGGCTTGAGAGTAACGATTGTCATTGCTTTGCTCCTGAGCTAATAGCCTCTTTGCGAGCAGCGCCCTTGGTTGAACCCAGCCAAACTTCGAGCTCTTTGAGGCCGTCGGCGTCTAAGAGTATGGCATCGGCATCTAGAATGGCAGTGACGTTGAGCTGCTTGATTGATAGCATCATAACACCAGGGATGTTACGGGCCGAGGCTATAAATTTGCTATCGAGCTTAGAGGCGGCAATTAGAATTGAGCCTTCGACGCCGATTTTATCAATTAGACTGATGATGTTTTTGGTCTTGTACTCGCTGGCACTAAAGGCCTCGACTACTTTAATAATATCTACTTGCAAACTCAAAGCTTGCTTAAGGCTAGACCGGATCATACTCTTTGGCATTTCCTTGGTGTAGTTTTCGTTGCCAGTAGGCCCAAATGCTACACCACCGTGGCGCCAAATAGGGTTTCGGGAAGAGCCGAAACGAGCTCGCCCAGTACCTTTTTGCTTCCATGGCTTACGGCCTCCACCAGAAACATCGCCTCGGTTTAGAACTTTGGCGTTATTGGTGCGGATATTACTAAGGAATCGGTTGTAGGCAATTTTGAGCTGATCGTGGTTGGCATCGACTCCAAAAATAGCTGCTGGCAAAGTAACTTCGGCTTTCTTGACGCCAATTTTTGAATAAGTAGTAGCCTTCATTATAGAGCTCCCTTAATAACTACTAGGCCGCGCCTGGGGCCAGGTACGCTTCCAACGACGGCTATTAGGCGTTTTTCGATATCAATTAAGGCAATCTTTTGGTTTTTGATGGTGACCTTGGCGTGCCCCATTTGGCCGGCCATTTTCATACCCTTAAAGACGTGCTGAGGGTAGCCTGCGCCAATCGATCCTGGCGCTCGGTAGTTGTGGCTACCATGCGTTTTAGGGCCGGTGTTAAAATTATGGCGTTTAATTGTACCGGCAAAACCTTTACCTTTTGAAATACCTGAGACCACAACCTTTTCACCGACCTCAAAGATATCGACCCCTAGGCTATCGCCGACTTTAAGCTGAACTGGCTGATCTTCGCCCTCGATAACTTCAACAACTTCGGATGTTCGGAACTCTTTTAGTACGGTGCTTTTGGCGCCAGACAGCTTGAGTTGGCCAGCGAGTGTCTTGGAGTGTTTTTTGGACTCGCCGTAGCCAATCTGAACTGCATTATACCCATCAGTTTCGATAGATTTTAATCTGGTAACAATACAAGGACCAACCTGAAGTACGGTGACGCCACTGCGTACACCGTTTGCATCAAATATTTGAGTCATTCCAACTTTTTTAGCGAGTAATGCTTTCATAATTCCTTGGTTATTAAATAATAAAACCTGAGTAAACAGGCTGGTTTCCTGGGGCTTTTTAAGCCGTCAAGACCTTGTCGCTTCTCAGTACTCTTAACTACCAGAACTGTTTGGTAGTTAAAACTCAGGTGTCATTGTATCAGATAGGGGCCAGGTATGTCAACTATAAAAGGCACCTCCCAAAAAGGTACCTTTTATGATTCTACTAACTAGAATGGTCTACCCGAAATTATCTACTTGATGAGCTTGATTCCGCCGATTAGTGGCAGTGGCTTCATTTCGTTATTGACGACGTTTACAATACCCATAATCGCCAGTACCAGTATTAGGAAACCTACAGCTGGTGCAGCCATCCATCCCAGAAAAGGAACTACCCATAAAACATTGCTTAGTACCAACGCGATGAACAAAACCAAGCCTTGATTGGCATGGTACTTTATGAATTTGCTGTTTCCGCCCGCAAACAGAGGA
This sequence comes from bacterium, assembly GCA_037132395.1. Taxonomy (GTDB): domain Bacteria; phylum Patescibacteriota; class Saccharimonadia; order CAILAD01; family BJGX01; genus SICB01. The sequence goes on along the minus strand of JBAXPC010000006.1, from coordinate 1,558 downwards.
ACCACGACCAGCACCCCTAGATAAGCCAAGATGCCCATTAGTTTGTCATTTTCACTACTTGTTTTTTTCTCTTCTGGCATGATTACCTCCATTAAAAAATTATTTAATTTATTATTTTTATAAAATATTACTAAATTAATTGTAACCTCTCACAGATAGCTTGGCAAGCTACTATAGAGCTATATATTGATGATAGTTCCGCCGAGCTTGTCGCGGAAATAATTATCGTGACTTACGTAGAGTATTGCCCCACTATAACCGAGCAAGGCGCTCTCGAGCTCCTCAATGCTCGGCAGATCAAGATGGTTGGTGGGTTCGTCTAATATCAGCAGGTTTGGCTCTGGGGCAAGCATTTTAATGATCTGAAATCTGGCTTTTTGTCCCCCAGATAATTGCTTGAGTTTCAGATTAAGATCGGCCCTAGGATCAAATAGATACCGCGAGGCGATTTGCATTATTTTTTCTTGATTGACAGCTAGTTCGTTCTGAACATAAACCGACTCGATTGCCTCACCAAGCGTCATATTTAATAGCTCGGTAGAGATTTCTTGTTCATAATAACCAATACGTAGGCCCTTTTCGGGGATTATTGCCCCCGAAAAAATTTTAATGTCGGCGGCGAGACCACTAGCCGCTTTTAAGATTAATTTAATAAAGCTCGATTTGCCGGCTCCGTTACGGCCTCTTATTTCGGCTCTGTCGCCACTGTTGAGATTAAAAGCGACGCCGCTAAATAATGGTTCTTGGTAGCCAATACTTAGATCTGATATCGTGAGGAGGTTCTGGAAGCCAGTCTCCGCCTGATCTGTTGCGATGGCTATGTTTTTGGTTTTGTATTTATCATAGCGGTCAGTAATTTTTTTTGACATTCCCTCGACCGATTGCTGGTCTATCCAAAATGAGGGCTTAACCATGACTTTTTCGAGTTCTTCAATTTGTTTTTGGAAGCGCCTAACCATTGGTATGAATGGGTTAGGCGTCTTGCTTGAGCCAGCTTTTTTACGATTAGCTTCGACCAATTGCTTTTTAAGGTTATCCATGGTGCTAAGCTGCACTTCGTAGTTGTTCATGCCAGCAACTGTAGCCAAACTATTTTGCTTGAGGTAGGCATCGTAATTGCCCGTGAATATCAGTGCTTTATGGTCCTTGACCTCTATAATTGTATCGACATTGGCTAGTACATCTCTATCGTGACTAACCAAGACAACTGCTCCTTTGGCCGATGCAAGCCAGGTTATAAACTCGGCCTTAGCGATATAGTCCATATGGTTTGTAGGCTCATCGATTAGCGCTAGGTCGACCTTGCTCTCGGCAATCTTAACTAGCTCCACGAAGCGCTTTTGCCCCCCAGAAAGCTGCCTTATTAGCAACCTGGCTTTTGTATCATCGATCTGGTACTTATCAAGCTCTTGTAAGACCCTATCTTCTGCTCGATAGTAATCTAGCTGCATAAAACGTTCTAATGCCTCACTGTACTCACTTAGCTGTGCATCGCTCGGATTGCTGATATCGGCAAAAGACTCCATCACCAATTTGCAATCTAGGTACTCCGGAAGTT
>JBAXPC010000005.1:0-26990 GCA_037132395.1 bacterium | reverse complement strand
AGGTAGAGCTCAATAGTCTCTGGCAGCAAAGCACAATTAACTGACGATAGTTTTTCTCGCAGCTCGATAGCATTATAGTTTTTGCAATCGACTTCAGACCAAGTCAAAATTGGGCCGTCATCTAGGCCGGGCGTAATTTTTATGATGGTCACTCCGGTCGTGGCATCGCCATTAATTAGGGCAGTTCTGATCGGGTCGGCCCCGCGGTACTTAGGCAGCAAGCTAAAGTGGCTATTCAATATGCCGTACTCGAAAGCTTCGATAACGTCTTTCGGTATAATCATTCCAAAATCCAGCACCACTGCCACTTTGCTACTAAGCTGAGCCGAGCTAATGAGTGTGCTGATATCGGTTTTTGAGCTTGGGTTAATTACGCCAATCGAGTTATTTTCGGCCCAGAGCTGGACAGCGTTTTTAAACAGCTTACCAGCCGAGTTGCTAGCTGGTGGTTTGGTAACAACTAGCTCAATATCGAATACTTCGCTCAGGCACTGCAGAGCCTCGAGGCTAGTTTGGCCTGTGCCAAAAAAGACTATCGAATGCCTTGGGCTATTTGTTTTTTTTGATATCATCTTTTTTTACTTGAGCTACTGGCATCAGCGATCCATTTTTATCGATACTAAATAACTGCGAGGAGTCTTTGATGTGGTCTAAGAATATTACTCCGTTCATATGATCTATTTCGTGTTGTAAAACCCTAGCCGGAAAACCCTCAACGCTAAGTCGAATTGGTGCTCCGTTGGCGTCTTGTGCTTTAATTTTGACCTTTAGTGGTCGTTTGACCCGACCATAAACACCCGGCACACTGAGGCAACCCTCGATATCGCTAATCATTTCGGTACTAATTTTGACTATTTCGGGGTTCACTAAAGTCGTAAACTCTTTGCTTTTGGGGTCGTCAAAGTCATTGCGGACAACGGTTAGTTTGAGAGGCTCACCAACCTGTATAGCCGCCAGGGCAGCACCAAACTCGCTGTCGTGGTCCCAGTCTAGGGTGGTGGCAATCATATCGTTAGCCAGATTTCGAATAGAGTCGTCGACATAGCCAATTCTTTTGGATTTGGTGCGAAGTATTTTATTGGGGATGGTGACGATTTTTTTTATCATGATATTCCAAAGGGGTCTAGGTTGATAGTCCAGTACGGTTCTAGTTGCAAGGCTATATCAACTAGTATTTTACGGTTGCGGCTTTTTATTATCAAGCTCCACATGTGCTTCTTGCCTCGCAATGAGGGGTGCGATCTGACCGGCCCCAGAATAGTTATCGATTGTTTGCCTCGAAGCTTCGCGATTAGGGCTTGGGCTTTTTGTCGACCGAGCTCGGAGCTTACAAAACCACACTCTAATTTTAACAGATACGAGTAAGGTGGGTAAGAGTATTTTTTGCGCAGGGCCAGCTCCGATTGGTAGAAGCTTTCATGGTCGTTATTGGTGATGAGCTCAAAGAATTTGTTATCGGGGTTTTTGGTCTGAATAATTACCTCGCCGCGATCTTTGCGGCGTCCGGCTCTACCTGCAGTCTGGCTCAAAAGCTGAAATGCCCGCTCCAGACTGTTGTAGTCGATATTGGCCAAATCATAGTCGGCGTCTACCATACCCACCAAATGAAGATTCTCGAGGTCCAGACCTCGGCCAATAATTTGCGTACCGATTATGATATCGACCTCATTATTATTGATGCTATCTAAAATCTTTTTAAATTCTTTTGGCTCAGCACTATCGCGATCGATCCGCACAATTCTAGCTCCAGTAAATAATTCTGCGACTTTTTCGGCAACAGCCTTGGTGCCGATGCCAACCCCGCGCAAGTTGCTCCCATCACAGCTCGGGCATTTTGCCGGCGGAGTTTGTTTGAACCCACAGACATGGCAAACCAAGCGCATGCTATCGGCATGAAAGTGCAAGTTGACCCCACAGTGTGGGCACTCGAAGCCCTGGCCGCAGTCGTTACAAACAAATATCGGAGCTGTTCCGCGGCGGTTAAGGTAGAGCATCACCAGCTTTTTATTTGCTAGGGTCGAGTTTATGGCGGCAGCTAGCTGGGGTGTGAATATGTCAGATTGTTTGTCTTTTTTAACAATCTTAATCTCTGGATGTGATGAAGCAATGGCCCGCTGGTTGAGACTCAGCCGTTGAAGCTTGCCCGCATCGGCCAGGAAGCGTGTCGTAACTGAGGGCGTTGCACTTCCTAGTACAAGCTTTGCGCCCGTCAGGCTGGCGAGTTTTCCGGCCACCATCTCGGCATGATAGCGCGGCGAGGAATCTTGCTTGTAGCTCTGCTCGTGGCACTCATCGACAACTATTAGCCCCAGTTTGTGCAGGGGCATAAATAGTGCCGAACGCGGACCCAAAACAACCATCGGCATATTGGCCGATTTGCTATTGCACTCCACCCATACAGCTCGGCGCTGGGCCGGGCTGAGCGCGGAATGTGCCACTACCAGCTGACCGGCAAAATGCTTCTGAGCCCTTTCGATCATTTGGTTGGTCAAAAAAATTTCTGGCATTAGCATGATCGCCGACTTACCCTCGGCCAGCATTTTAGCTATCAGGTGAAAGTAAATTTCTGTCTTTCCAGAGCCCATTACACCCTCTAGTAGTGTCGGGCGCTCTGAGGCCAAAATATCGCGATACACCTTGGCTTGCGCAGGCGATAGCTCGACCAGCTTTTTAGTAGCCAGCTTGGGCTTATCAAAAAGTTTGCGCGGCGTGGTGGTGGGGTTTTTGGGCAACATCAATTGCCAGACACTAGCAGGTGGGGCAGAGTAGTAATCTATTAGCCACTCACATAGCGCGAGCAGCTCCTTTGGCAGTGGGTCGATTGGCAAAACGGCATCAATACTTTTGAGCTTGATGTCTTTACTCGGAGCACTCCTGCTGATGCTGCTAACAATACCGATAGTCTGATTTTTGCCAAACTTAATACTAACCAGGTTTCCGGCTTGGGCCACAACTCCCTCGGCGACTCGGTAGGTGAAGGTTCTTTTGTCAGACCCCTTGTAACCAACTACACTGACTTCGGCATACATACTATATATTGTACCTCAGCCCAAGATTAATTGCTTTACAATCTGTCTTATCTACTTAATAATGGTAGGTAATGAAATTAACGACAAAACTTTATCTGATAGCCACCTTACTAGTAGTACTGGTGTTGCTGGCAATCCCCAGAGAAGACAAAATATTCTCTGCACTTGGTATCAAGGACACCAGCCTAAAGCTACGTCTCGGACTAGACCTCCAGGGCGGAGCCAGCCTCACCTACCAAGCCGACCTGTCTAAAGTTTCGTCCCAAGATAAATCCAAAGCCATCGATGGAGTTATAAATGTCATCAATAAGCGTGTTAATTCGAGTGGTACATCTGAGGTTGTGGTGCAAACATCGGGTAGCGATCGAGTTAGTGTTCAGCTTCCGGGTATCAAAGATGTTGATCAGGCAATTGGAATAATCGGCAAGACCGCGCAACTACAGTTTTTATCGGTCAGCCCCGAAGGCATTCCCGAAGCCACCGATATTAAGGCCGAAGACCTCGAAAGCGCCACGGCGGATATTGATACCCAAAACGGTCAGCCAATCATATCATTTCAGATGAAGGGAAGTGCCATACAGAAATTTGCAGACCTCACTAAGAATATCAATCGGCAGGGAGGACGACTGCTAATAATACTAGATAACGACCCGCTCTTTAATGGCACAGTCTCAAGTCCTATTACTGATGGCAAGGGCCAGATGTCGGGCTTTAAAGATCTCAAGGTAGCCAAAGAAACTTCACTGCTACTCAACGCCGGAGCCCTGCCAGTACCAATTAGCCTAGTAGAGCAGCGCACAGTCGGAGCTACATTGGGGCAAGAATCAATACAACGCAGCCTATTCGCGGGCCTCATTGGCCTAGTTGCAGTACTGATATTCATGATTGCCTACTACCGTCTAGCAGGCTTAGTTGCTGCTGCGGCGTTGGTCATGTACACCCTCATAACAATCGATATATTCAAGCTTTCAGGCATTACCCAATCTCCGATAGTACTAACGCTGGCTGGTATCGCTGGTTTTATACTTAGTATCGGAATGGCAGTCGATGCCAATATACTGATATTTGAGCGCATGAAAGAAGAAATCCGTGCCGGTAGTTCGGTCGCCTTGGGTATGGATACTGGTTTCAAAAGGGCCTGGACAAGCATTAGAGACTCAAACATCTCAACTCTCATTACCTGCCTGATTCTATATATCTCTGGCATACCGGTAATCAAGGGCTTCGCCGTGACGCTAGCAATTGGTGTATTGGTTAGCATGTTCACAGCCATCACGATATCCAAGACATTTATGCAGGCTGTCGTCCGCACCAAACTCGGCGCCAAGCCAAGCTCGTATCGCATCAAAGAGGAGACTATTCAATGAACATCGTCGGCAAACGCAAAATATGGTTTATGATATCGATACTATTGGTGTTACCAGGCACAATCGCACTTTTTGTTTGGGGGCTAAAGCCAGGAATCGATTTTACAGGTGGGCAAGAACTCGAAGTTTCAGGACAAACCACACAATCTCAGCTGCATGATATAGTGGCAAAGGTAGGAGTCAAAGACATTACCGTAACGACCAGTGGCAATGATAGGCTTTTGGTGCGCTATAGCGACCAAGGACTCGATAAAGAGCTCGGCGATTCCCAGCAAATTAGGCAAAATATTAGAACGCTTCTTACCCAGCAATCGCTTAGCGAAACATCCTTTAGCTCTGTTGGGCCTGCTGTTAGTCGCGATATCACCAGAAGCGCAATTGTAGGAGTCGCAATGGCTTCGCTGGCGATACTTCTATATATCGCGTTTGCCTTCCGTAATACGCCTCCGCCTGTTAGCCCTTGGAGCTTCGGAGCCACAGCAATTATTGCGTTGCTACATGATGCTTTATTTGTACTTGGAACCTTTGCGATTCTAGGGCATTTCTTTGGTATTCAGATTGATGCCTTGTTCGTGACGGCTATTTTAACCGTTATTGGCTTTTCGGTGCACGATACGATTGTGGTTTATGACAGAATTCGCGAAAACCTCAGGCGCCTTAACCAGCCGTTCGAAGAGGTCGTCAATATCTCTATTAACGAAACTCTGGCTCGGTCGCTAAATACCTCTATCACTGTAATTATAGTGCTCCTGGCGTTTTACTTGTTTGGCGGAGAGAGCATCAAGTACTTCATTCTGGCACTACTGATTGGTATTATATCTGGTACTTATTCGTCAATCTTCAACGCCTCACCACTCTTGGTGGTTTATAATAACTGGAAAATCAAAAAGGCAAAAGCTATTAAATAGTTACTGCGCCGACGGTGAGCATGTAGGCTATAAAGCCAGCTACCAGCAGCAGCATTATAATGAGGCCTACCAAGAGCCAGGTCGACGAATTGTCTTTGGCAATAATTGGTGTGGGCATTGCACTACCTGCCGTTTCCGGACTCTGATGATTGGCAGGGCCACTAGAGTCAAGCACGCCACTGATACATGCGATACCACTGGTGTCGCTAGGTCTTGATATGCTGTCGAGGTAGCTGGCTGATTGGTCGTGACTATGGGGCGGGGGCAGCTCTGGTACCATGAGCCTTTTGAGGGTAGATTGAAGCTTGTTGTCTGATGAGACTTTATTACTGGTCTCGGTTGGTTGGCTAGGTAGTGGGTTAGAGACATGTACGGGCATAGGTGACGGGTTGGCAGGCATTACTCCGGAATCAGTATAAAACCGTTGCGTATTACCACAATTAGAGCACAAATAGCCCACCAGGCTTGGCGTCATAGTCGAGTTACATTCTGGGCAATATCTATCCATTCATAAGTTTTGGTTATGCTAACAATTTTAGCACAAAAGTTATGCTTCAAAAAGTGTTGTTATTTTTACCGAGCTGTTATAAACTAGTATTAACAGAGGTAAAACAAATGTTACAGTATTTCATCACTTCCAAAACCAGACGCAAGATAATTACACTATTTAGTAAATATCCAGATTACCGTGTACATATTCGAGGGCTTGCTAAAATTACCCGAGAAGACCCAGGTAATGTCAGTCGAGAGCTAGTACGGCTCGAAAAAATAGGCTATCTTAAGGCTTATAAAGAAGCTAATACCAAGGTCTATGGAGTCAACCAAAACTTTATATTGTTCAAAGAGCTGCAAGGTATGGTGCTAAAGACATCCAACAAGAGGTCGTGATGTAGATTAGTGTTATTAGTAGTAGGTTTTAACAAAAATAATAATAAAAAATAAAAGTAAGGTAAAAAAATGAAACAAATACAAAAAATAATCAAAACAGTCCGCTACACGGACTTTATATTTAGCAAAGAATCAAAACTCGAAGATACCAAGAGATTTTTACAAGACGGTCGCAGGCAATATGTTGCAAGCGCTCCAGCTGGTTTTAAGCCCAGATCTAGCTCAGATTTTTTTATGCAATAATTTACAGTAGCGTACTTTAGTATTTTATGATTATTTAGTTTAGACTATATTTATGCAGAAAACAGTGTGGGATACCTCATTAGCAATCGAGTTATCAGAAGATCCTGATATCACAAAACAACTCCTCAAAAAGCGCGGCCTAACAAACAAGCAAGCCGATATTTTTCTGAAGCCAGATTACGATAAAGGCCTAACTGACCCTTTTGAGCTCTCAGGCATGTCAAAAGCTGTAGCAAGAATCGTCCAAGCAATAAATAAAAAAGAAAAAATTGTAATCTATGGCGATTACGATATCGATGGCTTGAGCTCGTCGGCTCTGCTCTATGATGCCTTCGATATGATGGGAGTAAAAGTATCGCTATATATTCCAGATAGGTTCGAGGAAGGCTACGGTCTCAACTCCAGTGCCATCGAGAAGCTCAAAGAGCAAAAAAACGACCTAATAATCACTGTCGATTGCGGTACCACAGCTCACCTTCAGGCTAAAACAGCCAAAGATGTTGGCATTGACCTGATTATTACCGACCACCACGAACCCGATGGCGGCGCGCCAAAGGGGATTGTAGCTTGTGTCAATCCGAAGCTTGACAAGGACAGTACTCTACGAGATTTGGCTGGCGTAGGAGTAGCTTTTTATTTGGTCCGAGCAATTGCAAAAAAAACCAAGCTAATTAATTCTGGACAGCAGAAGTGGCTGTTAGATCTTGTTGCTCTTGGTACAATTTGCGATGTAGTCCCGCTCACAAACGACAATAGAGTTCTGGCTAGCTACGGGCTTAGGGTGCTTAGAAAAACCCGCCGTCAAGGACTAATCGCCCTAGCCGAAAACTGTGCTATGGATATTAGCTCTGCGACAGAGACAGATTTGGGCTTTAAAATAGGCCCTAGGCTTAACGCAGCCGGACGCTTGGCTCATGCCAAGAAAGCCTTAGATTTGCTAACTAGCAGTGATGCCGAAGAAGCCAAAACAATCGCCTTCGAGCTAGGCGAGCTAAACTCCACAAGACAAGCAGATACCAAGAGTATTCTGGCCGGTTGTAGCGAGCAAGCCAAGAAGTACAAAAAAGACCCTATATTGGTATTATCGAGCCCCGATTGGTCGCATGGCGTAGTAGGTATAGTAGCAAGCAAGATATCTGAAAAATGGCATAAGCCAACCATTATACTTCAGGAACTTGGCGAGTTATCAAAGGGTTCTGCCCGTAGCTACGGATCATTCGATATCATAGCAGCCATCCGTAGCTGTGAGGAATTTTTAGAAAGCTGCGGTGGACATAGCTTTGCTGCCGGTCTCAAGCTAAAGACCGATAGGATACAAGAACTTCGTTACCGAATCAACCAATACGCTATAGCCAACATGGATGCCAAGAATAATTTCAAGACAATCCAAATCGGCATCAAGCTTGCCACCGGGGCGGCTAGTATTGAAGTTTACGACGAAATCAACAGGCTTGCTCCTTTTGGTAGTGGCAACAAAAAACCTCATTTCCATTCGATATATTTAGTCGAACAAGTTAGGCTGGTTGGTAGCGATGCCTCACACCTCAGGCTTCAATTAGCAGACTCCGCCGGTGGTAAGCATATTGCGATTGGCTTTAGTATGGCTAGTACTTATCGCTGGCTTGAGGCTGGACAAACAATTGAACTAGTCTTTGAGCTATCCGAAAACATTTGGCAAAACCGTCGCAGTCACCAATTAGAAATAATTGATATTAAGCTTTATGAACACTAAAATTATTCGCTACTGTGAACCAAACAGTTAAAGCATACAGAGCTAATCTGATAATATAGCGGGCTGATAGCTAGTATTCATATAATAAATTACTCAAAAAAGCTATTACAGATAGTAAATGCATATTGTATCTGATAAGACTATATTAAATAAATTGTTCATTTTGTACATTTGTTGAATTAGATATTTGTCGCTAAAATATAACTATGTCAGAAATCAAGCACCAAAAGCCTAGAGGTATGCAAGACATCCTGCCGGTCAATCAACTACTTTGGTCTCATATCATTGAGGCTTATGTTGATATTTGCCAGTCTGCAGGTATTGATAAGATATCTACACCAATAGTGGAGTCTACGGAACTTTTTAATAGGGCAGTAGGGGAAGAAACAGAGGTGGTCAGCAAAGAGATGTATAGTTTTAGAGATCGTTCTGACAATAGCCTAACCCTCAAGCCAGAGAGTACCGCCGGGGTCGTTCGGGCCTATATCGAAAACGGCATGAATAGTCTTCCAAAGCCAATCGAGCTATATTACATCGAGCCTCATTTTAGGTACGAGAGGCCGCAGGCAGGGCGTTATCGCCAACACCACCAGCTCGGACTCGAGATATTTGGCGACCCTACAGCTAGTAGCGATGTGCATGTCATTAGCCTTGGAGCCAGACTACTTAATCGTCTGGGTATTAAGCACAAGGTAGCAATCAATAGTATCGGTTCGTCTGAAGACCGCCAAAGATACGTCGAAGTACTGCAGGACTACTTCAAGAATCATATCAAGGATTTACCGGACATCAATAAAAAACAGCTACAAACCAACCCACTGCGCATTCTCGACAGCAAAGACCCGGATGTTATTAGACTCATCGAAGATTCGCCGCAAATTTTAGATTATTTGTCTCCAGAATCGTCAGCTCGGTTTGCTAAAATCTTGGAGCTATTAGAAAACTGTGGCATACAGTACCAACTAAACAGCCGCCTGGTGAGAGGCTTGGATTACTACAACGATACTGTTTTTGAATTCGTCTCAGACAGCGAGCTATCACGCGACAGTATAGGTGGTGGAGGCAGATACGATGCCCTCGTCAAACACCTGGGCGGAGTGGATTCGCCCGCCGTAGGCATGGGTATTGGTATCGAAAGAATCAAGCTCGAATTAGAGCGTATGGGTACTATTCCAGATGCAACACCACCAGACATATTTGTAGTTGCTATCGGAAAAAATGCGTCTGATACCGCCGAGGTGGTGCGTGAGAGATTACTAGACGAAGGCTTCAAGGTTAGGGCAAACTTCTCTAAAAAGTCGATGGGCGACCAGTTGGCCCTGGCAAACAAGTGCCATGCCAAGTACGCCGTAGTTATTGGCGACCGCGAGGCTAAACTTCAGGAGGTAATCATTAAGGACTTGGCAAGTGGCAATCAGCAGGTCGATAAACAAGACAAACTAGTAGAAACACTCAGGATGATGATTAGCTCTTGAGTTTTTTGGTGTTTTCAGATATAATTATACGGATTTAAAAATATTTCAATAACCTTAATCAATAATTTAAAGGAGCATCAATTGTTACAAGTTACAAGAAAAGACGACGAATCGGTAGAGAACCTAGTTAGGCGCTTTAATAAAAAGGTCATCCAATCTGGTATTTTGACTACTGCGCGTCAGAGAAAGTATTTTCAAAAGCCAATATCAAAGACTGAAGCACGAGTTGTCGCCATTCGAAAAAGAGCTCGAAAAGAGCAGAAAATGCGCGAACTAATCGGAACAAGATAGTGGATTTGATTACTCAGCTCGAATCTGACATCGGGGACGCTATGAAATTGCGCGATGAAGTCAGAACCACTACATTGCGCCTGCTCAAGAGCTCGTTAAATAATTATAAGATAGAACTGGGTCATGATCTGACAATGCAAGAGGCTCTTTCGGTACTGCAAAAGGAAGCAAAAAAACACCAAGATTCTATTAGTCAGTTCGACAGCGCTGGTCGCCAAGACCTCGTCGAGGAAGAACGTACCGAACTAGACATCATTAAAAAGTACCTACCTGAACAGATGAGCGAAGAAGCCGTCGCAAAAGCAGTCGATGAGGCTATCGCAGAAGTCGGCGCAAGCTCTATGGCTGACATGGGTAAAGTTATCGGTTTGGTCCGCCAAAAAACAGCTGGTCAGGCTGACGGCAGCCTAATAGCTGAGCTTACCAAGCAAAAGTTATCTTAGCCAGTATGCCTCTTACCTACATTATCGAAGGAAAAACCCAAATACCAGATGTACAGCTCAAAAAAATAGCCGATACTGTCGCGCAATTTGCTGCTGTAACAGAAAAAGCCGAAATAGGGGTCGCTTTTGTGAGTTCCCAGCGTAGCCGAGAGCTCAACAAACGTTACTCGCATAACGACTATCCGACCGATGTTTTGAGTTTTGATTACAAATCGACGCCAGAGAATCCTACGATTGGTGATATTGCAATTTGTAAGGACATCGCCATTTCTCAGGCAAGTGAATATGGCATTAACTCAGAGGCTGAGCTGGCGCTGCTTTTGGTGCACGGCACACTGCATCTATTGGGTCACGACCATCAGGACAAAACTCAAATAGCTAGCCTAGACAAGCTGCAAAGTGATATCATGGAGTCATTAGATTATAAATATAGGGATTTCAAATGGTCACACTAGCAAGTTTTAAGTATGCCCTCAGGGGCCTCAAGGCGGTAATTAGCTCGGAGCGTAATGCCAAGATACACCTTGGATTCGCCATATTAGCTATCTTGCTTTCTTTGCTGATGGGCGTCACTGCGATAGAGTTTTTATTTGTTTTTAGCTCAATTGTGATGGTCTTTTTTTCTGAAATCGTCAATACTGCTATCGAAAAGTCATTAGATTTGATTAGCCAGGAAAATAACCACCTCGTCCAGCTCATCAAGGACATGATGGCAGCGGCCGTTCTTGTAACAGCGCTCGGAGCAATAGTTGTTGCTGCAGTTGTGTTTGGACCCAAGTTCTACCAAATCTTAATTGGCCTGATAAGCAAATGAAACACCTGATAGTCGTTGTCGGCTTACCTGGATCTGGCAAAGACACCCAGATAGATTTGCTACAAAAGCTGCGTAAAATCGAAGTTATACGTATAGGTGATTTGATCCGAGAGCGAGCCAAAACTAACCCTTCAGTAGCCCAGGCACTGCATGCTGGCAACCTGGTTGATTACGACCTGGTCAATAGTATAGTACAGCAGCAATTTGAGAGTTTTCCGGACGGCAGCATCATTGTGACGGATGGATTCCCGAGAGATACCGACCAAGCCGATTGGATGGAGTCCTACGCTAGTGCTCATGGTATCGAGATATCAAAGTACATATTGCTTGAAATCTCCGACCAAGAATCCTTAGCACGACTACTCAGGAGGGGGCGCGAGGATGATATCCGATCTACTATCCAGCGTCGTATCGAGGTTTTTCATGAGTTGACCCATGAGGTCATCGATAGTGTTAGAGGTCGCGACAACTTCGCTTCAATAGATGCTACTGGTAGCCCGGATGAAATTCTTAACAGACTCAAAGCTGCACTAGGATGGTAATACAATGCTAAAGAATAAAATTAAATCACCCGAAGAGCTTAAAAATATTCGCCAAAGTGGCGTGATTTTGACAGCGGTCCTAGATGTATTGGTGGCCTCTGCCAAGACGGGCGTAACCAGCCTAGAGCTCGACGCCATTGCCGAAAAGGAGACCATCTCTAGAGGCGGCAAACCAGCTTTTTTGGGCTACCAGGGCTTCCCGGGTCGTGTTTGTGTGTCGGTTAATAACGAAATCGTCCATGCCATACCAAATAGCCGCAAGCTTCAGGCCGGCGACTTGGTCGGTATCGATTATGGAGTTAATTTTAAAGGTATGATTACAGATGCCGCCCGCACTATTAGCCTTGGCAAACCATCGCGTGAAGGTTTGATGCTCCTCGAGGGCTGCTACGAGGCCTTGCAGGAAGCACTAAGGGTTGTTAAACACGGAGCAAGAGTCGGAGATGTTAGCTCCGTCATCGAGCATCAACTCAGAAAACACAATCTTAAACCAATCTACAGCCTAACGGGACATGGCGTTGGGCACGAGCTGCACGAAGACCCTGTTATACCCAATTACGGCAGCGCAGGCAAGGGTGAATTTCTGGAGGCAGGAATGACCATCGCGATTGAGCCGATTGCATCAATAGGTACTAACGATCTTTACCTGTCCGATGACGGCTGGACATACATGACCAGAGACGGATCGCTGAGTGCCCAGTTTGAGAGTACTATTCTGGTAACAAAAGACGGTTATGAGCTAATAGCCAGCTAACATTTGAACATTTTGCCTAGCTTGAAGTATAATAGGTTTATATGGCACCAAAAAACGAAGAAACATACGTAGGAATCGACATCGGGACCAGCAAGGTCGTCTGTGTCGTTGGATTGCACCAAGAAGATTCGGCACTGCCTAGCATCATTGGTCTTGGAGTATCTCCCACCTCCGGTTTGCGGCGGGGCGTAGTGGTAGACGTCGAAGAAACAGTCAGCTCTATTACGGCTGCTCTTGAAGAGGCTGAACGAATGAGCGGTATAGCAATCGAGAGAGCGACCATTTCTGTCGATGGAGCACACATCCATAGCAAGAACTCCAAGGGAGTAATCGCAGTATCTCGCGCCGACCACGAGATAACCAAAGAAGAGCTAGCCCGAGTCGAAACAGCTTCAACAGCAATCCAGCTCGAGTCGAATAGGCAGATATTACAGGTGATACCAAGAAATTATAGCGTCGATGGGCAGGCCGGTATTGTTGATCCAGTGGGCATGAACGGCATCCGCCTCGAGGTAGACACACATATCATAACAGGCTCGAGCCCTGCTCTCAAAAACCTCGAAAATGCTGTTTTTAGGTCGGGAGTACAGATCAATGGCCAGTTTATAGTGCCAATTGCCGCCGCCAGAACAATCCTAACCAAAAAGCAGATGGAGCTTGGCGTCGCATTGGTTCATTTGGGTTCAGAAACCACTGGCATTGCTATCTATAACGAAGGAAAACTATCTTACACCAATATTATCCCACTTGGCTCCAATAACATCACTAAGGACCTGGTCTATGGCCTAAGGACCAACATCGAAATAGCTGATAAGGTAAAACTTAAATACGGCTCCGCAGAACACCACAACAGAGCTGACCACCAAAAAATTGACCTCTCTGAGTTTGGTGGCAAGGGTGTTGTCATGAAAAGTGATATCGATAAGATAATATTTGCCAGAGCCAGTGAAATTTTTACCCTAATAGCTCAAGAGATAGCAAAAGTCGACCACAAACAACAGCTAGCGGCCGGTGTAGTACTAACAGGTGGCGGCTCTAATATGCCAGAAGTGGCCGAATTTGCGAAAAGTTTTGTTAAGCTTCCAACTATCGTAGGATCCAGTCAAAAATACACTGGTGTTTCAGATAAAATCACCGATCCCTCTTACGCTACAGCCATAGGCCTGATGCTAGAAGATATGGATGTGCCTAAAAGTGGAGCAAATAACGTCTTTGACGGCATAATGGGCAAAATTGGCCACAAAGCCAAAACTATCTTTAAGGGGCTGATGCCTTAGTCAAAACTCCAGAATACCCGGAACAACCGCAATTGAGCTGCTTGGCTAAGAAAGGCAGCTTTTTGCATTATTGGAGCATTTTATAAATAAAAGAACAAACAAATTATTAGAGCGAATACATTTTTTATAGCTAAGAAATATCAAATAAACTTGAACAAATATGTTGCATATCATGTTGAGTACATATATAATTACAAGTATCCTTTTAGCAATAAAAGGTATGTGGTAAGGCAGTTTATATCTGGAAGGATGGTTTCCTTCCATAGCAATTATCAAACCAAGTGAGGCTAAAATTATGGCAGAGATACTACCAGAAATCGAAACATTCGCACGCATCAAGGTTGTCGGTATCGGCGGCGGCGGAGGCAATGCCCTAAATAGAATGGTGCAATCCAAACTAAGAGGCATTGATTTTGTTGCCATCAATACTGATGCTCAGGCTCTGCATTGGTCGCAGGCCAACAACAAAGTACATATCGGCAAGGAGGCTACCAGAGGTTTGGGAGCCGGAGCTAACCCCGACATCGGACGTCAGGCCGCGGAAGAAAGCGAAGAGGACATTTATAATGCCCTCAAGCATTCCGAGATGGTCTTTATTACTGCTGGCTATGGCGGAGGCACTGGCTCGGGTGCTGCCCCTGTGGTGGCTAGAATTGCGAAAGAAATAGGCGCACTAACAGTTGCTATTATCACGAAGCCTTTTAGCTTCGAAGGTGATAGGCGCCGCAAGATAGCGGAGGCCGGAATCGCTGAGCTCAAAGACAAGGTCGATACCCTAATTACTATTCCGAATGACAGGATATTACAGCTAGTTGATCGCAAAACAACTTTGCTCGATGCCTTTGGTACTGTCGACGATGTGCTTAAGCAGGGTGTACAGGGAATAGCCGACCTTATTACCGTCAACGGCTTGGTCAATTTGGATTTTGCGGATGTCAAATCAATTATGAGTAATGCTGGCTCGGCCCTAATGGGAATTGGTGAAGGCACCGGCGATACTCGAGCTATTGATGCCGTAAAATACGCTATGGATTCGCCACTATTGGAGGTTTCGATACAAGGTGCCAAGGGCGTGCTCATCAACTTCACTGGTGGTCGAGACATGGGAATGCACGAAATCGAAGAGGCTGCCAAACTAATTCACGATTCGGTCGACCCAGAAGCCAATATTATTTGGGGCACCGTTCTGGACGAAAACCTAACCGGTGCTATTAGGGTGACTCTAGTTGCAACAGGCTTTGATGGCGAAAGAAATTCTAAAAGTAGTTTCAATAGTGATGCTCGCACCGAACACTCTAGTATTTATATGGGTTCTGAAGAACCGAAAATTATAGAAGAAACCCCCTTCCTTAAACCACAAGACTCTAGTCCTGTATTCGACGACAGCGAAGAATTTGAACCTTTAGTAAAGGCTAAGCCAGAAAGACTAGACGATTTTGACTCCATTGAAGAAGACAAGATTGCTGATTTGCCTGCAACCGAAGAGCTGGGCGAACTAACCGACTTCGATTTTGACGAATCGGATTACGACAATGAATCTACCAAGAGCGAATTTGATGATGACCCCATAGTAGAAACCGTATCGCCTGATCTAGAGAAAGAAGAAGAAACCGCCGATATTCCTGCCTACAAAAGATTTGGTATCAAGATAGGTAGACCAAAATCAAAAAATGATGACGATATACCTAGCTTTGTAAAGAAAAAGCTCTAGGAATCGGTAGCCATGAAGTGCCCAGTTTGTAGCTTAGAGGTTAGTCGGGTACTTGAATCGCGCGATGTAGAAGATTCTGGTTCTATTCGCCGCCGCCGCGAGTGCCTTGATTGTAAACACCGATTCACAACCTACGAGCGTTTAGAGGTACCAAATCTTATGGTAGTCAAGAAAAACGGCGAACGAGAACTATTTGACCGTCAAAAACTCTCCAGGGGCATTTATCGGGCCTTCGAAAAACGACCAATTGGGGCTATAAAAATCGAAGAGATTATATCTGAAGTCGAACGCTTGGCGCGAGGAATGGACCAGCCTGAGCTCGACACAAATAAGATAGGGGCGATAGTCATGGACGAACTTTTGCAGACTGACGACGTTGCTTATGTTAGGTTCGCCAGCGTCTACCGAAGCTTCACAAGCTTATCGAGTTTCGAAAAAGAACTCACTAAGATCAAAAAGCTCCATAATTAGTAGCTTTATGCTAAAATAGCTAGCAAATGAAAGCATTAGTTTTTTATCGTAAATCTGATACTAATAGATTAAAGCTAGAAATGAACGAGCTCAAAAAGAATCTAGCTATTAACCATATTATTACTCAAGATATCGACGCCGACTCACCAACAGGGGCTGGCATGACAGAGGCTTACGACATAATGAGCTTTCCCGCAGTACTTCTGATGCGCGAAGACGGGGTTGCTCAAAAAGCTTGGCAGGGGACTCTACCTAGTAATAATGAAATCCATGAATCTATCGGCTTCATCTAGTAATATCTGCCTAATGCTATTATAATAACACTGTTAGGGCGTTAGTATAACGATTGGTTATTAGCGACTGGTTATCAGCCAGTAGTGCGTAATTCGCAGCGCCACGGGAAGAAATCTTGTTAAGCCGGACAAGCTTGCATTAAAGAAAGTAGAACCCGTCGTCAGAGGCCGCGTTAGAGCCAAAAATAAGTGTTGGGCTTCTGATAAATTCCGGTAGTCGGAAATTTGCCAGGGCTCAAAAGTCAGGTGGTACCGTTCGCCTTTAAAAAAAGTAGTGAACCCTGACACCGCGCCGAGCAATCGGTTTTTGAAGCGGTGTTTTATTATTTAAGGGAGTAAATCATGAAAAAGATACCACAGTACAAGCCTAGGGAAGTCGAAGAAGAAATGCTAAAAGTGTGGAGCAAGGAAAACACTTTTGAGGCATCACTAGATAAAACCAAAAACGGCGAGCCATTTAGTTTTTACGATGGTCCTCCCTTTGCCAACGGCTTGCCGCATTTTGGGCACAGCCTAGTAACTAGTATCAAAGACTCGATCGGTCGATTCCAGACGATGCGGGGCAGGTATGTAGAGCGCCGAAACGGTTGGGACTGCCATGGTTTGCCAGTAGAGTTTGAAATTGAGAAAAAATTTAACGTATCGGGCAAGCAACAAATTATGGAGCTCGGCCTAGAGAAGTTCAACCAAGCCTGCAGGGATTCGGTTTTTACTTATAAAAGTGATTGGGAAGATTTTTTCGATCGAATCGGTCGATGGACCGATAAGGACAACGCCTACGCTACCATCGACAATACATATGTCGAGTCGGTCTGGTGGACTTTTGCGCAGATCTACAAAAAAGGACTGATATACAAAGGCTTCAAGTGCATGCCTTACTGCCCACGCTGCACTACGCCTCTAAGCAACTTCGAGGTTAATGAGGGATATAGAGATGATGTCTCGGACCCAAGCGTAATTGTGAAGTTCAAATTAGTTGATGATGACGTTAGCTTATTGGCCTGGACTACTACTCCGTGGAGTTTGCCTGGAAATAGTGCCTTGGCCGTTAAACCAGACGCTCAATACTTACTTATCAATACCACTGCCGATGGATCAAGCGAAAAACTAATTGTAGCCAAAGATCGACTAGAAAGCCTAAAGCTGGAAAGCTACGAGGTACTCAGTACAATGCTCGGAAGCGACTTGGCGGGTAAGAGCTACCAGCCATTATTTGCCATTGACGGTATCGAGCCCACCAACAATAGCTACAAAGTTTGGCCTGCTGATTTTGTAAGCATCGAAGATGGTACCGGCATACTACATGTGGCCCCAGCTTTTGGTGAAGACGATTTGGCCTTGAGCCAGGCTAACGATATACCACTAATTAATACCATTGATCTCAATGGAAAAGTCAAAGTATCTATCGGGCTTGAATTTATCGAAGGCAAGTTTTTTAAGTCGGCCGATAAGCTAGTGATAGAGCATTTGACCGAGCAAGGTAATATTTACTCAGCTGAGACATTTGCGCACACCTATCCGTTTTGTTATCGTTGCGAAACCCCGTTGTTGTATTATGCTATCGATACTTGGTTTGTGGCGGTTTCTTCGATCAAAAAGCAACTAAAAGATACTGCCCAAGATATCAATTGGACGCCCAACAATATCAAAGAAGGTCGTTTTGGTAAATGGCTAGAAGGCGCACGCGACTGGGCAATATCACGCAATCGCTACTGGGGCGCTCCCGTCCCTATTTGGGTTAATGAAGACGACGATAGTGATATCTTGGTTGTCGAAAGTATCGACGAGCTAAACCAGCTCACCGATTCGGCCTTCGACTTGACTGATTTGCATCGGCCTTTTATCGACAAAGTTACTATTAAAAAAGACGGTAAAACTTATAAGCGAGTCGAAGAAGTTATCGATTGTTGGTTTGAGTCGGGCTCAATGCCTATCGCCCAGCAGCATTATCCTTTCGAAAACGATACCAAATTTGATCAGAGCTTTCCAGCCGATTACATCGGAGAAGGTCTTGACCAGACTAGGCTTTGGTTTTATGTTTTGCATGTAATATCGACGATTGTTTTTGATAAGCCAGCTTATAAAAATGTTTTAGTTAATGGGTTAATTACCGCCAGCGATGGACAAAAACTTTCCAAGAGATTAAAAAACTACCCACCTCTGCAGGAAGTATTTGATCTCGAGGGTGCCGATAGCTTGCGCTACTACTTGCTATCTAGCACGCCGGCATTGTCGGGCGAGTACATGCGCTTCGACAGGGATAGCCTCAAGGACATCAATCGCAACTTGTTTATGACTCTATACAATAGTGCATCGTTCTTGAGCCTCTACACCGAAATCGACGATTGGAAACCAACCAGCCTAGACAGGCCAACCGAATTAGAAAACCCCCTCGATTTATGGCTAGTAGCTCGCGTAGCTAGTACTATCGCCGAAGTCACTACTGCTGCTGATAACTTTGAAATAGCTAAAGCCAGCTGGCCCGTGTATAAGCTAGTGGATGATATGTCTAACTGGTACGTTCGAAGAAGTCGCCGCAGATTCTGGAAATCTGAAGACGACTCCGACAAACTCCAGGCCTACCAGACACTCCACTGGACACTCATAACTACCTGCCAACTTTTGGCTCCTTGGGCGCCATTTATGAGCGATTGGCTATACCGACATCTCACCGAAGATATCGCTACCGCTCCGCAGTCGGTGCATTTGAGCGACTGGCCAACCAGTGGCGAATCCGACCATCAAATATTAGAAGACATGGACATTGTTAGGCGCTATGTCAATGACGGCTTGGCTAAACGATCCGAAAATAAAATAAAAGTTCGTCAGCCACTAGCTACCGCAACTCTAAAAGGACCACACAAGATATCTCAAGGGCTAAACGATATTATATGTGAAGAGCTTAATGTCAAAAAGGTTCAATACCAGAAGAGCGATGACATTTCGGTAGATATCGATACGGCTATCACACCATCACTCAAAAATGAAGGTATTGCCAGAGACATAGTCCGTAATATCCAATCTTGCCGAAAGGAAGCCGGCCTGCAAATAGAAAACCGTATCAAACTCTCTTTGTCTAGCGACTCAGCAGAAATCGCCTCGGCTGTGGATGAGTTTGAAAAACTAATATCACTAGAGACCTTGACTCAGCACTTCTCGTCGCGACCGGAGGGTTATCAATTCGCAAAGACAGTTTCCGTAGAAGGTCACGAGCTGACTATAGAGCTAGAAGTTCATGAAGCGTAAATCAATTTGGCTAGCTGGAAACTTTGATAACCTTTTACTAGCCACCACTGCACTCTTGGTGGTGTTGGGCCTGATAGTGCTTTACTCGCTTGGTATTAAAGCCAAACAGGTTTCTAATCAGCTCGACAGCACCAAACAAATAATCTATGCCCTGATTGGCGTTTTTCTTTTAGTCTTAGCTGCCAGGAACGATTACAAGATTCTAAAAAACTACAGCGGAATACTGTATGTTTTTATGATAGCTTCGCTGTTGGCTGTAGAGTTTTTTGGAGCCACCAGGCTAGGCGCTACTCGCTGGATAGCAATGGGACCATTTCAGTTTCAGCCATCTGAGTTGGCAAAGTTAATACTTATAATAGTGTTGGCTAAGTTTTACGCACAAAATTTTGACTTCACCAGCCAGCTAAGGTTTTTGGTTAGGTCTTTGGCGTATTCCTTACCGGCAATATTTTTGGTTTTGGTTCAGCCGGACTTAGGTACAGCGATTGTGCTAGGATCGATATGGTTGGTTATGACACTAGCTACTAGAGTCAAAAAAAAATACTTGCTGGTGCTTTTTTTAGCAGTGATAGTAGCTATGCCACTAGCCTATCCAATGCTAAAAGATTATCAAAGACAGCGTATCGATACTTTTTTACAGCCGTCTCAGGACCCGAGCGGCACAGGATATAATGTCAATCAGGCCATTATAGCTGTCGGCTCTGGAGGTCTATACGGGCAGGGCCTGGGGGCTGGTAGCCAAAGCCAAGGCAATTTTTTGCCAAGTTCGCATACCGACTTTGTATTTGCGGTCTTGGCCGAGAAACTAGGATTTTTAGGGGCACTAGTTTGTATGCTTTTGTTTGTGGCTGTAATAGCCAGAATGATCATCGATGCCACACTCAGCCATGATCGTTTTGGTAGCTTACTGTGTATTGGTATCGCCACAATGTTTGTGGTGCATGTATTTGTGAATATCGGTATGAACCTCGGCATTATGCCAGTTACAGGCATACCCCTGCCGTTTATATCAGCTGGCGGGACTAGCCTAATGGTAAGCCTTTTTGCTGTCGGCTTAGTGGAGAGTGTTTACTTCAGAAGGCGAGGTCGAGAGCTCAAGGAGTCCGAGTTAGTATAATGCGTACCAAAAAAATATTATACATCGGGGTATTGCTTGTTTTAGCCGGCACAGCGGTGGGTGTTAATAAGCTTAGCACTGCTAGGGTCAAAACATCAAATCAGGAAGTATACGAGGTCAAGAAGGTTGACGATGGAGATACGCTCGAAATATTTCGCTACGGTCGCAAAGAAAAAGTCCGTTTTATTGGCATTGACACACCAGAAACTGTCGATCCCAGAAAAGTTGTGCAGTGTTTTGGCAAGGAAGCATCTGCAAAAACCAAGCAGCTGCTAACAGGCAAAACTATCCGTATCGAATTTGACCCAATTGTTGGTGAGCGCGACAAGTACGATCGTCTACTGGCTTATATTTGGCTTGGCGACGAGCTGGTTAATTTGACACTGCTCAACGAGGGCTATGCCCACGAATATACCTACCGCTCCCAAACCTACAAGCATCAGAGCGACTTCAAGCAAGCCGAGGCCGGGGCCCGACAAGGCGAAGTCGGGCTGTGGTCTCCCCAAACTTGCGCCGGGGTAACAAAGTAACTAGAATGGAAAAAATCATGAAGCAGCCATTTGACCCAATCAAAAAGCATCGCGAGCGCCAGCTAATCCAGGAATTTGTCGATATCTGCCCAGACTTTGCAGGCTGGGAATTCCAGGCATACTCCGAAAACCCAGATATGGCTTATGTCAAAGACGGTAAGCAGCTAGGGTTTGACAGCGTAATCATTTCAGACGACCAGGCCTCGGTACAGTGCGTTTATAGCCCCCAGTTGTGTCGGCTTTCGCTGCCAGCTAACTTGCCTCACGACGAACGACTAAATCAAATCGAAATATTCTTTGCCAACAAGCTATTCACGCATCTTAGAAAATACAGCATACCGACGGTCTTGGTTTTTACTCTGGTAGATACCACTAGCACTAGCTTTGCCGATATTACCGCTATTGCCAAGCAGTTCGAGCTGCCTAAGCTCGACAGTTTTAATATACTGGCCTATTATATTTGCGATAATACCAATTACATTAAGATTGCATCGGTATAGTTTATTAGCTATAATTAATATATTAAGCATAAGCTTTAAGAATTAATTAATTTTCCAGAAAGATGTGGCAACAAATGGCCAAGAAAAAGATTACGGTTGAAGGTCTTAGAAAATTCAATATATTTATGTTCGTGTTTTTTGCTATCCAAGTAGCAGTGATGTTTGCAATTGCCAACGCTAAGGTTAAGTTTCCGATTAATGTCAGCTACCTAACATTTAATATCGACACCAAGACTCTCGACTCGGCCACCAAGGCTATATACCAGCTCCCATTGGTTTGGCCAATACTGGCATTCTTGGTTATTTGTATGCTAGCCCACCTGATTATATCTACCATCTACTACCGCCGGTATAAAAAGGATCTCAAGCTGGGCATGAACCGAGCCCGATGGATAGAGTACAGCTTTTCGGCTAGCACCATGATCGTTGCGGTTGCACTACTGACGGGCATTTACGACTTGGTTAGCCTAATTTGTTTATTCACACTAGTTATGGTCATGAACCTCTGTGGCCTCATAATGGAAATCCACAACCAAACTACCGAAAAAACAAAATGGATTAGCTACATCGTGGGCTGCATCGCTGGTATCGTGCCGTGGATCGGAATTGCAATTTATTTTTGGGCCAGCGCTTCTAATTCGACTTCTGGAGCCAAGATACCAGCATTTGTTTATTGGATCTTTATTACTATCTTTTTGTTTTTCAATTGCTTTGCTATCAACATGTTCTTGCAGTACAAGAAATGGGGACCATGGAAGAATTACCTCTACGGCGAACGTGTTTATATTATATTGAGTCTAGTGGCCAAGACGGCTTTAGCCTGGCAGGTATTTGCTGGTACCCTTAGACCCTAAAAAATGTCTCACCAGCATAAGCCTAATCGCAAACTCGGCATTTCGTAACAATCTGTGGGCTAGGTAGCATAGCCTATTCTTGAGTAAGCTGAGTATTAATTACCAACAATATATAGCTCTTGTTCGGCCCTGGTGACCGCGGTATACAGCCAGCGTTGCCATTCGTCTTGGCTCATTTTTGGAAAGCGTTCCTCAAAAATTAGCACTCGCTTGGCCTGTGAGCCCTGGGCCTTATGGACGGTTAGGCCGTAGCCAAAATCAAATAGTCCGACCAAATCTTTTTTAGATCTCTTAGGCACTTCCTTAATAGTTGTGGCAGCTCCAAATTGCTCCCTCGGTGCAAAACCATCAAATACAGTTCCGTCAAAGTCAGCTGTAATACTCCACCACAGCAAATCATTATCATTTTTCGTCGCCGAAATACTTGTAATAACTCCTATCTGACCATTGCTTAGGCCGGACTCTCGGTTATTGCGTAAACAAACGATAGTGTCGTTACGCTGCGGGTCAGGGCCTTCGAAGCCTTTCAGTTCGCGAACATGATTATTGAGCTTTTGGCGAGTGCTGTTGTAGCCACACAAAACCAAGGTGTCGGCATCGTGGCTTTCCAATATAGCCTGTACGGTATCGCCGGTTACGGGATCGTTTCTATCGAGTTTTTCGACACCCTCACCATAAACCTTAATGGGTATAGCTTGCCCGCTGCGAGCCATCGTAGAGATCGAAATTATTGGGCTATCGGCAGCCTGTCGCCATATTTTATCGAGTTTAATCTCGGGATCCAACATGAGATTGAAGTTGTTGCCAATTGGTGGCAACTGGCCATGGTCACCAACTGCCAAGACTGGCTTTCCAAAACTCAACAGATCGTTCCATATATCTTCACTCACCATGCTAGCTTCATCGACAATGATTATATCGACCTTCAGCAAGTCACGCTTACGCCATTTGAGCACATCACCCTTACCAGTCTCAGAATAATACATCAAGCTATGAAGTGTCGATATCGAGTCGCCAGGGCGAAGTATTTTATCCTGGACGAGTTTGCTTTTTAATACCAAAGCCGCCTTGCCCGTAAAGGCAGCAAAGCCAACTTTTGTGGCGGGCATATTGGCAGTCAGAACTTTACGCAAGGCTGCGATTAGGGTAGTTTTGCCAGTGCCAGCATAGCCACCAAGGGTAATGTATTGTGCACCACCTTTGTTGTAAGATTTTAGCCAGGCTCCGATTGCACTGAGCGCAGCAGCTTGTTGATTGGTAAATTTTTGCATCAAAAAGTATTGTACCAGCAAATTGTGCCTTAAAAATAATCAGACAGATTATTAAAGTTCAAAAACTTTTATAAATAGAGAGCAATAATTTGGTATAATACGACTATTATGACAAACCAAACAACACCCAAAAAATACGATCTGATAATCGTTGGAGCCGGCCCGGCTGGCTACACGGCCGCAATTTATGCCGCTAGAGCAAATATTAAGGTGCTAATGGTAGCCGGAACTATTCCTGGCGGACAGCTGCTACTAACCACCGAAGTCGAGAACTTCCCGGGCTTTAAAGAGGGAATTATGGGCCCCGAACTGATGGACGCAATGAAGGCCCAGGCCAAGCGCTTCGGCACCGAAATAATCCAAGAGCTCGCTACAAAAGTAGAAGTTGGTGGGCAACCAAAAAAAGTAACCGTAGGTAAAAATGAATATACTGCCAAGACGCTTATCATCTCGACAGGAGCAAGCGCAAACTGGCTAGGTCTCGAGAGCGAAGAGCGACTAATGGGCAACGGAGTATCGTCATGTGCCACATGCGATGGGTTCTTCTTTAAGGATCAAGAGGTTGTTGTGGTTGGGGGTGGCGATAGCGCCATGGAAGAGGCCTTAACACTATCTAAGCTAGCTAGTAAAGTTACGATTATTCATCGCCGAGGCGAGTTTAGGGCTAGCAAGATAATGCAAGATAGAGTGCTAAATAACGAAAAAATCCATGTACTCTGGAACTCCTCGGTAGTCGAGATACTAGGAAAAGACAAGGTTTCGGGTGTCAAGACAAAAAACATCAAGACGGGCAAGGCTAAAAAACTAGATTGCCAAGCGGTTTTCGTTGCTATTGGCCACACACCAGCTACCGACTTATTTAAGGGCTCACTCGAAATGGATAAAGCCGGCTATTTGCGCGTCAGTGATAATGTCAAAACTGCCATCGACGGGGTCTTTGCAGCCGGTGATGTTGCCGACCCGCACTACCGCCAAGCAATTACAGCAGCTGGCGACGGCTGTCGAGCCGCGCTTGAGGTAGAGAAATATCTAGAAGGCATTTAAAAACTGATACTACCTAGCTCTGTGCAGGCTCTTGATCGTAATAAAGATAAAATACAAATTAGTCGTATAATACACTAACAATGACCAAGCATCGTAAACCAATTACAAAATACGACATCAGGCAAAGACTCATTAGTCGCTCGCTCTGGGCTATTTTAATTGTAGAGGTTATTTTTGTATCTGCACTTTTGATGTATTTTTATGTGATACTGCCTCGACCCAGGCAAGTGCCTGTTGGCTCAGTAATCAAGACACAAGCCAAGAAAGAAATCAAAACGGGCAAGGTGATTTCGGAAGAATCAGCTAGAGTTTTTTCTGCCAACGAAGTTCAAAAAATAATCTTACAGACCAATAAGCGCTTTGATAATCCTGTAAATACCGAAGTCACCAAGCAGACGTTTGTTTTTACCACCTCTGATGGTAGCAAAGACAATGTACCAGTTTACGCTAGAGTTTACCTGCCGTCGGGTAACAATAAGAAACCAATCCTCGCTTTTGCGCCAGGTACTTCTGGTATGGCTGACAGTTGCTCGGCCTCACTCGAAGATCCAGCCAAGAAGGACTGGGCAAATTACGACAGCCTACTAATGGCTTATGCTAGCCAGGGTTATGCAGTAGTCACAATCGACTACGAAGGCATGCGCGACAGCTCACGCCTGCATCATTTTATGGTTGGCGAATTGCAGGGTAAGGCACTACTGGATAGTGTGCGCGCCGTCAGTAGCTTGGCTGTAACAAAAGACCAGCTCGATAGCGATAGTGTATTTAGTGCCGGATATTCCGAAGGCGGCCAAGCGGCCTACTGGGCCGATCAAATCAAAAACGACTATGCACCAGATGTAAATCTCAAGGGTGCTATCGGATTTGGACCAGTCACTAGTGTTGAGGAGACCATCGACGATGCTACTAGGGGCGCCAATATCAACTGGTTTGGTCCGCTGCTACTTGCAAGCTACGGCGATTGGTACAAGACCAGCTACCCTATCGATAAAATACTTTTGAGTCGGTGGGCCAAGAGCTACCAGCAAGATGTGCAATCGGGCTGTATAGATGGGTTCAACAAGACCTGGCCTAATAACATCGGCACAAATAGGTCGGACCAGCTCTATACAGGTGAGTTTATTAAGGCCGCTAAGGATCTCAATATCGCCATCAACCCCGTCTATGCAGGATTTTCAGCCGATATGGCCAAAAATATTGTAGGAAGTACCAATACCGCCCGCCCAAAGCTAATAAACCAGGGTACTCACGATGATGTTATTTTATTATCACAAAGCCAGCATGGCTTCGAGCGGATGTGTGTCCAATCCAACATCGTGACATTTAAAAAATACGATACCAGCCCTTTTGCCATTGATAATTCTAATCCTACCGGAAGCGTTGATCATTACCATACAATGAATGCTAGCTTCAAAGATACTCTGGCCTGGATGCAAAATATCATTTCACAAAAGTCAGTGCCAAATAGCTGCAAGTAGTTTTTTGTTTTTTTGATAATAAAAAAACGCCTCTTTAAAAAAAAGGGCGTCTTTATCGGGACTTTACTTAGATTTTATCTCGGTAATTTCCAGGATGGCATGACGCTGTCGGTGACCAGTTAGAGTTTTTTGGCGCTTTTTAGCTTTGTACTTCAAAACCTTAACCTTATCAGCCTTAACATCTGCTTCGATTATTTTTGCGACCACTACAGCTCCTTCGAGCTTTGGCTTGCCAATTTGTATTTTGTCTCCGTCGATTACAATCAAGGGCTGAAATTCGATTACATCTTTATCAGAGTGCAATAACTCGGTCTCAATTTTGTGACCTTTTTCTACCATGTATTGCTTCGAGCCGGATTCTATTACTGCTATCACTTGTTGGTTTTCCTTTCCTTGCCACTTAAAGACAATTTAGAATTATAGCACTAAAACGGGTGCGTTGTAAAGGATATAATAACTTTTAGATAGCAGTTTTTTTAAGCTTTGATTACCCTAGCTTAGTACATCGAACTCCCTGACGATAAAACAAACCATAATAAGTTTGACTTATTGATATATATATATATATAATATTAGGTATCTAATTATATAAAATAAAGGATTAATACAACATGGCCAAATCAAGAACAAGCTCCAGAATAAGCTCCAAATCAAGAACAAGCTCCAGAACAAGCTCCAGCAAAAAGAAGAACCTCAAACTAAAGTGGTGGTA
>JBAXPC010000004.1:0-34719 GCA_037132395.1 bacterium | reverse complement strand
ACACCGACATCGAGCTCCAAGAAAGCAACAGGCTAACGGACTAATCATTATCCAGAATTGTCTGAAGCCCTGAAGCGCTAGCAATCAGGGCAAGTTTATTCTGGATAAAGATTGTTCAGTAGCCTGAGGCGCTTATAGGGGCGAAGCACAGTCGGTTGGTTTTATATCACTTTTGGCAGCAAAAGTGATAGCTAATGAGATTAGTTAATACAATTGTATTTATATAATTATTACTACAGATTTACTCTGTCCTCTATATCTTAATTTTGATGATTCCATAAAAGTAATCTGAAATAGCACGATTAGACATTAGCAGCATCAACCCCACAAAAACAGCAATAATTATTCCCAGCAAAATTAGGCTGTAGGCAACATCTGACATGACGGCTTTATTGGCTTTATACTGGGGTTTAGCCACTGCCGGCTCATTGGCTTTTGTATCGGGTTGAGTATGATTATTGGCCGAGGTATCAGAGACTACCTCGCTTGTTTTGACTTGGGCTGGCTGGGTAGATGTATTTTTTACTACATTACCCTTACGGCTACTTTTGCTTTTCTTATGTTTCTTGCGCTTTGACATAATATGCTCTCCTTTTAATTAATACCATTGTAATACCTTTAGGCAAGAGTTGCCAAGCTCCCCATCTAAACATATAATGATTTACAGGAAAGAGGGTTTGTGGAAATTATTTTGTTTATTCTATTCTTAATATCCGCAGGGCTGGCCGGATATACACTTTGGCAACAGATTGGTTTGCAGAAAAAGTATGGGCAGTTTCTGAAAGGTGCCGAAGCCAAAAACATCGAGGATTCTATTAAAAGCTTTGCTGAAGATACCGATAAGGCTTTATCACAAATAGACGAGCTGGCTGGTTTTGCGGCCAAAATGCACAATACCCAGCAGCTGGCGATATCTAAAATTGGGCTGGTGCGCTTCAACCCATTTGGTGATACCGGAGGGGACCAAAGCTTTTGTATCGCCCTGCTCGACCACACCGACAGCGGGATAGTCATCTCTGCAGTACATGCCAGGTCTGGCACTCGAGTTTATGCTAAGGATATTGTTGAGGGCAAATCCCAGCACAACTTATCGAAGGAAGAATCCAAAGCTTTGGTTGATGCAGCTAAATTAAAGAGCAAATAAATGATTGAGCACGTCAAAAAAGGGCATATATCAGACTTGGTTGGCTTTTCAGGTTTTTATATTGGAGCCGAGGTATCTGCAATTGGCGATATAAAGAGCGAGGAGGATGTTTTTGTTGATGGTAGCTACAAGGGCAGTATCAAGACCACTGGGGCAGTAGAAATAGGTAAAAATGCGAAGATTACCGGCTCAATAGAAGCCCGTTCGGCAATAATTGAGGGCCAGCTCAAGGGTTCTGTCTTGGCACTCGATAATGTTTATATAGCTGGGTGTGGCGAGCTATCTGGTAGTGCCGAAGGCAAGAGTGTCAGTATAGATCCGGGTGCATTAGTAAAAGCGCGAATAGATTCGGGTAAAAATGTATAAGTACGTCCAAAATAGTCTTTCCAGAACTAAAATCGACGAACAGCTGGCCGCAAAGATACATAGCGAACTAGCAAAAAACCGAATCGACTCAGAATTTATAACTTTTAGCTCCGAAAGGGAGCTCTCGGCATTGCTAGAAACGCTGGGGAAATCGAGTGCCACCACTATTGTAGTAGTAGGTGATGATTATGACTTCAATATTTTTGTCGGTATGATTGGAAAAATCGATTCTGCCACCGCAATAGGCTTTTTGCCAATTACCAAATCAAAAATAGCTAAAAATCTACAAATCAATAACTGGCTGGATGGTATAAGAGCGCTTTCGCAGCGCAAAATTACGGAAAAAACCATCTACTCTATTGCTAACAGGTATTTTTACGATGAAATCTACTTGACCACTCCTCCACCTGATGGCTCCAGTCCCAAGTCTATAAAAATAAAGACTGAGAATAATCTAGAGCTAAGCTTGCCGACAGGTACAATTAGGTTTGAAAATCTCAATGAGGACCATTATTTTAACAACGCACCGATCCAAGTAAGTGCTTACCTTCCTGGCGAAATTATCACATCCAAGAGCAGCTTGAAATCTAAAATTATGAATGTTTTTGATAAGAAAAGTCAAAACCATGGCAAACTAATGCTCAGCCTGCATTCCAAAATATTCAATTTGGAGGGAGCTGATAATTTTGTAGATAATTTGGGCAGAAAATATAAAAATGTTGTAGTTATTGGTAAAAATAACAAAAAAATTAGATTAATTTCAAAAAAAACTAACCAAAAATCCAATTAAAATGTTCTCCCTCAGCGATACTTGCCAATCGAGAAATTTCATGCTATTATTATTCCGAGCTTTTATGGAGATATCTAAATAAAAAAACGACTCAGGCTTAATCATCAAATATCGGCGTCTACCGTTAGATTACTTGATGCTGAATCCAAGCAAATCGGGGTTGTACCGATCTCGGAAGCCCTAAATATAGCCCGCGATCAAGGTTACGACCTAGCAGAGATATCACCCGACGCGGATCCTCCAGTTTGTAAATTGCTCGATTGGGGTAAATACCTTTACGAACAAGACAAGCAGGCCGCCAAGAACCGTAAAAAGCAACGCACCATCGAAGTCAAGCAGGTCCGTATGGGCCTCAAAATAGGCCAACACGATATCGAAGTAAAGCAACGGGCCGCTCGCAAGTTTTTAGAAGCTGGCGACAAGGTCAAACTCACTGCACGCTTCAAAGGGCGCGAAATGGCCCGACCAGATTTAGGACAAGTAGTTCTGATGAAGTTTTTTGAAGGCCTAGCCGATATCGCGATTATAGAACAAGCCCCTTCGATGACTGGCCGAGATATGTCGTTAGTTATAAACCTTTCCAAGCAGGCCTCAGCGCTGTCAAAACAATCTGACTTAAAGGATAAAGAAAATGCCCAAGATTAAAACAAGTAAAACCACAGCAAAAAGATTTAAAATTACCTCTACGGGCAAAATAATGCGTCGTAAGGCTACTCGTGGGCATTTAAAAACCAAGAAGTCGGCTGCCCGTAAGCGTGCTTATTCTATCGAGCACCCAGCTTCTGAGGCTGACGTTAGAAACATTAAAAAGGCACTAGGAGTCTAGCATGAGAGTAAAACGCGGAGTTGCAGCCAGAAAACGGCATAAAAAAGTACTGAAACTAGCCAAGGGCTATTCGAAAAGCCGGAGGAGTTCTTTCAGAAAGGCTAATGAGTCTGTTATTAAAGCTTTGAGCTACCAATACAGAGACAGGCGCAATATGAAAAGGGATTTGCGTGGACTATGGATTACCAGGATATCGGCCGCTGCTAAACTCAATGGAGTAAGCTACTCGACCTTAATTGCAGGGCTCAAGAAGTCTAATATCGAGCTAAACCGCAAGATGCTATCAGAGATTGCTATTGCACAGCCAAAAGCTTTTGAAGAAATAGTGAAAGCCGCCAAGTAGCAAGCATAAATTATAATCAAAAAAGCTCCCCATAATTAGGGAGCTTTTTTGATTAGCAGCAGAGCTGAGATTGTTAAATCATAATGACTTCAGGGCCTGTATAGGGTCCTTCCTAGCAGCCTTTATGGCAGGGGCTGTTCCGAATACAACTCCAATCAATAAACTCGCTCCTAGGGCAGAGATGAGCGCTATAGGGCTATAAACTGGGGTGATATGGGCAAACTTCGCTATGACCAACCCAGCAAGGTACGACACCAGGACTCCTATCACTCCCCCAATTAAAGAAATTATTATTGATTCGGTCAGAAACTGCCCCATGATATTACCAAAAGTGGCACCCATGGCCTTGCGAATTCCAATCTCTTTGGTTCGTTCGCTGACAGTGACCAACATTATGTTCATTATACCAATGCCGCCTACAAGCAGGCTGATTGCTGCAATGGCAACAACAAAAGTAGTCAAAATATCTAGGATGCTATTAAAGGTAGTAAGCAGTTCTTTTTGGGTCAGAACGCTGAAGTCGTCAGCTCCGGAGTGGTTAGACCGAATCGACTGCTCGAGTGAGGCTTTGACTTTTTCGACATTCTTTTCACTATCAACCTCTACTATAACTCTAAAAATATCATTCTTGGCTGTTAGTTTAATTGCGGAGTTGGTGGGTATTATTACGATGTCATCTCCATTTGCTCCGAGACTTATGCCTGAATCTGACTTTTGGATAACCCCAGACACCAAGAACTGCTTGCCCCTCAGGGTAATGGGCTTACCAATAGGATCTTCGCTTCCAAACAGGTTCTGCTTAGTATCAGAACCGATAACCGCCACAAATTTCGAATCGCTATTGTCAGAATCGGTAAAGAAGCTTCCCTGCGAAGTCTTTAATTGACGAATATTAAAGTAACTTGGTGTAGTAGCTATTACAAAGGCACTATTACTAACAGCCTGGTCCTTGCCCACCGAAGATGATATTAGGCCAAATGCTGCCGAACTCACTACGTTAGGGTCGGTTTCGATTGTTTTAACGTCGGCCTCAGTCAGGGTGCTGGTTCCGATACCACTGGCTATATTGATACCTGAGCCTTTTTGCTGTTTTGTATCGCCGTTTGTATTAGACTGGGCTAGCTTACCAGATGTAATGGTCAATACATTTGTTCCTAGATTAGATATCTGACTCTCTACCTCGGCCTTGACGCCGTCGCCTACACCAACCATTACTAGAACCGCAAAAACTCCAATCACGACCCCAACTGCCGTCAAAGCTGATCGAAGTTTTGCTGATCTTATGGAAAGGAAGGCATTTTTGATATTCTGCCAAATCATTTCTTCACCTCTTTCTCGGTTAGTAGCCCATCTCGGACCTCAACAACTCGCGAGGCATAATGACTCAACTCAGGGTTGTGAGTCACCAAAATAATGGTCACTCCACTGCTATTGAGCTTTTTTAATAATTCCATGATTTCTATACCCGTCTTGGTATCCAGGTTACCAGTTGGCTCGTCTGCCAAAATCAAGCTGGGCTTATTGATGAGTGCTCTGGCAATCGCAGCACGCTGCACCTGGCCACCACTGACTCTATTTGGCTTACTGTCGATCTTGTCTAATATTCCTACTTCACTCAAAACTTCTCTTACCCGTCGTTTCCTTTCGGCTGTTCTGATTTTCTCATAGACTAGCGGCAACTCTACATTCTGCATGATACTGAGGCGTGGCAGCAGATTGAAATTCTGAAATATAAAACCGATTCGGTCTCTTCTGAGCTTGGCTAGATCTTTATCACTGAGAGTATTAGTATCAACTCCATCGAGTAGGTAGTCGCCAGCCGTTGGCCTATCGAGTAAACCAATAATATTCATAAGCGTCGATTTGCCCGAACCAGATGGGCCCATAACCGCCAAGAACTCGCCGGCCTTTACCTTGAGCTCGACTTCCTTCAGGGCATCATAAACCCCGGCCTCGTCGTCGTAACGCTTGGCTAGCTTAGTTAGCTCTATAACAATTTCTGATTTATTTTTTTCCATAGACTAAACTTAAAAAATAATCACTAGAAGTATCTGCATCATAGCACACATTACCCAGGCTATTGGTAAAGTTTGGCTTATTTGAAGCAAGCAAGACATAATTTTTTGGCACCTGGACACAGTCTTTTATGCCAACCCCAAAAGTACCCATTGGCATCTGAAGATAAGAAGTGTAGTTAAATGTATCGCCCATAACTTGTCTATAAGGCTGTTTGTATCTAATATTAAAAGCCTTTTTTTCTGACGGCTGTACTGTCATGCCGAAGATATATATATCATAGCCATTCTCTCTGTCGGTCAAATAAAAACTTCCAGACGAACTGATGATTTCGGACCCCTTTGGCAATGCAAGTTTGATGTCGACTTGATCATAACCCACTAGATATTTATAGCCATTAAACTCGGGGTCAAAATATCGATACAGATTCTCCATGGCTAGATGCTCCCTCTCAAAAGTAATATCTATTAAGCTTTCGCCATTATCAGAAATGGTTGTCTGCCTACTCAAATCTCTTTTTATGTAAGATCCTGTCTTGGTTCCGGAACCTGACGATTCAGAGAAGCCCATGTAATCACCTGAGAAAGCCTTGAGCCCACCGCTATATCCCAGATCCTTAATGGCTTGCTCTACACGCAAGTCTTTAGAGTATGCTACTATTTGTCTTTCGCGCAACAGCCTATCTATATCAGGGAGGTAGCCGTACAGCTCTCCAATAGATTTTTGGGATAATATACCCATGAGTTTATTCGCAAGACTCGTGATAACTGACTTCGGGTCATCTCTTTGGGCTTTATCGGTGCCAGACTCTACTTCCATTTGCAGTGTTTCCATTATATTGTCTGCCGTTATGGTCAATCTATAATCGGGGAGATATATTGGCCCTGTCTTTTGAAGCATGCTCTTGAGTATGTCTGGAGTTATTCCAACTACCATATCAACGCTCATGCCGGATTCTTTCTCGAAAATGTTAGCAGCCCTTCTGGCATTTCTAGGCCAATCCATATTTACACCACTATTCCTGAGGGTGTAGGTATTCATTACTTTTTCACCGTTTGAGCCCTCTGTGGTTTCCTCGTAATAGCCCGGTGCCTCGGCCTTATGATCGTAATAGTATACGCTCCGTATAGATTTAGGCTTAATAGCTCCCTTTTCGATATCTATAAAACCCACTGTCCCTATAAATCCGCCTCCGTGGCGTACTTCTGAATTATTTTCAAATAACAAAAGTATGCCTAGTGGCTTATTTTGCGCGAGTAAATAGTCACTCAGTATCTTATAGTTATTTATTTTTGTAGTTTTAATTACAACTTTATCTATCAATCCACCCAGATTTGCAATGATAATAAATAGCCCAAAGACGACTGTTGCAATGGCCAGACTTTTTACGAGGCTACTTTTTTTTGCTGATTTTCCCAACTACATACCCTCCGAGCTCGTTCAAAAATCTGTCTTCTGAAAACATTTTGGCTCTTTTTACTATTTCTTTTTCATCGAAGCTGGTTTTTTCGAACTTTTGGATTGCCTCGACCAAGCTTGCTACCGTCTGTTGACTATGGTAAATGCCAGTCACGCCATCTATCACCGTCTCGGTGGCTCCGCCTTTAGCGAAACATATCACCGGCACCCCAGAAGCCATCGCTTCTACTGGCGTAATGCCGAAGTCTTCTTCTGCTGAAAATATAAATGCCTTAGCTCCAGAATAAAGCTGATTCACCTTGGCATCACTAGGATTCTCAATAAATTCAATGGTGTCGCCTGAACTCTTTTTATATTTCAAAAGTTCTGGTCCTGTTCCTGCAATTATTAATTTTTTTTTCAAATCATTGCATGCACGAATAGCCAAATCGATTCTTTTATACGGAACTAATCTGGAGACAACCAGAAAATAATCCTTTTTATTTCGATCAATTCTAGATAACCTATCAAAATCCACAGGAGGGTTTATTACTTTGCTTTGACGATTATAGTACTTTAAAATTCTGCCAGATACTTCTTTTGAATTAGCCAATAAGCTGTCTGGCCTTTGAGCTGCGGCATAGTCCCAACGCTTTAGCTTCTTAACCATTGTTGGCATCACCAGCCTCACAAGTGGGTTGAGGAGTCCAAAGCCTGGGCTTGCAAGATAATCGTCATATGCACTCCAATAGTAACGTACGGGTGTATGTATGTAGCATATATGTAGTGTTTCGGTCGGGGTGATGACTCCCTTTGCCTCGGCGCTTGAGCTGGATATCACCAGGTCGTATCCGCTCAGCTCTAAGCTCTCGAAAGCCAGGGGCCTAAGTGCTGCAAAAAGTTGATGCTTGCTACTGGCCAGAGGCCAATTCTGCAAAAAAGTAGTGTGAACTTTCCTATCCTTAAATAACTTTAGCTTTGATGCGTCATACACACTGGTATACAGATCAGCCTGAGGAAATAGTTTCAAAATAGCCTCCACGACTCTTTCAGCGCCCCCTAGTCCAACTAGCCAATCGTGTACGATGGCTACTCTGAGGCCCGATAATTGCTTCTTATATTCCATTGCGCTCAAATATGGCCTGCCAGACGGTTTTGATGATTATTTTGATATCCAGCCAAAGCGACCAATTTTCGATATAAACAATATTGAGCTTAACTCTATCTGAATACGACAGCTCGTTACGGCCCGAAACCTGCCACATTCCTGTAATGCCGGGTCTAATAGCAACAATCTTAGCGAGGTTCTTTTGCCCACCAACCAATTCGAGCTCAGACTCTGGTAGCGGCCTTGGGCCGACTAAGCTCAAATCGCCTTTAAGTACGTTGTAAAGCTGTGGGAGCTCGTCGAGGCTAGTCTTGCGCAAGAACCTGCCAAGTTTTCCTACCCTAGGGTCGTCCTTAATCTTGGCATTAGATCTAAATTCATCGGCTTTGTCGCGCGGCAGGAGCTTCAGTACATCCTCAATACTACGGTTACCGAACTTGGCACCAAGACTGTATTCGGCTTTCATTGTTCTAAATTTATATACATTAATCTTTTTTCCACTGCGCCCGT
The DNA here is from genome assembly GCA_037132395.1 of bacterium. GTDB lineage: Bacteria > Patescibacteriota > Saccharimonadia > CAILAD01 > BJGX01 > SICB01. The sequence continues at coordinate 26,218 of JBAXPC010000004.1, read as the reverse complement.
AACACTCATGCAAATAAATCGCTGGGCCGTGATCGTTGAACCTGATAATGAGGAATATTATAAGCTGCAACGGCAGACTCAAGATGGCAATTATAGTTGTAACTATTACATCGAATAACCTTTTTAGAACCCTCCCCCAGCCCTCCAGCGGTGTCGGTTTTAGCTCAAGAATAGGCACCGAACCTATCTGGGTAGTAATGATTTTAGAGGTGTAGAGGTTCGAAATGCTGGGTACGAATTGATAACCGATATGATTGGCTTGGCAGAAAGCCAAGATATCTACTATATTATCGTCACTAATAGTGCTGTCAGCCACCATAATCATGTCAATGTGGTGTGAATCTCGGATTGTCTGGAGTCTATCGGTGGTGGATCGGGCTAGGTTGGGCAGGTTTGCTACTATCTTATAGCGTCTCTTGAGCCGCTTGAGGGCCGTTTTCAGCTCGACCGCTGTATCGCCGCCGCCAATAAACAGGACACTATAAACACCTATACCAAAACGAGATAGAGTTTTTTGTAATAAGCTCATTAGTATTCGGCCTAGGCTCACCAAAACGAGGGCAAACATGAAGCCATAAATCGGTATGCTTTTTGCTGGGAATATCGGGGTGGAGTTGATAAAGTCGATGACAATTAGTACCATTACCCCAGATGCACAGGCAGCTATAATTTTGCTAAAGTCTATCCAGTTGCCTCTATCAGATCGGATCTTATAAAGTCCTACGCTAGCAAATATCAAAAGCCAGATAGGCAGGAATAATAGCATGAAGTTGAGGTAGCTTTGGCCAGCTATTGCTGTCGAGAAGGGCTTACCGCTGCCCTCTCTTAGCATGTAGGCCAAAATAAAGCTTACCACTAGCATCGTGTAGTCGACTGGTATCTGGAGAGCTGATATTAATAGCTCGCTTCTTTTTCTCATAGTATTTATTGTACCATCTAATAAAATAACATTCGCCATTAAAAACGAATGCTATTTATTGCTATTAGTTAGCTATAAGCCGAATTTTGTACCCAGCACCTTTATATATCAATTCGAGTCAGTTTGCTCACGCAGTTATCACTCAGCTTCACTGTTTTGATATGGAATTGATATATAAAGGTGCTGGGCGATGACCATCTATCTTAACGCCTACTAAAGCAGGCACTACCTCCCGCCAATCTAACACTCCGTGGTAGCTCGATGCACTAAATTGGCGGGATGACGCGATATACCCTATAAAAAGACGAGAAGTCTCTCTGCTTTAAAAGCGGAAGGGCCCATAATCTTGCAGCCGGTAGGGTTTACCTCTTCCGATAGTCACCTATCAGAACTGGGGGCTCTTAACCCACTCTTTTCACCCTTACCCAGCACCTTTGTTATGTACCAATTGAAGCCTTCTTGCTTGAACTAAGGCTAATTTTAAAAAAATTATTGCTTCGGTATTGATATACAAAAAAGGTGCTGGGCGGTATTGTTTCTGTGGCACTTTCCCTAGGATCGCTCCTGGTTGCAGTTAACAACTACCGTTACTCTATGCTGTTCGGACTTTCCTCCCAGCACCTTTGTAAGTACCAATTTGAAGCGCTCTCGACTGAACTAAGGCTAATTTCTAAAATTATTGCTTCGATAATGATATACACAAAGGTGCTGGGCGGTCATCCGCTAACTAATAGCTGCCATATTATAATATATTTATGCTTAGTTGTCTATTTCTGACTATCAAGGACTTGGTTTACGACGGCGTCTGCCAGAGTGTTGTCTTCGCGATAAACATGAGTAAAGGTTAGATCTAGCCCAGCAGAGAGCCTATTGACTTCAGCATTTAGCGGGATCATATTGGCATTTTTTACTCGATACTGACCATTGAGCTGCCTAACTATTAGCTGGCTATCTAGAAAAAAATCGGCTTTTTTGATGCCCATTTCGTGTATCTTTTCGAGGGCGGCAATAACGGCACTGTATTCGGCATAGTTGTTGGTCTGAACACCCAGGTATTTGCCTATTTCTTCAATAACCTCGTTGTCTTGGTTGAGAATAACCGCGCCAAGTGCCGAAGGGCCGGGGTTGCCTCGAGATCCACCGTCGCAAAAAACAATAACTGGCTCGGTTTTATTCACTTCATATCCTTAATTAACCATATGGCTATAACAGAAAAACCGAGCACAATCCTGTAAAGCACAAATATTAGCAAGGAGTGTTTCTTGAGATAGTCTAGTAGCCAAGTAATAACTGCTAGTCCTACGCCAAAAGCCACTACAATACCTACCAATGTTAGAAAAATCGATACACTGCCTGATGGCTCAGTAATAATCTGGGTTAGTTTATAGAGCCCAGCACCTAGTGATATTGGAGTCGCCAAAAGAAAACTAAAGCGTGCTGCCGACTCTCTGTTGAGACCTAGAAGCTCACCAGCAGATATTGTAATACCCGAACGCGAAGTGCCCGGGACCAAGGCCAGTACCTGGGCAAAGCCGATAATCAGAGCTTTCTTGGGTCCGATGTGTCCGATATCCTTGTCGAGTTTGGCTGATTTGTCGATAATATACATTACCAATCCATAAAATATCAGTCCGATACCTATAATTAATGGGGCCGAGCTCGACTGGTGAAAGTACTTATCAATCATTTTGTCGCCCAAATACCCTGCTAAAGCGGCTGGCACCGAGGCAATCAAAATATATGCCAAGAGTTTGTCGCGTTTTTTGAATAAGGCGTAGAAGTCTTTCCAGAAAAATACCACCAGCGCCAAGGCGGTTCCGATGTGAATTGCAGTATCAAAAGCCAATCCTGGGTTGGGTATATTAACAGCCCAAGGCAATAAAAATAAATGAGCTGAGCTAGAGATTGGTAAAAACTCTGTAACCCCTTGCAGTACTGCTAAAACAACGACTATAAGAATCATTTTATACTTTCACTCCTCCTATGGAAGCGATATGGCTGGCGATCTTATCGGCTTCGGACTTTAGCTGCGCAGGCGACGAATTTTTGGCGGTGGTATGGTCGATATCAGATATTTTCATCAGCGAATAAACGTGGATGTGAGTATGTGGAACTTCAAATCCGACACTAGCCAAGCCAACCTTAGGTGGCTGATAGACCGCCTTTGTGACCTTGGCAAAAAACTGCGCTACCTTCATAAGATAGCTAAGAGTCTCTGGGTCGAGGTCCTCCCAATTGGCAACCTCACTAACAGGTATCACCAGCATATGCCCCGGGTTGTGCGGCCTGTTGGACAAAATCACAAAGCAGCGTTCGTCTTGATAGAGTATTTCGCCGGGCAACTCTCCGAGGCGGATTTGTGTGAAGATCGTTTTAGACATGGCACTCATCATACATCCTTAAGGTCACCAACATCAAGAGTAAGTTGAGAGCCAGGCTTGAGCTCACCGCTTAGCAGGCGCTTGGCAATCAGATTTTCTACTAAGCGCGATATTACTCGTCGCATTGGCCTAGCTCCAAGGCGCGGATCGTATCCCAGATCGACGAGGTGGGCCAATGCTGGCTTGGTAAGTGTTATGGTGACTTTTTTATCGGCGAGCTCTTGATTGACACTCTGTATTATCAACTCTGCGACCTGTAGCAACTCTTCTTTGGTTAGTGGCCTAAACAGTACAACCTCATCGAAGCGGTTGATGAGCTCAGGTCGGAAAATATTCTGATCAATAAGGTCGTTGACGAACTTATCTTCGAATTCCTCTAGGTTTTTACCTGCAGCTATCTGCTCTCTAATTTCGTTGGCACCAGCATTTGAGGTACAGATTATAATTGCTTCCTTAAAGCTTACTTTGTGGCCAGCTGTATCTGTAAGCATTCCTTCGTCGAGCATTTGAAGCAACAAATTGAGTATGTCGGGGTGAGCCTTTTCGATTTCATCTAGTAAAACCACACTAAACGGGTTCTGATTGATCTTTTGCAAGAAACTACTGCCCTTATCGTCTTTGCTTGCTGAAGCCAGCAGACGGGCTACGTCGGCCTTGGATTGATACTCGCTCATATCGAGTCGGTTCATGCTGTTTTCGCTACCAAAATAAACAGCTGCCAGCGACTTAGTGAGCTCGGTCTTGCCAACACCAGTCGGACCCAAGAACAAGAAGCTACCAACAGGACGTCCGGTATTTCTAACGCCAGCCCTAGACCGCCTCAAGGCATCCGAGACTACCTGCACTGCTCGACTCTGGTTGATCATTCGCTGGTGTATCAAATCTTCCAAGTTAATGAGCTGGGTTTTTTCTTCAGCTGAAGCCTGGCTGACCTTAGTATTAGTGATAATCTCGGTTGCTTTGGCCACCGAATTCTCGGTTATCAAACCTTCTATGGGGTAGCTCATACTGTCGGTCAAAAGGTCTATCGCCTTGGCTGGCATCGCTTTGTTTCGTAAATACCTTTCAGACATATCATAGGCGGCCTGGATGCCCTTAAAGGTAACTATGCTATCACCTTTTTTCTCGAGGCTAATCGAAATGTCCTGAAGAATACCAATAGTTTGCTCGCGGTCAGAAGGCTCGATATCGATTCTGGCAAACAAACTCGCCAGGCTAGGGTTAATGGTGTCCAGCTTATGCCAGTCGTCCAATGTAAAGCTAGCTACCAGGCTAATGCTGGACGACTGCAGTGCGGGCAATAAAATCCCAGAAACATCGACCGTGCCGCCACTGCCGCCACCAAAAAACAACTGGGCCTCATCGAAATATAAAATTATGTTTCCTGCCTTGGCGGCATTAGTGATAATTTCGTTAAAAATAGTCTCAAGACTAGCATTTTGGCCAACGGTAGCAGTTACAACAGCCGAATCCACCTGGACCACCTGCCGATACCGCAGTGAGTTTGGTACATCCTTGCCGTCGATAAGCTTTTCGGCTAACGCATACACTAGAGCCGTTTTACCGACACCGACCTCACCAACCATAGCAAGGTTGCTGCGTCCATCTTTAGCAAGATTAGTAAGCATTTGCTCTACTACATGCCCTCGCTTGACACTAGAAAAATCCAAGTTGCCATCGGCAATCGCTAGGCTGATGTTCTCACCGTACTTATCAAGCACAGGCGTAAAGCCAGCCGACCAATCTCTTCCAATGCCACCGTAGTCAGATCTATTCTTGGGCATCAAGACTCTTTGCCATAATGACTCCTCCCATATTAGACCGCCGATAATGTCCTGGGGGCTCATACTGTGAGTACTTAACCATTCATTCATCTGGGGATTCTCAAGGATCATAGCCACCACCAATACACCAGCCGATATTTCTTTGATGGGTGTCTGGCCTGCTATCAAGAAGGCTCTATTCCACAGAGACGGCGATGCTACTACATTGTCAGAAAGTGTTGAGGAGAGCTGATTCGGCGCAAGCTGATAGCGACGAAATATAAAGAGCGCCTGCCAGCTATCTTGAATTGCTACTAGGATCTGCTGAGGACTCTGGCTGTTGTTAATCATAAAAACAATATCATTAGATACAACACTATCTAGCGCTATCTCGGCGATGTCTGGGTTATAAATTGTCGGATTGTTCGATAAATCCCACTTTAGCCATAGAGAAAACATCAGACCCACCAACCCTAGCCCCACAAACAAGCTAACAGGCTTAATTTGGGCAAACAGGTATATTGCTAGTCCAGAAACTATCAGTGCCCAGGAAATAAACATTATGCCTTTGGCGAAGCCCGGACGGAAGTAGCTATAAAACTGGGCTTTTTTTACGCGCAGCGAGTTAGTGTATGTTACCGGTTTCATACGAACATCCCCGCGACAGATAATAAAACTAAAAGTGGTGCTATCGGCCAGGCAACTATAAATACCAATCCAAATATTGATATGGCCAAGATGGCAATTATTGCCGTAAATATAGCAAACAGCCGAATAGTGAACCCTACGAACCTCGATACCATATTGTCAACCACAGCTCGACCCTTGCCCTGAATAGTCTTGTCGGACTCGGTGGTAATACGGCGCCACGGATCAAACATTGTCCTAGCCAAAGATGCCACCGAGAACCTTCGCCATGTAATAGTGATATATTGCCCAATCTTTATAAAAAGCTCCGAAAAGCCTCGTCCGTACCACCAGGTAATAAATTCAAGTAATAGCATAAGCTTAATTGTACCAAGACTTGAGCTATACTGCCATATCAGCTAGTATGCTAAAGTAAATCGAGAGAAGAAACGAGAAGCTGCAATTGAGATTGTTTCTTCCACGATGGGACAAACCAAGACCTTAAAAGTCTGTTTGTTACATCGAGAGGAAGACAAGCTACGACAATTAAAGCAGAATTTGTTAAAATTATGCGTAGATTAGAGTAGTTGTCTGACGACGGGGTGTGGCGCAGTTGGTAGCGCGTACGGCTGGGGGCCGTGAGGTCGCAGGTTCAAGTCCTGTCACCCCGACCAAGAGAAACTTTGTCTAAATCCACCAGCAAATCGTATGGTGGATTTAGCTTTATAACAGATATAACATCGTCACCAGCTCGTAGGTTCAACACCAATTCCTGATATACAGTGTCTTCCTCAATCAAATCAGTAGTTTTGAGTAGTGTTTCCAGATACGACCTGACTAGTTCAACAAATTGCTGGCGTGTCGGTAGCCCTTTATCAAGCTCTTTCACCTCTGTTAGTAGCGTTTCAATACTAGAAGCACTAGTGTTTATAAGGTTTTGGTGAAACTCCAATTTACCCTTATGGTGCTTGTTGTAGTCGGCTAGGCTAATCAGTTGTAGGTTCTGATACTTGGCATACAGGGTTTCTTGCTTTTTTAGTTCAGCCTTAGCGTCTGACAGCTTGCGTTTGGCTATTTCCTTATCAACTACTAGCTTTTGTTCTAGCCGTCCAATGTACAGCTTGTACGCCTTTTCACTCTGTTTAGTGCAGTGGCGTAGCGTCCATTCAATGTGTGACACAACATACTTTGCCCTGATACTTTTGGACAACTCTTTGCCATACTTCTTGATTGCCTCTGCTTTGTTATGGCGTATACACTCCTTGTTGCGACAGTAAAAACTAAGCATATAGTGACCAGCATTTTTGCCTCTAAGTATCTTGGTTCGTTGGAATACCATAACCTTGTCGCAGTAGTCACATATAACCTTTTCACGAAGCAAGCCGAAGTCTAACCGCTTGGCACTACTCCCACGACCTACAAACTGTTCATTGAAGTTGTCGGCAGTATTACGACTAAGGGCAATAAACTCGTCAGGCGTGATTAGAGGTAGGAAGCTATATAGCTCATTGAGGTTAGCAATGTTATCACCATACTTGTACATACCAAAGTAAAAAGGGTCACTGAAAGCCACACCAACAGTTTTTTTGTCCATTTTTGCCAGTTTATACTCATCGTCTTGGTGCTTGCGGTAGCTAAAATGTGAGCTGTTTAGGTAGTCAGCCACTTCTTGATTAGTCTTGCCACCATACAGCCTCATAATGACCGCTTGGCGTAATAACTGCCAGTTGTGTGCGTCTGGCATAAAGTAACCTGTCGTAGTGTCAGCATAGTAGCCTTTTTTGACTTGTCCAACATACTTACCGTCTTTGATACTGCCTGTAATGCCTCTGGCAACATCAACAGCCAGCTTGTCCGAATACTGCTTTGAGGTAGCAAATAATATACCTAGTAGCATTTTGCCGTTAGGGGTGTTGTCAAACTGGTAGGTTTTGAAATGTAAATCCTGTATCTGTTCTAGGTCAATCATTTCAATAATATCACCAGCTTCTTTCATATTTCGTGACAGCCTATCAGGTGACCAAGCAAGTAAGCCTTGATATTTACCAGTCTTGAAACCTAGTAGTATGTCGTCAAAGATTGGTCGGTTACCAGACTTTTTAGCCGACGCACTTTCCTTATAAATATCTTCTTTGTGTACTGTAATTTTGAGTTGGTCGGCTAGGGCAAGGCACTCTGTTTCTTGGTCTTCTAGTGACCGTACCTGTTTTGCCTCGTCATCTGTTGATTTGCGTAGGTATATAACATAACGGCGTTTTTCTTTGGGTAATATGCGTGTACTACCCTCAATAGTCTTGGCATAGTAGTCGGTCAGGTCGTCAATACTACGTTTGCTTGCAGGTAGGTTGAATATATCTGGGTTATCTTTGAGGCTGTCGGCAACTAATTGCTCGGCTTTGTGCTGTTGGTCGCTAGTCAAAGGCACACGAACAACCTTTTTACCTTTGCGTGTTTTTCTTTTAGGGTCAGCCATACACCTATTATAGCCTGATTACCAGAAGTTTTACCGATGTTGAGTAATGCGACCTATGTAATTCTTGTAACGCCAATAATTATAAGTATTTCAAGTATAATCCAAGCAACTTCAACCGTAATTATCGGTTTATCTTTGTGCTTTATGCCGTAGATTAGCCATATAATAGACGCTATTAAGTATGCAACCCACGATATTATTGACACACCTTTTTGCCCTTGTACCCAGATTGAATACACTTGCGGAAGCGTCAGGAGTGGTCCAATAACAACGGCAAAGTAAATCAGTCGGTCAATTTCTGACTTCTTTTTTTGTGTTTTCTTTTTTCTTTTTATGTGTCGGTGCACGCTATATGTCGCCATTGACTAAATTGTATCAAAAACAGATACAAAAGTCAGCAACCTGCTTACGGTTTATATGAAATTATTTGTTGGTAAAATTGCAGGCAAGTTTTAGTCAAATCTTCCACTTTGAAACTTCACCTAGTTGAAATATTGGCAGTTCAACCTCACCAAGTAACTCCAATTCGGTTTCGTCCTGTTTCAGTGTGTCACTTAGCTTAATAACAAGCGTTATCAGCTTGTCGGTTGATAGTGTTGATAAATCCCTGCCGTCTAGCTCAGCCTTTGCACGGTTTAATACCTCACCAAATACGGCAATTCTATGCCTTTTAGTCATTATGTATTTTTCTTGTAATTCATCTATGGCAAGGGTTCGCTGGTTTTGTATGTCTTTGTTAGTCTGTTCTTCTTGTGACCAGCTAATAGGTGTTGGCTTGCTAATGCCTAACTCCTCGGCTATTTTGCTGAAACTGTAACCTCTGGCTCGTAACTCAACAAATTGTTGCCTATCATCTAGTGTTTTGCTCATAACTATTACTCCTACATCTTATATAATGATATGTAGGTAGTTGGTAGCTACTGGTTCAACACTTTTGTCGTATATCTAAGGTCAGGTACTTACTTGGTCGTAATGTCTGTTTGGCTAGGGTTCTTTATGTAGGTGTCGCCACTAGGGTCGGTTGATACTCTGTTGTCCCAATTTGAAGTATCATCAGGGGCTTGTTGAGGTGGTAACTGTACTGGCTCTGGAAGAGTTTGTGGTTCGCTAGGGGCAGGATTGTCATCACTCACTTTTTAAGTTTCCTTGATTTGCCTATGGCTACACCCTGAAGTACCGCTCCTGCGATAATCATCAGAACGCCAAGCGACATTGAGATTGGGTTCTTGTCGTGAGTAACCCCAATGACTAACGAAACCGTACCAAGCGTGTTTAATGTTATGCCAGAGGTTATTATTGATGTGATTTCTTTTTTACTATCTTTCATATATTTGATTATATCAAGAATTGTAAGGTATTTATACTGTCAGGTTTGACCAGATTTTGTAACAGTAACTTTGTCCTATCTAGTCGTGACCGAAGTTTAGGGTAGTTGATAAGGAGTTGGTACAATGTGTCTAGGACAGGCTCAACAGCCGTCGTTGTGAGCCGACCATTAAAACTATATAATTTATAAAATGCGGTTGATAAATCAATCGTATTTTTTTGTTTCAACAGATACAAATAAAGTTAATTAAATAAAGTTTCGATAAAGGTATTTACATAACAGTTATGCTATGACACAATCTTTATGTAGTTTATGTAATTTATGTGTGCCAAATACTCTTATGGTGAGCTCAAACTCCAACAAAACAGCCGAAATACTAAGGTTAATTCAGACCAAAAAAGTCGCCACCCTGGGCGACTTGAGTTCTAATAAGCACTTGGTAGGGCTGTTTTCTGCTTCTACCAAAACAACTCCCCGCCGGCGAATAATAGACACTGCCGGTCTTTTGGCCAAGCAAGGGTATGTCAGCGTCGGGCTGCTCGATAACGAAAAGGTCTTTAAGATTACCGAAAAGGGCAAGGATCGGCTTAAGGCCCACCAAGTCAGCCAAGAAGGGCTTAGTATTACAGAGCGCTGGGATGGTCGCTGGTATCTGATAACCTTCGATATCCCGGAGGGCAAGAAGGTCGTCAGGAATCAGCTAATCCTGACCCTCAAGCGTCATGGCTTTATTAATTACACCAAGGGGCTATGGCTAATCCCCTACAACCCCACCAAGCTGGTGGCTAGCTTACGCAAACAGCTCGGCCTCAAGAGTGAGCTGCGCATGATTGTGGCCCAAACCATTGATGGTGATGCCAAGTACCGTAAGCACTGGGATTTATAGATATTCGGTTAGCGCTGACGTGTATTATTAAAGCCCCTTTTTAAAGAGGGGCTTTAATAATGGTGCAATCCACCAACACCGCTAGCATAACTAACCTTCTTCAAGCTAATTATAGGTGGGTGCCCGCAACATCATCCGAAATAACGGTGTGTAATCTAAGGCTCCCTAAGGTTAAAAGTAATTAGAAAAAGTTACTATGCTTTAAGATTCAACAGCGCATGCAGTAGAAAGCACCAATAATTATATCACCTAAAAAGCTGGGTACCCGAGTATGGCCGATGAGATACCTATAACAGCCGAGCTAAAAACTGGGCCGATCAGAGTGAAAAATATAAATATAAAGGCAAACACCGCAACCAAGCCGAATTGCTCTATTTTGTCCAGGATATCCATCAGTGCTGGTGGTGATACCGCATAGAGCAGTCGACTACCATCGAGTGGCGGAAACGGTATCATGTTAAACACAAAGAAAGCCACATTGACTAGCACAAACTGCAGCAAAAACTCTCCGCCGAGCCCTGGTATCGTAACAAACCTCAGGTAGAGCCCAATTATTAGTGCCATCAAGATATTGCTGGCTGGACCGGCAAATGCCACCAAGGCAGCACCCCATTTGCCATAACGAACGGCGTAAGGGTTAAATGGCACTGGCTTAGCAGCTCCAAACACTACCGGACTGCCGAGCAGAATAAGCCCCAGGGGCAAAAGTAGCGTCATCATAGGGTCGATGTGCTTGGCGGGGTTTAGAGTTAGCCGACCTTCGTTTTTAGCAGTAAAATCTCCCAGCATATGCCCCGCCCAGGCATGACTAAACTCATGCACAGTCAGTACAATTACAAGGATTATCAGATACATAATAATTGTGGCGAGGTTGTCCATGGCCTAATTTTAGCATGCCTAGGGGCCAAAATATATCGAGCCACGATAGATATTGATTAAACCCAGCTGATATGCTAATATATTCAGGTTATGTCATACAGATGCGATCTAACAGGCAAAGGAAAACAGTTCGGAAACCATGTGAGTCACTCACAGCGGCATGTTAAGCGTACCTGGAAGCCCAATCTGCAGACCAAAACCCTTATAATCGACGGCCAAAAGGTCAAGCTCCGCCTCGCTGCTAGTACCATCCGTACCCTCAATAAGTACCAGAAGCAAATCGACCAAGCCGCAGCAGAACCAGCCAAGCAATAACCCCTCTACAGAGGGGTTATTGCTTAGTCACCTAATTTTCCTATTTATACCGGGCGATATGTTAGTTAATTTGGTTTTATTTTAGTATTACGAGCTGTTGGTTGTCTGTTGGAAGATCTTTTTTGCTGACTTTATACTTATCAATTGGCTCGCTATCTTTGCCGAATTCGGCTTTAATTTTGGCTAGCTCTGCTTCGGAGTCCATGATTGGTATCAAAACCTTTGGTTCTACCTGCGAGATTATCTTATTCATCAGATCGGCCTTGCTGTCCTGAACCGATATAATCAATATATCTACTCCGTCCATACGCTCGAGCTGAGCATCTGTCAGGGCTGTATTAAGATCAATGGCATAAGTAATGTGCATGTCGTCTACTACTAGGCTGTAGGCGGTGTTACTGGCGGCTATCTCGACACCATCGACCATCATACCCATAACCTCATATTCGCCTGGGCCGTAAAATGATTTTTCGGGTACTACCTTAGCGCTAGGATCGGTAAATAGTAGCAGGTCGGCCTTGGTGCCAGAGCTGGCATTGATGACTACATCAGCAGTTTTGCCAGATATTTTGATGGTGTTTTTGTCGGAGTAAGTAATATCCATAAACTTAATTGTAACAGATAAAAGCCCTACTGCGCCAGACCATTACAGCGACTTATCGTCGACTGGGGTTTCTTCCTCAGATTCAGCTTTGGGCATGACACTAACAGTTGTGGTCTCGGTTTGGTCTTTATTGTCATTGACGGCAGTTTTTGCAAAAACGCCAATCTTGTCGACTAGCACAATCTTGTTTTCATCAAGAATGTCTGTCAAAAACCGGTCGTTTAGGTTGCGTCTGTAGTCGAAGTCTTCGATAGTCATTGAGGCATAATTAAGCTCTCGATTCATCTCTTTCTCCATATCACCAACAATTTTGGCTAACTGAGACTTATTCATGTCGCCAACTATAAAAATATCTATCTGCTGGTGGCTGCCGCGCACAAAAGCTCCAGTCAAAAAAGCCATACGGACATTGCCGGCCTTCTGCAGACCCTTGAATATGTGATCTTCTTCCTTGGTTTGCTTGATTTCTTTAGATTTGGCAGGTATACGCTGAAAAATCGATTGCAGTTCTTTGTGAAACTTATACTTAGCATTAACTTCATAATACAACCGGTTGCTTTGGCTGACTGACCGAACTATTCCGATGTTCAGGAGGTTTTGGAGTTCGCGGCGTACCGAGTTGATTTGTTCGTCTATTTTACGGGTAATCTCACGAACATAAAAAGGACGGTCTGGGTTATTATAAAATAAGCTCAGCAGCTTAACTCGTGTCTTTGATCCAAACAATTGTTCAAACATTTTGCCTCCCCTTTTTACTAAATCTTATCCAAAAATTGTATTCTTTTGACAATCTACAGGTTACTTAAGGCTATTATACGAGTAGTTGAACAATAAATCTAGTCTAAATGAATAAAAAACTATGGTCTGCTGGTTGAGCTGCTTCGTGCTCGTTTTTCTAACGAATCGCTGAGTGGCTTGAGCTTAATGGACTGACCAGATTTAGCAATTGCTTTGCCAATCAGCCAATCGCAGACCTTTGGATTTTTAGGCAAGAAAGATCCGTGCAAATAAGTACCAATGGCATTTTTGTATATAATACCCTCTTGCTTGTCAGTAGGATTGTTGCCAAAGCCCTTAATAACACTGCCAAGCGGCTGGGCTCGGCCGACATACTCGGTAGAACCACTGTGGTTTTCAAATCCAACTAGTTTGCCAAAGATATCGGATTGGACGACGATATTACCTATCATTCTACTGCTGGTGGCCTTGGACACAATATTAAAAAGCCCGATTCCTTTGAGACGGCCATAGTCGTTGCTAATAAAGTACTCTCCTAGCAGTTGGTAGCCTCCACAAACAGCCAGAAGTGCTCCGCCAGACTCCACAAACTGCTTGATCTGCTCGGCTTTTGAGGCTAGGTCTTCAGATACAATTACCTGACCCTTGTCCTGGCCGCCGCCAATGAATATTAGGTCTGCGTCATTTGGTATTTTTGACCCTACTTCGATATTTTCGACGATATTTTCGATACCTCTCCAGTCCATCCTCTGACGAAGTGCAATTATGTTTCCATAGTCACCATAAATACTCATGCGTTCAGGATAAAGATGCACTATCTTGATGGGCTTCATTGCCAGTACTCCTTTTGAAGTTCATCGCTGGCCACTATTTGGCTCCTGATTGATAGCATTGCTGTATAGGTAGGCAATATGAATAGCTTGCTTCGTTTGCTGGTGTGTTTGGTTATCAATTTTAACAGCTCTGCTTCGTTGGTTTCAGCCAAAACATCCTTCTTGCCCGCATACTTGAGCCGTAGAGCCATATCATCTGCCCTAGAGCCCCCAACTAGTATCTTTCCTTTATAGTGTGCCAGATCCTCCAATGCGGAGTCCCAGAGCCAGCTTATATCGCGGCCGTCGGCATAGCTATCATTAATAATAAAAACCAGAAGTCTGTCGTTTTCGCTCAGCAGATAGGTCTGTATTATTTGGTTTAGGCCTGTTGGGTTCTTAATTAGCAATATCAGGGCCTCTCGTCCAAAATAGTTGAGTACTTCAGAACGCCCGAAGGCTGCTGTCGATCCGGCAATGGCCTTCGTTATCTGATCATCTTCCAGGTTGAGACTAGCCTTGACTGCAGAAAACGCACCCATCGCATTGTAGACATTAAAAATACCTGGAATTTTAAGCTCAACCAAGTCGTCTGATTTATTGATATTAAACTGGATCGATTCTATGCCTTTTTGTTTCAGATTATTAGCCTGGTAGTCGGGCTTTGGTCGTCTAAAAGCCCCACCCTTACCCCTGTACTTGCCTAGGTGGCTGAAGTAGTGTTGTGTATAGTACAACTTTTCTTGCGTAAATGGGTCAAATATACTATCGGCAGTACGATCGTGCTCCAATTTAGGGCCAGAATAGTCGCCGACACCGAAATAAGTAACTTTTTTTTCACTTTCGAGCTCGCAGCCGAGGCTGGCCACCAAAGGGTCGTCGGCATTTAAAACTAGCTGGGTAGCTTCGAGCTCTTCGACTAGGTTCCTGAAGCTCCTGGCTATCTTATCGAGTTCGCCAAATCTGTCGAGCTGATCCCTAAACAGGTTGTTAACAAGTATTACATTGGGCTGAATCGCTCGGCAAACCTTAGGCATATAGGCCTCATCGACTTCAAAAAGCCCGACATCTGCAGAAACTCTGCCGGTAATATTTGATTCTAGGGCCACTGAAGTTATTAGGCCCCTCTCCATATTAGAGCCGGTTCGATTATAGACATAACTAATGCCATTAGCCTCTAAGATATCGGCAATCAGCTTGGTGGTGGTGGTCTTGCCGTTGGTACCAGTCACAACAATTACGCCTCTGGGGAAGTTGTTTTTGACAAGCTTCTTAAGTATGTCCTTATCAATTTTTTGGGCCACCATACCAGGTAACGATGTACCACCTGTACCTGTCAGTCGATTTATTCTGAAAGCGGCTTTGGCCGCCAAGATAGCAAGTAAACTACGCATATGCTTTATTGTATCAGATACCTCTCAAATATTCAGAGCAAATAATGTTGGCTTCAAGATAGCTATTAACCCAGTTAATCTGGTTGTTTCTTTTAAACCAGGTAATTTGCTTTTTAGCGAGTTCAGCAGTGGCGCTATTGATAGAGTCCTCAAGCTCAGTAATGGTCGTTTGATTAGCAAGGTAATCAACCACTTGGCTATAGCCAGTAGTTGATAGGGCGCGGCAATCATCACCATAATGTTTGCGGATATATGCAACCTCCTGAATAAATCCTTTACTCAACATTTGCTTAGTGCGACTAGCTATATTTTGCTTTAATAAAAGCTTTTTTATATCTATGCCTATTATTTTACAATCTATTTTTATAGCTTCCCTATCGTTAGTGGTGGTGGGTCCATGAGTCAATAACTGCTCTATTCTGCGCTTGTTATTTGAGTCTATTTTGGCAGCCTCGGCGGGATAGTATTCATGGGCTTTGGCAATTTTTTGCTCGTCTGACATATTTTTGATGTTTAGTCCGGTTTTGGTAGCCCTAAATTGATAATCGTATAAGACTGCGTCAATATACATGCCACCACCTCCTACCAGGAGTGGGAGCTTGCCTCGCTGCTGTATGTCTTGGATTGTTTTTTCGCAGTTTGTTTTAAAATCTACAACACTATAGCTCTGATTGGGCTCAATTACATCGAGAAGATGATGCTTAACCTCTTTTTGGTCTTGAATGCTTGGTTTTGCTGTTCCGATGTCTAGGTGCTTATAAATTGTACGCGAATCGGCACAGATTATTTCGCCATCGTATCTTTTGGCTAATTTCATTGCTAGCTCTGACTTACCAGATGCGGTTGGGCCCAATATGACTACCATTTTTGAATTTTTAGGCATGCTTAATGGGGCCAATCTAGCTATTAGTTAGGCTACTAATGTCTTCTAGAAGTGCGCTGGTCAGCTCTTCGAGACCTTTTGAGCCCTGATCTCCGACAGCATACTTGCGAACGGCGACTTGGTTGGATTCTTGCTCGCTCTGGCCGACTATCAGTACATATGGGAGCTTGAGCTTATCGGCATTATGGATTCTTTTACCTAGTGAGTCTGAGGCATTGTCTACTGAAGCTCTGATTCCATTACTCAGTAATGAATCGAGCACAGTCTGCCCGTACTGCTCGAATTTTTCAGAAATCGGTATTACTCTTACCTGCTCTGGTGCCAGCCACAGCGGAAACGCTCCGGCGGTGTGCTCGATATAAACGCTCAAGAAGCGCTCGATAGAGCCTAGCGATGCAAAATGCACCATCATGGGTACCTTGTCGCTACCGTCGCTATCTGTATAGCTAAGGCCAAATCTCTCGGGCTCAACAAAATCGAGTTGAGCCGTAGCCACTTGATGGGTTCTGCCTATGGAGTCTTTGGCCATGAAGTCTATTTTGGGACCATAAAATGCTGCCTCGCCAGTTTCTTCATAATATTCTAGGGCGTGATTGCTAGAAACATTTCTGAGTATGCTCTCGGCATCTTTCCATAGAGACTTGTCGCCTAGGTAGGTGTCCGAATCGTCGCGCAGGCTCAGCCGAGCCGTGAAATCCATATCGAAGGCACGGTAAAACTCTTTGGTGATATCCAGTAGCATGCCCAGCACTTCTTCGACCTGCTGAGGGGTACAAAATACATGACTATCGTCTTGTGTAACTGAGCGGACCCTCGATAGCCCCTGAAGCTCTCCTTTTTTCTCATCTCGATAAACAGTGGTTGTTTCGAGGTATTTCACTGGCAAGTCTCGATAGCTTCTGGGTTTACTGGCAAAAATCTGGGCGTGATGCGGACAATTCATGGGCTTGAGGGCAAACTCATCGCTCGATTCTTGGCTTTTGACCAAAAACAGTTCATCACCGAACTTATCCCAGTGCCCAGAAGACTTATAGAGGTCAGTTTTGGCGATATGGGGTATCCAGACTTTCTCGAAGCCAGCCTTCAGTCTCAGCGACTGCGAAAAGTCATTGAGTAGATCCCTCAAGATAGTTCCCCTGGGCGTAAATAGTGGCAAGCCAGATCCTACCAAGTCCGAGAACACAAACAGATCGAGCTCTTGGCCAAGCTTGCGATGATCACGTGCTTCAGCCTCTTGAATCATATTCAGGTGCTGTCCAAGCTCTTTGGCCGACTCAAAGGCCAGTCCATAGAGTCTTTGCATCTGCGGATTGGTCTCTTTGCCTCGCCAATAGACTCCACTAAGTTTATTGAGCTTAAAGCTATCTGCGGTTATCTCAGAAGTATTTGATATGTGCGGGCCCTTGCAAAGATCAACAAAGTCGCCAGTCCTATAAATACTAACTTCTGTCACCCCTTCGGTTGCGCCTTCAGCGAGGTCGGCATCACCCGCGTCGCTAACTGCAGTAGAACCCTTGGTCTTTAAATCTTTTAGCAGCTCAACCTTGAATTTCTGATTTTTAGACTCAAAATATTCAATCGCTCTATCGATTGGCCAGGTTTCGTGCTCAAATGTTACTTTGCTGGCAATAATTTCACGCATGCTGGCTTCGATTGAGCTCAAATCCTCTTCTGTAATATTGTTATCAACTAATACATCATAATAAAAGCCATTCTCGATGGCGGGACCAACCCCGAAGTTAGCATCGGGTCGAAGCTTTTGGATGGCTGATGCCATTATGTGCGCCAGGCTGTGTCTGATTTTATGAAGATTGTCTTTATTTTGCATAATCTGCCTTTCTTTTTTATACTCTTTTTTAACAAAAACCCGCCTTACACTGCCAAGTCCCAAATACTTTGGGAGGTTCCACTTGGCTTATCCGTGGCGGATCTCTCTTTTTGCCCTGTACGACCAGGCTTCGGAGCTCGCCATAAGCTGGTTAGGCTTAAGCTCAAACGCTCGTATTGATATTTATAATTTTAATCTAAAAGCTAGCTTTTATCAAGGCATCTTTTTGACTAGATGCTCTAAAATACTAGTTTCGTTGTGTTTTTAACTACAAGCTAGTTTTTGATCATTGCGTATGCGGCAAAGCGAGCTTCTTTTTCGCCAGTCGAGAGGCTGCGACGATGCGAAAAATAATTTTTATTTGTAAAAGTATCGATGGTGCTAATGGTGATGTTGTTTTTGGCTATACCGAGCTCTAGGGCTTGCTCGAAAAGCTTGTTTTTGGTGTCCATATGGTATTTCTTATCTGGTCCATAGGCTAGATTGCCAGCCCAAAAGTCGGTGTCTATTTCTGTTGTATTATCAAACACATATGATTCTGGCGCTATTGCTGGGCCAGTTTTAATAATAATATCCTCGGGGTTAGAGCCTTTTTGGATCATTTGCTTAACTGCTGAGCCCAAAATGTTGAGCTCGACGCCCTTTCGGCCGGCATGCACAAGCGCCAGTATCTTGAGCCTAGTATCATAGATCACTATCGGGATACAGTCGGCAACAACCATAAATAGCGCAAGGCCTGGGGTTGATGTTATTAGGCCATCGGCTGTTATGTTGCCCTGTTCGTCTTGGTTGAGTAGGTTGCCTGTATCGTCATTGGTAACCTCAACCACCAAATTGCCATGAACTAGCGATATTGCCACAGCTCTGTTTGGGTCAATGCCCTGCATGGATAGGTATTTCGACCTAGAGGCTGTTACCTCTGCTGGCAATCCTCTAGCATAGCTTAAGTTGCCATCTGAGACCGTGGAAAATCCAAATTTTATGTTTGCAGTGTCGATCATATAGCCTCGCATTTTATGTATAATTCCTGGTGGGTCCTAGGGGACTCGAACCTCTGACCTCTTCCACGTCAAGGAAGCGCTCTAGCCAACTGAGCTAAGGACCCGCGATTGCCTGATTTTAACCTATTTCATGGTTATTTTCAATCTTGATCACTCTTTTGCCAGCACTAGCCTTGATTTTGGATCGATGTGGCTTGCCTTGGCTAAAATGAGTTTTCGCGTAGCAAATCGCCAGCAAATCCAACTCTATTGAGCTCTATATGGCTAGCCATAAAGCTCCGAAGCGGCATTATCGTATTGTCGCCATAGCTACTGTTGATTTTATCGACTGCCAAGGACAACGACAGCTCTTTTTGACGGTCAAAAAGATCAAACACTAGCTGGCGTGAATCGCTCATACCAAACAAAGTTATGCTTATTTTACGAACTTCGGAGCTGATTATTAGTTTTTTTAACAACATTTTAGTCAAAGAAATTATTTTTATATCTGATCTGAAAAACGCAATATTACTAAAGGTATAGCCCTGCCAATTACCACCCAAAAATTGCACATAGATTGATATTCCGCTAGCTGCTAGATTCTTTTTTCTGAGTCTACTCCCTAATGTTACGGCTATCTTATTGGCATACGTTGTAAGCCCTACAATTGTATCTGGTGGGTTCGGCATGGTTGTGATCTGGTGGGAGATAGATTTGTTGGCTTTTATAACTTCAATATCTACTTCAAAGCCTCGCATCCTGAGGTACCACTTGCCACCATTAATGCCAAGTTTGTTATTGATGTATTTCCAGCTCGCACTATAGAGATCTATAGGGTTCTGGATGCCTATATCGTACATCCGGCGGGCCATTTTCCTATTTATTCCGGTTAGCTCTACCAAACTCAGGCCTTTGTAGAACCCAACGAGGTTGGTTTTGTCGAGCATCACCAAACCGTCGGGCTTTTGGCTATTCGATGCCATCTTGGCGAGCCAGACATTGCTAGCTACGCCCACCGAGCATAAGATATGCTCACCATAAAGGCCCATCAGGCTAGATTTAATACCCTCCACTAAGCTCAAGACCCCTTCTCTGGTCTGTAGATAGGACGGAACCTTCAGGTAAGCCTCGTCGATGCTCTTAGCACGGACATGGCAAGCGGTACCGTGTAGTATTTGCATAATTTGCCGATGGATATGCCGATAGGAGTTGGGGCTATCATGCACAATCACTATATTTGGGCACATCAGGCGGGCCTCAGCAACCTTAGTGCCTGTTTTTACTCCTGCACGCTTGGCCTCTATAGAAGCAGCAACAATACTACCCCCAGAAGATGGCGCAGTCGATACGGCTACAGGCTTAGCTCTCAGATGAGGGCTATAAAACTGCTCAACAGATGCAAAAAACGAGTTCATATCAATATAAATAGTCGAATATTGGCTGGATTGGGGTTTGATTAAATATTCAGGAAGCATAATATAATTATGCAGGTTTTAAGGTGATAAAGCAAACATGATACGAACAAACTGGTGTGAAAAACAGACAAACCTTAAGACAATCCACAATCAAAAAAAGTTTTCCACTAGTAATTCTTATACTTATATGACAACATATATACATGAAATGCCCTATTTGCGGAAATAAAAGCCTCAAAACCACCAATTCGCGCTCTACCAAGTCTGGTACACAGACGTGGAGGCGTAAATCGTGCCAGAAGTGCTATGCTTCTGTGACTACCTATGAGAAACCCTCTATGGGCTGGCTTAGCATTAAGTACCCTGCACAAAATACTACGATGCCGTACAATCGATCGGTCCTAACAAAAAGCATTATAATGGTCTTTGACGATTCTGAACTCCCTAGCACAAACATAGATTTATTGATCGATAATATAGAACAAAAAATTGTTTCATCACGAATAACTATATTGCCAAATAATGAGCTTATAAAAATTGTACTCAATACTATTAAGCCAATTAGCCTTGGTGCTGCCGTGAAGTATATGGCTAGCTACAATGCGGTAAGCAACCAAAGACAACTCAATAAGTTACTAAGGACTGCCTGATAGCCAATAAAAAAGACCCCACTGGGGTCTTTTTTATGTTAGTAGGCTTATTATAGAGCCTGGCTTCTGAGATCTACTCTTTGGCTTTTGGTTCGTCTGATTCTGATTTGGCATCAGCTTCTTTAGACTCACCTTCCTTTGTTTCGCCTGCCGTATCACCTGCTTCGGCAGCCTCATCTTCGGCACCTTCAGGTATGGTATCGCCTATTTCTTCGTCTAGAGCAGCAATTTCTTCTTCGCTTCTAGGTGGTTCTACCTTACATATGAGCTGATCTAGCTCGGTTAGAATTGTTACACCGTCCTCGACCTTAAGATCAGAAACATGAATAGACTTTGCGAAATCATCGAGAACCGATATATCGACCTCTATGTGTGATGGCAATGTAGCAGGAAGTGTTTCTACTTCGATCTCTTCGATGTTCTTAAACAATGTTCCCTCTTGCTGGAATACTGCAGGGGCTTCGCCGGTGAAGTGGAGTGGGACTTCGGTTCGAATAATTTTGTTCATGTTGATTCTGTAAAGATCAACATGCGCAACTTCGCTAGTAAGTGGGTCAGTGGAAATATCATGAATTAGTACGTTTTCGCTGGTTTGATCATCTAGTTTCAGCTCTACTATAGTGCTGTAACCGGCTGCCGAAAAAGCCTTTTTGAACTCCTTGGCGTTGACCGAAATTGCGATATTATCTTTTTTGTTACCATAAACCACAGCAGGTAGCTGACCGTTTTTTCGCAGTTCTGTGAGTTTTTTTCCAAATACATCACGAACAGTTGCTGTAATATGAATTGTTTCCATTGAAATTCCTTACTATTTTAAGATTATTTAGACTTCTTAGATTTTCTGGGAGCTTTGGTTTGAGTTAGATACAGATGAAAAGCTGCTATTTCTTGTGAGCTGATAGGCCCTCTGTCGATAAACTTCGCTCTTTCGCGGTAGCCAAGATCGGCTTTACGGCCGAGCTTAGAACCATTTTGTTTACCAGCCTTATCTAGCTCTGACTGCATAAAGACTGTGGCAAGCACTGGCAATGAGCAGTCGTGGCAAGTAAGCTGCATAAAGCAATGCTCTTCAACACTCCCCAAGAAAGCTATATCGTCGTGAATATAACTTGAGCCACAGGAAGGGCACTTGTAAAAAACTTGTAGGTTCTTGATCAAATCCTGAAGGTTTTTGCTTTTCACTTTTTTATGTATTCCCTCTTAGGAATTATGATAGCATATCTGATATGGCTGGTCAATCAGGTTTTAACAAAAATATTTTAATTCCTAAGCTTTTTTCGCTTCACAAAAGTGAGCCCAGCTAGCAGCATAATCATAACCACCAACATGGCGATAATACCTACAAACTTCTGTCCTGTTGTGCCAAGAATACCAATCAGGCCAAAAGTCAGGCAGAGCATATAAATGCACAACACAGCCTGGCGCTGAGAAAAACCGGCATCCAGGAATAGGTAGTGCAAATGCCCTCGGTCAGCTGTGAATGGCGACTTCCTGTGGGCCAACCGGCGTATTACTGCCCAGACTGCATCAAGAATTGGTAGGCCCAAGACAAGAGCGGCAGTGGCGAGCTTAGCGCCTGAGAAAATCGCCAAAATACCGAGTGTCATTCCCAAAAAGTACGCACCCGAATCTCCATTAAATATCTTGGCTGGATAAAAATTATAAATCAAAAACCCAAGGCAAGCTCCAAGTAAAACTATTGATATCAGTGCCGTTGATGGCTGATTAACTTTCTGGCTTATCGCAAGTAAAAATATTACCCCAGCTGCTATGGCCGAGACGCCTCCCGAGAGGCCGTCGATGCCATCTAAGAAGTTGATTGTATTGGTCATACCTACCAGCCAAAAGACTGCAAGCGAAACAGCAATCCAGTTGAAGCTAAGTTGCAATCCAAAAATTACCAGCGATACGTTGGACTGTAAAAACACCAGGTTTCCGCCAAATGGATTAGTGATAGTTTCGATAGTTATACCGAAGCCAATGCTAGCCACCAGCGCCGCCAAAATCTGAACCGATAACTTTATCCATGGGCTGAGTCGCTTGATATCGTCTACGAGCCCCACGATTAGAACCATTGTACCAGCTATTATTAGGCCGATGAACTGCCTAGAAAAGCTCCCTATTAGTGCTGTGCTGACCAAAATAAAAGCGAAGTATATAGCTAAGCCACCACCACGGGCCATTATTTTGTGATGTATTTTGCGTTTAGCCTCTTTAGGGTTATCGATTGCTCCTAGCTTAATTGCTAATCTCTTCACTGGCGGTATCAGTAAGGCTGATATTACAAAAGCTGCAATTAGACCAAGTAGGTAGTTCATTTTTTTACAGCCTTTTCGGTAACATCAAAAGCCTTTGGATAGCGACCGAACATTAGCCTACTCTGGGCATCGAGTGCAGCTGCCGAACCAAAAAATATCGAAGTAATCGGCACCAAGACCCACTGTAAAACCATAAATACAATCTTGGACTTGTGGTAGTGTTTTGGCCTTGGAGGAAGCATCAACAAACTTAGCATGATGGTAATAAACTGCCCTACTAGTGCCACCATTAGTATCCGTGAAGCCACAACTGGTAATTGATGAGCTATAACTTGCCTATTAAACTGCTCATTAAGATAGAGTGGCGCCCAAGCTGCAAAAGTTAGAATTAGCGGTGCGGTTGCCCAGCTAATGTGCCCCTCCAAAAGTCTAAAAAACTGAATCCACTTTTTACCGAAAGAAATTTGTTTGTTCTTGATGTTGTTAGTAATCACAAAAGGAATATCGCTGGCTCCGTAGGCCCAGCGGCGGAGCTGTTTATATTGATTGAGAAAGGTTTTGCGGTAGTTATCGGCCAACACGGCATCTTGGTAAATGGGTATATAAAGCGGCTCCACCAGATGGTCGCCATCGTAGGTAAAAAAAGTTCGCCAGTACTGGTGGCCATCTTCGACTATTGTTGTAACCGACCAAAAATCGGTGTCAATGAGAGTTTGCATGCCTTGGGCATGAGCTGCAAAATTACGCAGCCGATAGTGCCTGACACTCTCCATCATTAGCCAAAACGAGTTTCCGGTAGCAATGACTCGCATCGGTGCCGGTGCATCCCAAATATTATTAAAAAACATCGCCATTGGTTGATAGCTAAAATGCGTTCGGCTAGGATTGGTGCAGTATTCGTAGGTCAGGTACGGAAGGTACTTCTTGTCTGGCCTGTGGTCAGAGTCTAAGGTAGTGACGATGATATTGAGCGGGTCTAAACCTTGATCTTCGGTGTATTGCTTGAGGATTCTACCAGCGTAAGTAATATTGGCGCCCTTGCCCTTGAGTTCACCTTCGATTCCGTCTGGGTGGCAGATACTCAAGTATCCACCGAATCTACTGCCATACTCCGATTCAAGTATTTTTGCGTTTTGGGCTGTCTGCTCGCCACCGCGCTCTTCGTAGGCCAAAACAAATATTACTTTCTTGGGATCATACTCAGAATTCAAAATTGCCTCTAGAGAAGGTCTCAATACATCGAGATTTTCGTTATAAACAGCCGTAATAATTGCGTGTCTAATGTCTTCTGGGCTAATTAATGTGCTTTTGTGTGCCAATACCCGTTCTAACCTATCGACTTCTATTTTGGCTGCCCTAAACTCTTTTTTGTCCTTACCTAGCTTAACTAGTCCAAAAACGCCCGAACGCGCGAGTTTTTCGAGCTTCAGTACGGCCTTGGCTAGCTCTGTGTCGATATCATCGAGCTGATCTAGCCGATGAGCCCAATCAATTCTTTCAGACCTCTTGAGAGTACGGTAGCCCTCAACGAGACCAAAGCTCATTCGGATCGACTTTAAGAGCCAAAACAGATCAAAAGCTATAATAAAATACGCCACTGCAATCGGGTAGACCAGACTTAAAATAATTGGGCTTGCTAATAGCGACCAGCTCAATGCGCCGGGCATTATCTCGCAAAGTCTATAAAACCAGCGCTTGTCTGCCAGCCCAACGGCTAGCGCACTGTGGTTACTCCGGTTGTTATTAGTTTGTGCCATAATTTATTACTGTGAAGCCAATTAGTATAGCCGTGGCCAGTATCGAGCTCATCAGCCCGGCCATCATCAGAAAAATGCTAATTAGTCTGTTGCGATGATGCAAAAGGTTGGCTAGAGCAAAGTTTGCCAGCGGCACCATAACTGCAATGATTGGGATCTCATACAGCTGATACCAGCTCCCGAGCTGATCAAAGTTGGTGAGGCTCGAAAAACGAATTGGGATCTGGATTTGAGTTTGCTTGATGTTTATAAGCGCCCAAGCCACATTAAATAGCACCACGAGTAGCGTTAGCATACACAAACTCAAAAACCAGCCATCTTTATAGACTGAGCGGCTGGTAATTTGCATCTTAGGTTTTTTATCTGTATTCATTATTTTATAGACCTAATTATACCAGAATATAGTGGCTTTTAGGTAGTCAGGTCATTTGCTGTGCTATGGAGCCGATGAGCGGGATCGAACCGCTGACCTACGCTTTACGAAAGCGTCGCTCTACCAACTGAGCTACATCGGCATGGTTTGGCTTTAGAGTTTAGCTTGAAGTGTTTTATGCGCAGTCTTGGGCTAAAACTAGTTCTCTAATATTAACGCCCTATAATAGTAATCAAACTAACCCAATTACTCAAGCGTCAGTCCTAGCAATTGTAAGGTTAAACTAAAAAATACACTGGTATTAATAGTGTATTTATTTAGGGCTAGAATATATCTAAAATATATCTTTATTGGCTGGTGAAGAAAGACTAGATAAGCTTTTTTTTGAGCTTATCATTAAGCGCCTGCCATTTGTCGTACTCGCTAGCTTGAGATTGCGCCCGGCTAGCGAAGAATGTAGCCCCAAAAGTAGCAGTTTTGAGCTGCTTACGGGTGTCTACAACGTTACTATTGCCCAAATACGGCACATGGGCATGTGCCTTGACCACCCTCACTTTAACCTTTCGTGGTCTTGATACTTGATAATATGTTAACATAGCAGTTTTCGAATACATTATTAGCTCCTTTTTGTTTTTATATATTTATTTTTTTGTAAAAAATAAGCCACTTCCTCCTATTGACTAGCATGAAGCGATTTATTACCTGATGGTCTCCACCTACCAGATAAGGCTATATACTAGCAAACATAAGTACTAATGTCAAGCATAAAAGGCGATCTTCAGCTAAAGCATTGAATATTCGGGCTTTTTTTGTTAAGATAATCAGGTTAATTTAGCTTTTTGAATAATCAGACAATCTCTAAATTATTTCATTGAGCCGAGGGCCCGTAGTGAAGTGGTTATCACGCCTCCCTGTCACGGAGGAGATCGCCGGTTCAAATCCGGTCGGGCCCGCCA
>JBAXPC010000003.1:0-43085 GCA_037132395.1 bacterium | reverse complement strand
TTCGCCTGGCCCACGCGTCTCTAAATCAATCTGGGCGAGTCGGAAGCCGTCACTCGTCTTCTCGAGGGCTTCGAGCCGCTTTAACGAAGCCGGGTTGTCGCTAGGCGTAAATAGGTAGCAGTGCGACTGGTGCTTGCCTCGACCAACTCTGCCTCGCAGCTGGTGCAGGGCTGCCAGCCCGAAGCGCTCGGCGCTCTCGATGAGCATGATTGAGGCATTGGGTATATCAACACCCACCTCGATAACCGAAGTTGCCACTAGCATGTCTAGCTTGCCAGCTTTAAAATCGCTCATAATTTGCGTCTTCTCGTCTGATTTTAACTTGCCATGAATAAGCCCGATGCGACGGTGCCTAAAGACTGATTGTTGTAAAACCCTAAACTCACCCTCGACACTCTTGACTCCAAGCTTATCGGATTCGGAAATTAGCGGACAAACCACGAAGGCCTGTTGGCCTTGTTCGATTAGTGAGTCGATGTGCTTATAGACATGAATGCGGTCTTTGTCCTTCACGACCTTTGTCGTGATGGGCTTTCGGCCTGGCGGCAACTCATCGATAATCGAAACATCCAGATCGCCATACACCACTAGCGCCAGGCTGCGTGGAATCGGAGTGGCAGTCATGGTCAGGACATGCGGCATTGAACTAGCTTTACCTTTCAGAGTTGAGCGCTGATTAACCCCAAATCGATGTTGCTCGTCGACCACAACCAGCCCGAGGTTGTGGTACTCTAATCCGCTACTTATTAGGGCGTGCGTACCAATTACACAATCGACCTTGCCTGATTTGATTAGCTCTAGAGTCGTTGCTCGGTCTGATTTTTTCATATCAGAAATGAGCAAAACAGACTTCATGCCAATACTATCGAGAAGTTTTTGTGACCCTAAAAAGTGTTGTCGAGCCAGTATTTCGGTTGGTACCATAATTGCAGACTGATAACCCGACTGCTTGGCCATCACGCAAGCCATTAGGGCCACTAGAGTCTTGCCGCTACCAACATCGCCTTCCAAGAGGCGGTTCATCGGGCTGTCTTTGCTAATATCCTCTAGGACCGTGTGGGCAGCTTTTTTTTGGGCTGGGGTTAGTTCAAAATCTAGCAGACCTACGAATTTCTGGGCAACATCGGGTTTATATTCTATCTCGACAGCCTTGGAGGTTTTGATGTTTCGTTTGATTACCAGCCCAGTCAACACCAGCTCAAAGATCTCCTCAAAGCTAATGCTACGCTTGGCGCTATCGAGCTGGGCATCCGACTCGGCGGTATGTAAGATACGAATCGATGCTGATTTCGGTAGTAGCTCGTGGTCTTTTGCTATCACACCAGGAAGGGTGTCTTCGAGCTGGTCGCTAACATCAATACACTGAGCGATGAGCTTTCTAATAATAGTCGAGGTGAGCTGTTTGGTTTCGGGGTAGATTGGTATTATCTCTTGTCGGAGTGGCCGAGTGGTGATTTTGTCAAAAGTCGGTGCCTGGAGGCTAATATAGCCGTTTTTGTACTCATAGTTACCCCTGAAGCGATAAGTGTTATTTGCGATAAGTGTCTGCGCTAGATATGGCTGATTAAACCATATCGCCTTAATTGTGCCGGTATCATCGCTCAGGACAGCTTCGGTAATTGTTAACCTACGGTTGCGATGGCTAATACGCATTGCCACTCGCTCAACCTTAGCCTCAAAACTAACCAGCCCAGGCTGAATGTCACGAATACTTTTGATCGCCAAGTAGCTATCCCACCTTCTGGGGTAATAATTAAGCAAATCAGCGATTGTAAAAATCCCAGCTTGAGCTAGGGCTTTTTCTAAAATAGGCCCAACGCCCTTGAGCCTCGATACCGAACTTTTAGTGGTCATAGCTATATTCTAACACGAACAAAAAACGATAGCCTTAACTGATCTTGATTTTTTTGTAGCGTCTCTTACCGAGCTGTAATAAACAGTCTGCAGATATTTTGTGCTCTGCGTCCTTTATTACCTCGTCGTTAATTTTGATTCCGCCTTGAGTCAATAGTCGTCGGGCTTCGGATTTGCTGACATCAAAAGCGAGAGCCACAACATCAATAACTGAGCCTTTTTTGGTTTTGAAGGTTTCGATATCAGATGGCTTCTCGCCAGCTATGAACTGTTTTTCCCAATCTTTTTCGGCCTTTAGAGCTATTTTGTTGTCGTAATAGCGAGCTACTATAGTGCGGGCCAGGCTGGCTTTGGTGTCACGCGGGTTATCGCCGAGCGACATGCCTTTCTCGATTTGGGCAACCACATCCATAGGTGTGTCAGTGGCCAGCTTAAAATACGCCGGTATCAGCTCGTCGTGAATGGTCATTACTTTGCCGTACATATCGAGTGGCTCATCGTCAATGAATATACAATTGCCCCAGGATGTACTCATTTTGCGTCCGTCTGTACCCTCTAGGATATGGAAAGTCATAACATTTTGAGGGTCCTGGCCGTAGGCTTTTTGGACGGTTCGGCCTGCCAGCATATTAAATAGCTGGTCGGTACCTCCAACTTCAAGATCTGTTTTCATCTGGACACTATCGTAACCCTGCAGAAGGGCATAGAGCGTTTCGTGCAATCCGACCGGTTTATTAGCCTCAATGCGCTTGGCGAAGTTATCGCGCTCCGTCATCTGCTGAATAGTAAATAAGCTAGTAAGCTTAAAAAACTCATCTAGCTGCATTTTTTCAAACCAATCACCATTGTGAAACATCTCTACCTTATCCATATCTAGGACTACAGAAAGCTGCTGGTAGTACGACTTGAAGTTCTTAGCCACCTCTTCTTTTGATAGCATTTTTCGTTCCGAAAACTTATCTGATGTGTCACCAATTTGGGCTGTAAAAGTACCTGCAACAAATGTTATCTGGTGTCCTAAA
Organism: bacterium; assembly: GCA_037132395.1. Taxonomy (GTDB): domain Bacteria; phylum Patescibacteriota; class Saccharimonadia; order CAILAD01; family BJGX01; genus SICB01. Next base: position 40,209 of record JBAXPC010000003.1, on the reverse strand, counting down.
TCCTGAAATTGCCTTAGCTTCCAGAGGGCTACAGCGCGGCCAATGTGTATTTTCGATCCGGTTGGGTCAATTCCGAGCTTAATTCTTAGTTTTTTACCGCTTTTTAGCTTTTTCTCGAGCTCGCTACGTACTATCAGGTCTTCGACATTTCGAGTTAGCAGGTCATTTAGTATATCCTTAGATTTCATATCAATTTCCTTAGATTAGTTTATTTATTAATTAGAATTAAGCAAATAGCTTGCGGCTGACGCTAAAATCAAGCCTTTAAATACCAAGAGTGGTGTTCAAATTTACACGCTATTAATAAAGTCATATCTGTCACATTATACCAACAATAGCGTTATATTGTAATCAAACTTATCGATAAATTTATTAGCTAAGTCGTGATATAATTTAATGTAATAACTCTATGGCAAACAAACCAGCAAATAAAGCTAATAAATCTACCCGTCGTGTGGTGAAGCATACGACCATCTCAAAGGGTAGCAAAAAATCACCTTCCAGGCCACGAGCAAAGGGATGGGACAGGTTTCGCTACAAAAACATTATCCGGGTCATTACGAGCAAAAAAGCTCTAAAAATATATGGCATAACTGCTGCTGTTACAGTACTGCTTTTGGCTGGCTTGTTCTTATGGTTCGCCAAAGACCTGCCAAGCCCGAATAAAATCAACTCTCGAGTCAGTGCCCAGACTACCAAAATATACGACCGAACCGGCGAAAACCTCCTAATTGAAGTTTATGGCGATAAAAACCGCAGCATAATCGAGTTCAATCAAATGCCACAATGCATTAAGGATGCTACGGTTGCCCTGGAAGACAAAAATTTTTATAAGCAAGGCGCCTTTAGTCCGGCTGGTATTGCCAGAGCCTTTACGGGCATACTATTCAAAGACCCAAGTAGGGGCGGTGGCTCGACTATAACCCAGCAGTATGTCAAAAATGCTCTGCTTACCAACGAGCGGACTTTTACTAGAAAAATAAAAGAGCTTATCTTGTCTATACAGATGGAGCAGCTTTACAAAAAAGATGACATCCTGAAGCTTTACCTTAATGAAATACCCTATGGATCAACTGCCTATGGTATTCAGGCTGCCTCCAAGCAGTACTTTGGTATCGATGCCAAAGACCTAAACTTAGCCCAGTGTGCTACTCTGGCTAGCCTTCCGCAGGCGCCAACTTATTACTCTCCTTACGGACAAAATAAGCAGGCCTTGCTCGATAAAAAAGATCGTGTGCTAGATATACTCGTGGATCAGGGCTACATCAAAAGAGACCAAGCCGTTGAAGCTAAAAAGGTAGATGTCATGTCTCTACTGAAGCCGTACAATCCTTATGCCAACATCCAGGCTCCTCACTTCGTGCAGTATATTCGCGAGCAATTAGAAGAAAAATATGGCATCAAGCGAGTCAACGAAGGCGGGTTCAAGGTCATATCGTCGATTGATCTTCCAAAACAAAAACTAGCTGAGCAGATTGTTTTTAAAAATATTAACTCTGTTAGGGGTTATGGTGGAGATAACGCCGCACTAGTTTCGGCTGATCCAAACAACGGACAGGTGCTTGTGATGGTCGGGAGTTACGATGCCACTAACCCTGAATTTGGTATTTATAACGTAGCTGCCGCGCTTAGACAACCCGGCTCGTCTATTAAGCCTGTAGTATATGCTAGTTTGTTCAAGAAAAACTGGGGGCCAGGCAGTACAATATACGATGTCAAAACCGATTTTGGAGGTATTCCTCCTTATATTCCCAAAAACTATACGGGAAGATTTTATGGCGTACAGTCTGTCAGGACAGCTTTAGCTAGCTCCCTTAATATACCTGCGGTAAAAGGCCTCTACATTGGCGGTATACCAGAATTTATTGGTACAGCACGAGATATGGGTATAACTACCTACGATAAGCCAGTCGATGAATACGGCCTAAGTATGGCTCTAGGGGCAGGAGAGGTTCGTATGGTAGATATGGTTAATGCTTATTCGGCGTTTCCTACTAACGGCCAGCACCACGACCCTGTCTATTGGCTCAAGATTACCGACGGCTCCGGCAAAGTCGTTGAAGACAATACTAAACCCGAAAACAATAAACCAAAGCAGGTGCTGGATCCACAAATAGCTTATTTGATAAGTAATATTATGTCTGATAATAACGCGCGTTGTAGTAACGGTACATTTCCGTGTAATAACCCGCTAACACTGCCTAATAAAACCGTAGCAGCCAAGACTGGTACATCGGAAGACTACCGAGACGCCTGGACTATTGGCTTCACGAAGAGAGTCATAACAGCAACCTGGGCAGGCAATAACGACAACACTCCTATGACCCAAGCTGCTAGTATTGTTGCGGCCCCGATATGGAATCAGTACATGCGTGAGGTAACCAAGGATGATCCCAATGAGCAGTTTGATAGGCCGCCAGGCATAAAGCAAGAAACCATTGATGCCAATACTGGTAAGTCGCCGATAGCAGGCTCTAAATTGCGGACAGACATATTCCCGAGCTGGTATCACGTTGAAAAGGCTCAAGATTCCCAGAAAGCCACTATTGATATTGTTTCTGGCAAATTAGCTACCGACTGTACTCCTGCCGGCGCACGTAGGGAGATAACCGGATCATTAATAACGGCCGAGATAGCCCCAGCCGACCCCTCGTACCCGAGGTGGAACCCACCAGTCCAGGTTTTGGCCGCTTCGCTTGGGTACGCCCAGGGCGGAAGTATCCCATCAGAAAAAGACGATGTCCACCAGTGTGGCGATCCTCAGCCGGTAGTATCAATCACGACCACCCCCACCACAGGTAGCACTTTTAATATTACCGCAGCCACTACTCAGGGCAAGTTCCCAATTAGCCAAGTTGCTTTTTATATGGATGGAAACATTCTCGCAACACAATCGGGTAGCGGCCCAACTTTTAGTACCACTGTCACTCCAACGGCTGGAGTCCACAAATTTAGTGCGGTAGTAACAGACTCGGGCTACTACACAGGCACTAGCAATACTGTATCGGCTACAGCTACAGGGGTTGGTGGTGCAAACTTGAGCTGCACGGGAAGTAGCTGCCAATTCACCTACACACTAGGAGCTTTTAGCGTTCAGCTCTATGTAGATGGTGGGCCTTTTGGTTCTAGTAAGTCTTCTTCGCCTGCTACTTGGGGTGGCACAGGCTGGAATAGCATCACCGGCTCAGGCTCAAATGTTAAAGCTAGCTTTTTGCCTGCCAGTGGCCCTGTGCAAACTATCTATCCCTGAAACTAGGCTTATAAAAAATATCGTTATTTGCTTAGCAAGTAAACTATATTAAAGGCTGTATCTGCCAAACCAATCTCGGCTTTAGGTAAAATTAGCCCTAGCTTACTGTCATTAACTGAAGTGCTAATTGTTTTTACTATCTAGAGCTTTTAGTGCTTGGAGTAAACTTGGTGGGCTTTCTGGGTTGTCTGGGTGGACGAGTGCTAGAGCTGGCCTTAGCATTTTTAGGAGTAGCAAATATCATCTTGCCAGCAACAGACTGGAATATCCTGGTAACTTCGCAGTCGACATCCTTGCCAATGAGCTTATCACCTCCATCGACCACAATCATGGTTCCGTCGGGCAGGTATCCTACACCTTGGTTTTTTTCTTTACCGGCCTGTACAACATTTACTTTCATAATTTCTCCAGGTAAAACGACAGCCCGGATAGCATTAGCTAATTCGTTGATGTTGAGAATTTTAACTCCTTCAATTGTTGCGACGCGATTAAGGTTGTAGTCGGTAGTTAAAATGTTGGCATTGTGTTTTTTGGCCAAGTAAACCAGCTTGTGATCTACCTCTTTTACGTCCTTAGGGTCATCTTCGATAATCTCGAGCTGCAAAGCATCATTAAGGCGCATATCATTTAGTATCTCTAGGCCACGACGACCTCTACCTCGACGCAGCGGGTCTTCACTATCGGCAATATTTTGGAGCTCAGCCAAAACAAACCTAGGTACAATCAAAGCACCAGGAATAAACCCACTAGCAACGATGTCACCAATTCGACCGTCGATTATAGCTGAGGTATCAACCAGTACTTTAGTGTCGTGTTTATTGATCTTGAGAGGCATGGGCTTATCTTGTTTTACTTTTTTATCACTCTTTTTTGACATTAAGCTGTCTAAGAAATCATGCTGCGAATAAAACACTGATGCCATTGCAGCAGCCAAAACAATTGTTACGACTATTGGCAAGTACTGCTTGTACGGCTCTGGCAAGGCCGAAATCGGAATAGCTAATAATGATCCGATGATGCTACCAAGTAGCGCTCCTATTACGACTAGTATTAATTTCTGGGCGCTTAATTTGGCCAAGCGATATGTTATAACAAATATAGCTAAGGCAATTACTAATATAACTTCTACGACTAACATAAATTTATTATTTCCTCTATTTTAATGATTTGATAGCTTCAGCTATAGTCTTGACTCCTAGGTAATTTTGACCTTTAGAACTAGCTGGCACGACTCCATTCTTGTACCCGAGTTTACTGGCCTCACGAAGTCTTAAATTTGACATATTGACAGACCGAACTTCGCCACTTAGACCCACTTCGCCAAATACTACGGTACTTGGCTTGATAATCTTACCGTTTGATGCGGACGCTATTGCTAAAATAATTGCGAGATCAATTGCTGGTTCGGAGAGCTTTATTCCGCCTACAATATTAACATAGACATCGTGACTACTCAAGTTAATACCACCGCGTTTTTGCATAACTGCGCACAACAGTCCAAGGCGATTGATATCAAACCCATCTGCTACACGCTTAGGATAGCCAAATACGCTAGGGCTAACTAATGCTTGAACTTCTACTAAGATAGGCCGACTGCCTTCCATGCCCACAAATACTACACTGCCCGGAAGCTCTTGACGCTCTTGCAAGAGGGCCTCAGAAGGGTTCTTTACGGCCACTAGGCCTGCTTCAGTCATCTCTAGCATACCGACTTCATTGGTGGCTCCAAAGCGATTCTTGACGCTCCTCAAAAGCTTCAGCAGACCATAGCGTTCACCCTCAAGGTACAGGACTGTATCCACTAAGTGCTCCATTAATCTCGGTCCAGCTACATTACCTTCTTTTGTAACATGTCCAATAATGACGAAGGAGGTGTTGGTACTCTTTGCTAGCCGAACCAGACTATTAGTGTTGTTGGTTATTTGGCTGGTCGTACCAGCTGAGCCGCTAAGGTTTTGGCTCACCATAGTTTGAATCGAATCTATCACTACAAGTTGGTATCCACCAGTTTGGGCATAGGCCAACACTTCATCTACATCAGTAGTCGCCAAAAACTCAAATTCAGTATTCATACCTTTGAGCCTAGCTCCCCGAAGTTTAACCTGGGCAGCAGATTCTTCACCACTTACATATAGAACTTTGTATTTCTTGGCCACTTCCGCAGCGATCTGCAAAACCAGAGTAGACTTGCCAATGCCAGGGTCACCAGCCAAGAGTACCAGGCTGCCTGGTACTATCCCTCCACCCAAGACCGCATCGACTTCACTATTGCCAGTACCTATTCGGCTTTTATCGGAAGATAAAATTTCGTGGAACTTGTCGATTTTAGTGGTTGGAGTGGCTAGCTTCTTGTTCCCATTAAATCCTGGGGCGATGCTCTCTACGATACTATCCCATGCGCCACACTGCATGCATTTACCACTCCACTTACTAGAGTTGGCTCCGCAGCTCTGGCAGCTAAACTGTACGTTTGATTTAGACATACAATAAATTATACACGACTACTGCTTTACGAACAAATAGCGAATAGATTATTATAGCAGCTAGCTGCCTATACTGTTGCACCGACCTTGATATTTAGATCAACCTCACCATCTTTAGCACTAATTTCTACGATATCGCCTGGCTTGATCATCTCTGTAATTATGCCGCTAGCAAGCTTATCCTCTATTAATCTTTGTACCGCTCTCTTCATGGGGCGAGCTCCGTTTTCGATATCATAGCCTTTTTCTACCAGCAAGACTCGTACATTTGGCTTAAACTTTAGGATAACTTCTTTTTCTTCAAGTCTTTTAGCAAGATCTTTGAGCTGGAGCTCAGCAATCTTTTCGATATCTAACTTCGAGAGTGCTTTAAATACCACAACATGATCAATGCGGTTCAAAAATTCTGGACGAAATTGTTTTTTCAGTTCACTGGTAACTTTTTCTGTCATCTGTACGTGTATTTCGTCTAGCTTTCTTTGTTCTTTGGGGGTGTCGGTCGCAAATCCGATTTCAGCTTCCTTCGCCAAAACCCTAGCACCAACATTGCTTGTCATAATTATAATTGTGTTGCTAAAATCTACTTTTTTGCCCTTGGCGTCAGTCAAGATACCATCCTCTAGAATCTGAAGCAAAATATTAAATATATCAGGATGGGCCTTTTCGATTTCATCAAATAATATTAAGCTGTATGGCTTGCGACGAACTTTTTCTGTCAGCTGGCCGGCATCTTCGTAGCCCACGTACCCTGCGGGAGCTCCGACTAAGCGCGAGACATTATGTTTTTCCATAAACTCACTCATATCAACCTTAATAATCGAGTCTGCGTCATTAAAGAGTTCTTCTGAAAGTACACGAGCGAGTTCGGTTTTGCCTACCCCGGTAGGTCCTAAAAACATAAATGACCCGATGGGTTTCTTTTGGTCAGCAATGCCTGTGCGACTACGGCGGATAGCCTTGGCAATAACATCGACAGCATTGTCTTGTCCGATGATCTTGAGTTTTAATGTCTGCTCTAGTTTCTTAAGACTATCAGTCTCAAACTTAGCTAATTTTTCAACGGGGATTCCTGTAGATTGAGCCACCACCTTGGTAATGTCCTCAATCGTAACTTCGACCTTATCATTGTTTTTAGAGTCAGCCTGCACTTCATTTAGTTTTTTTTCTATAATGCTGGCTTCAGATTTTAATCGAGCAGCTTGCTCAAAATCTTGGTTATATACAGCATCATCAATTTGGATTAACTTTTGTTCGAGCTGTTTGGATAGGCGCTTGCCTCGTCCGTCGGTACTTGAACGGGTTATTCTGGCCCGTGATGATGCTTCATCGATTAGGTCTATGGCTTTGTCTGGCAAAAACCTGTCCGCTATATAGCGCTTTGCTAATTTAGCAGCCTCTTCGATTGCCTCATCAGTAATCTTAACGCTGTGGAATTTTTCATACCTTGGTCGCAGGCCCTTGAGCACCTCGATAGTTTCATCGACTGTAGCTTCTGGAACTATAATTGGCTGAAAGCGCCGTTCTAGTGCAGCATCTTTTTCGATGTGCTTTCTGTACTCTTCAAGAGTGGTAGCACCAATAGTCTGTACTTCCCCGCGCGACAAGGCTGGTTTTAGGATGTTCGCAGCATCAATTGCCCCTTCGGCACTTCCGGCTCCGACTACATTATGAAGCTCGTCAATGAATAATATTACATCTGGCGAAGCAGTTACCTCGTCAATTATCTTTTTGAGTCTTTCTTCGAATTCGCCCCTGAACTTAGTCCCTGCAATAACAGATGCCATATCAAGCATCATTAGTCTCTTACCTAGTAGCATCTCTGGGACTCTCTCGTCGACAATTCTTTTAGCTAGTCCTTCTACTATCGCTGTTTTACCAACTCCAGGCTCGCCAATCAGAACAGGATTATTTTTGCTCCGACGGTTTAAAATTTGAATCATCCTATCGATTTGGGTTTCTCGACCGATTACAGGATCTAGCAAATCTTTTGTAGCCTTAGCTGTCAAGTCTATACCGAAGTGATCAAGTGCAGGTGTTTTAGACTGTTTAGAATTCTTACGGCCTGGTCCACCTTGTGGTATCTCGACTTGAGAAGGTTGAGAGTCCAGGTACTTTTCTAGCTCGTCTCTAACTGCTACCGGATCGACCTGCATGTCTTTTAAAATAGATATTGCCCGAGAATTTTTTTGCCCGAGAATTGCAATTAATAAATGCTCCGTACCAGCGTAGGGTTGGCCGTTTTGCTGTGCAACTCTAAGTGCAGATGTAATGGTTTGTTTGGCTGTCTCAGATAGCTCAATACTCCCCGACGGTGTAGAGGTCTGGATATTATGATTGCCATAAACGGGGACGTTATCAATTCTGACGCCCATGTCAGATAGTAGGCGAGCTCCTATCGAACCCTGCACTTTAAGCATTCCTAGCAGCAAGTGTTCGGTGCCTATGTAGCTCGACCCCATATTAATTGCAAGAAGGCCTGCACTCTCCAGGCTTTTTTTAGCATTCTGTGTAAATCTATCAAAATGGCTTAAAAAATCTTCTTGCATAATTATTGTCCTCCATTAATTCTAGCAAACTTTGGTTTTTGTGTCTGTTTATTTATCTTCTGAATCTTCTAAGGCTTCTTCTTTTTCTACGGCTTCCTTGATACTTTTTTCAGATTCTGTCTTAACTTCAGTGGCCTCAGCTGAAGTCTTGCCATCTTTAACTTCAGTTTTTTCATTAGAAGCGGCAATTATGGCATCTTCTAGATCGACTGTTCGGGCGGGCTTGGGCTCTGGCACTATCTCTTTTGCAGTAGATTCAACGCCAGCTTCATCGGCACCATCGATGTCAATATTCCACTCTGTTAATTTAGCTGCCAACCTGACATTCTGGCCGGATTTGCCGATTGCCAAACTCAGTTGGTCTTCAGGGACCTTGACTACGGCTTTTTTATTTTCCTTATCTAGTTTAACGCTAATTACTTTAGTTGGTGACAAGGCATTTGTGATGTATTCCTTAGGATCATCGCTAAATGCTATAATATCGATTTTTTCTTCACCGAGCTCTCCCATTACGGCCTGCACCCTTGTGCCTCTACCTCCGACAAAAGTACCAACTGGGTCTACTCCTGGGACATTGGATTTGACGGCAATCTTGGTGCGAGCTCCAGCTTCACGAGCGATTCCCGCAATTTCCACTGATCCGTTGGCTATCTCAGGAACTTCAAGCTCGAATAATCTTCGAACCATATCTGGGTGTGTACGACTAACTACAATTTGTGGCCCGCGGTTGGTTTGCTCAACCCGAACTACAAATACTTTAATCTTTTGGGCGGGATAATACTTTTCATTAGGTATCTGGTCGCTGGGGAACATCACGCCGGTTGCTTTTCCGAGATCAATAAATACATTACCACTCTCAAATCTTTGAACAGTGGCGTTAATGATTAGACCTTCTTTGCCGCTAAATTCGCTAAATACGACTTCTCGCTCGGCTTCACGAATTCGCTGGACAATCACCTGCTTAGCAGTTTGGGCAGCGACTCGTCCGAATTCCTTGTTGTCTTCCTTAAACTCAATCATATCTCCAAGGACGCTAGCTTTTTTGAGCTTCTTGGCATCAGCTATCGATATTTGTATTAGACCATCTTCGACACTCTCAACAACTTCCTTGGTTACAAAAATAGTTGGCTCGCCGCTATCGGGGTTTAGCTCGACCCTAACCTCTTGCTCTTTGTCGCCGAAGTCTTTTTTGTAGGCAGCGATTATTGCGGCTTGGATTGCCTCAATAACCATATCTTTCGATATGCCTTTTTCTTCACATATTTGCTCTATTGCTGATAAAAATTGGTTTTGCATAATTCTCCTATTAAAATGTTATTAAATTGTAGTTAGCCCTAGATAAAGCTTGAATAAAAAAGTCGGTACACCAGTGCAACCGACAGTTTCGCTCATTTCAGACTATACTCATAATTGTACTTTTTTAGCAGTCTTATGTCAAGAGTGCTAGGGCTCGTATTGATGGCTTATTGATTTGTGGCGTCATAGTTCGCTATATTTATGAGGCTCAGGCCGATTTGTAGCTGTAGCTACAATGAGGCTAACCGGAATAAATGAGTTAGAGCTATGGCCTTACAGGGCGGTGAGCAAGCGGTATGAGAATCCAGCACTTTTGACATCAGTCATGAGTTCTGGGGCTATTCGATGGCATTTTCTATGAACTGTATCTGCTTATTACCACCTACAGCAATTACATCGATCCGGGGCTGTAGTTTTGCATATTGTGGGTTTTCGTAAAGCCAGTACTCAAAGCCTCTGGCCAAACGTCTCTTTTTGTCGGCCGATATGGCTCCAAGACCACCGCCATAATCATCGGTGTTGCGGTATTTCACCTCAACACAGCAGATGTACTCGGTATTTTTAGCGATTATATCTAGCTCACTAAAGCGGTTTTTGAAATTGCGTTGCAATATTTTGTATCCTTGACTGATTAAGTACTGCGCAGCCAAATCTTCAGCCTGTGATCCTATCGCGGTGGTATTTTTCATAAATACCCCCTACAAAAACTTTTTCTGTGTAAATCTGAAGGTCCTTTTCTGGCCAAACTTTCTAGGTGTTTCTTGGTGCCATATCCAACATTACTCTCAAAACCATAGCCAGGGTACTGTTGGGTCTGGGCGAACATATACTGATCGCGGGCGACTTTTGCAATAATACTGGCGGCGGCTACGCAGCTCACTTTCTGATCGGCCTTCACGATTGTCTGACTTAACTTATATTCGGATAGATAGTCGTAATTACCGTCTATAATAATTGAGCTAAACTCACATTCCAAATCTTCTAGGGCCCGAAGGTATGCCATCCGCACTGCTTCAGTTAGGCCGAATAAGTCTACTTCGGTATTATCCACCCAGCCAATGCCATAGCCAAGTGACTTCTCTGTGATGTATTCTGATAGCTCTTCACGTCTAGCTGCAGACAATAATTTTGAGTCCGTCAGAGCCTTTCGCCAGCTAGATGGCAAAACAACTGCCGCTGCCACAAGTGGCCCAGCCAAACTTCCGCGGCCAACTTCATCGATACCACAGACAAAGAGCTGCCCGCTTCTTCTTAGGGAGTTTTCCATGCGCATACTAGCCTTCAACACTTTTCTCCTTAATGTAAGTGATTATACAGCTAATAGTGAATATAAATAAATTCACCACAGCCCTTTTGGAGCTGTGGTGAATAGAAATTTAGCTACGACGGAGCTTCGAGATATTTGCCTTAGCCTCTTCAAAAAGGCTCGGCTTGTCGTAATATTGGTGCGGCACCAAGGTTTGGCGATAACATTCGTGGGCAATGTCTCGCATTGTCTGATGACAGTCTTCGTAAGACTGGACCAGCCTCCAAGGCAAGACCCTGCAAGCTGGTGGCTCAGAACTATCGAGCGTCACAGCTACAGGTATAACCCAGCCCTGCATGATGTCCATTGTCCCATTTTTTAGTGGTTGCATATGAACACGGTCTCGCAAAAACAAGTCCTTAGAGGCACTTGGCGCAACAGCCAGCAAACGACCACCTGGCTGGAGAAAATTGTCCAGCTCAATTCGAGTTAGCTCGTTAGATAATTTTACAAGCTCAACAGGAAAGTTTTTGCTCCTAACGGATGGTGTAGTCGGAAAGCTAAAAAATATATTAGCAAAGAGCTGAAGTGCTTCAACGGTAGGCATATTGATGCCCAGATTGCTGAGGTCAGCTTTAGTTGTAGCGATACCGCGGCTAATAATTAGCCCGCTGTTTCTAGAAAACTCTTCACCGTCTATTAGGCTAGCCAGTTCCAGGCGCAAAGCACCGAGGACTAGGGCAATATCAACCACGTTACTGTGGTTGGTTACCAAGGTAAAATTCATTCCACTTCGGAGCATTTCGCCAGCAATAAATTGCAGCATATCCTGATGCTCTCGCCAAGCAGATGGTATCACTCCAAAATTACGATGCACAGCTGGGCCTAGAGGCGCTAGCATTTCATTTGAAATCGAGCTGACATCACAGCGTACCGTAGTTAGCTGATGGAATGGCTTCGAAGGGTCGTACGACATCGGTACTAGTGGACCGATAGCGTTTCTTAGCCCTAGCTCTTCGATAGATCTAAAGACACTAGCTTGATCGTAAGCCTGAAGCTTACTCTTAATCTGTTCTGATCTTGAGGTAGACAACTTTGGGACTCCTTAGGTTGGCACTATTGAAAGGTACGAAACGATATTATAACATATTTTTTAATATAATAAAATAGCCCCTAGATGGGGCTATTGGCATTCAAGACAAATTATTTCTGGACTTTATCGACACCGGCCTTGAACTCTTCTGCTGGAAGCTGGGCTTCGTCTTGGCCGTCAGTGTTGATCTGTTCGTCGACAGCCTTATCTTTAGGAGCTTCGTCGTTAGTGGCATCATCTTTGCCTGCTAATTTATTCTCTTCTTTAGCTAGCGCATCTGTGCTTTCTTCAACTTGGTTAAGTTCATCTTCGCTTTGTTTGGCCTTGCTTTGGGCTTCTATTTCGGCCTGCTCTGCCTCAGCCAATTGAGATGCGGTTCTCTCGTCAGACTCATTAGCAGTATTTCTGTCAAAATCTCGCTCGGCCATTCTGGCTGATTTTCCAGATCGTGATCGCATGTAGCTAAGAACTGCTCGACGAACCTTGCTGCGCTTAGTGATTTGTATTTTTACAACATTAGGGCTATTAACAAACCAAGTTTTTTCTACACCGACACCCGAAGCGACCTTGCGAACAGTAATAACTGCTGCGACTCCGCCAGAGTTTCTGTAGCTAATAACAAGTCCTTCGAATATCTGGACTCGCTCTTTTTTGCCTTCTTTGATTCTTTGATGAACGCGAACAGTATCGCCGACACGGATGTCGGAGATTTTTTTCTTGATAGAACCCTGTTCGATTGCATTTAGAGCTTCTTGCATAACTCAACAATTCTATCACAACTAGCTACATCTGACAAGGCATAATAGTGCTAGTATCGGGAGAGCCCCTTAGCTCTGTACCGAAGTAGCAATAAGTACATTATCTGCGCCTGCAATTGATTTTAGTTTTTTAATCAACTCATCTGAAATATTAACCCCCTTGGGTAACTTCAGTTTTTGGGCCGTATTAATAAAATCTAACACAACCGGGCTATCGCCATAGTTGCTATCCAGTACGGCTTTAATTTGCATCAACTGCTCGGTGTCAGCGATCGATTCGAGTATAATCGATATGCTCGATGTTTCTATTTTTGGAACCTCCTTGGGTGGGGCTAGCCACATCCGGGCTGTGTCAGCATTTAATATTTTAACCTTATCAGCTATTATCTTGAGCTCGTCCGTAGCGTTGCCATCTCGGTCTTTGGCATTTATTTTGCCTTCTATCAAAACGACATTATCAGTAGCGATGTCTTGTTCGTATTTAACAAAAGTCTTTGGAAAAACTATAACTTCGATATCACCACTAATAGTTTCGATAGCTACAAAAGCCATTGGATCATTTTTGCGGGTGTATATTTTTCGCATTGAAGTAATGATCCCACCCACCACTACCTGCCTCCCGTCATCAGATCTTTTATAATCAGTTATTGATTGGGTTTTATTTTTAAAGTAGTTTCTAAAGTCGTCGAGAGGGTGGGTACTAACATACAAACCCAAGAGCTCTTTCTCCCAGACTAAACTTTGGCGAGGATCAATCTTAGCTGTTGGATTATCCATGCTGATTGGAGGTATTTCCTGATCGGCACTAAGAGACCCAAAAATATCAATCTGACCCGACAGGGCGTTTTTCTGAACCCTGCTGGCATAGGAGGTAATCTTATCAGCATTAAATAGTAGCTTGTGTCGATCGCCCAGGCTATCAAAAGCTCCGCACTTTATAAGGCTCTCCATGACTTTTTTATTTACAACCGCCGCATCTACTCGCTTAGCAAAATCTTCGACGGATTTAAACGGATCTCCGGCCCTTGCTTCGATAATCTTTTCGATTGGACCTTGACCAACATTTTTGACAGCCCCTAGTCCGAATCGAATATTGCCAGTTTCCGGTACAACCGCAAACTCCTTGTAGGACTCATTGATATCGGGCGGCAAAACCTCAATTCCTAGCTTTCGGCACTCTGCTACCTCGATAGCAATCCGATCCAGATTCTCGTGGTCACTAGTCAATAAAGCTGCCATGTAGGCCGAGGGGTAGTGGCTTTTGAGGTAAGCTGTCTGGACGGCAATTAAGGCGTAGCAGGCTGCGTGAGATTTATTAAAACTATAGGCCGCAAAATCTTCAAGGCTGACCCACAGATCCTCTATAAACTTCTTATCTACTTTTGAGTTCTTAATTGCCCCACTAATAAACTCTTTCTTCATTTTAGCCAAAACCTCAGGAATCTTCTTTGCTATACCCTTTCTTAGCGTATCCGCCTGGCCCCCAGTGAACCCGCTCAAGTCCTTGGCTATTTGCATTACCTGTTCTTGGTAGACAATAATACCGTAGGTTTCCTTCAAAGCTGCTTCCATTTTTGGGTGACCGTAGGTAATAAGGCTTGGACGGTGTTTACGATTTATAAACTCTTCAATCCATTGCATTGGTCCAGGACGGTACAAAGACACCATTGCAATAATGTCTTCAAACTTATCTGGCTTAAGATCCTTTAGGTAGCGTTTCATACCGGCCGACTCTAGCTGGAATACGCCGGTGGTATCACCCCGGCAAAGCAGCTCAAAAGTCTTTTTGTCATCAATCGGGATTTGATTTATCTGGATGTCTTTTTTATAAACTCTTTTGATTATTCTTAAGGCATTTTTTATAACCGTAAGATTGGATAGGCCTAAAAAATCAAATTTCAAAAGCCCTAAGTCTTCGATTGGATTCATAGAGTATTGAGTTGCAATGCCACCCTTGCTAGCCCTGGTAAGTGGGGTGTACTCTACTAAAGGCTCTGGTGCTATCACCACGCCGGCGGCATGAGTACCAGCATTTCGGATGGTGCCCTCCAGCTGGATTGCGATATCGATAATTTCTTTAGCTTTTGAGTTGCCAGTATAGATTGATTTTAACTCCGGGCTTTCAATGATAGAAACACTAAGCGGTATGTGCCGACCTTGAACTGGCGGAGGAATGTTTTTGGCTATCGCATCGACCTCGCCATAGGGAACGCCTAAAACTCGGCCGGTATCTCTGACGGCGTTGCGGGCGGCCATCACCCCGAAAGTAATAATTTGGGCGACTCTGTCTTGTCCGTACTTTTCGGTAGCATAAGCTATTACTTCTTCGCGGCGATCATCGGCATAGTCCATATCGATATCAGGCATGCTGATTCGGTCTGGGTTCAAAAACCTCTCAAAGAGTAGCCCGAACCTGATTGGATCAATTTCTGTAATATTAGTGCAGTAAGCAATAATACTACCTGCCGCGCTACCGCGTCCTGGCCCACAGACAATTCCCTGGTTCTTGCTCCAGTTGATGAGGTCGGCCACAATCAACATATAGCCCTCATATCCCATCTGCTCAATAATAGTCAGCTCATATTCAATCCTGTCGATTATTTTTTTATCAAGCTTCGGTTTGACCTTGGCTTCTGTAATTTTATCGAGGTCTTCTTTTGGAACATCACTATACCGGTTTGCAGCTCCTACATAAACAAGCCTTCGCAGATAGCTTTTTTCGGTTTCGCCCTTAGGAACACTTGGAAAGCGCGGTATCAGTATCTTGCCGAGCTCAATCTCTAGTTTGCACATTTTTGCAATTTTTACCGTATTAGTGATTGCCTCTGGTGTATCTTTGAACCTCTCCATAAAAACCTTGCCTGGCTGCATCGAAAGGTCCATTTCAAGTTTCATCCTATTGGTATCATCGACGTTGGATCCTGTCTGGACACACAATAGTATGTCGTGAGGGTAGTGGTCGGCTTCAGTTGAATAGTGGCAATCCCCGGTTACGACCAGGCCGATGCCGAGTTGCTTTGATATTTTCTTTAGTTCCGAGTTAAGTTTTTTTTGTGGTGCCCACTGAGTGTGTGGCTGCATTTCTAAATAATAATTTTCTTTACCAAAAACACCACTGTACCACTTGGCCAAATCTAGGGCTTGTTCAAGCTGGTCGTTGCTAATGAGTGTACCCAACTCGCCCCCCAAACAGCCAGATAAGACTATTAGTCCTTCGCTGTACTTCTCGAGCAGCTCATGATCAACGCGAGGTTTATAATAAAATCCCTCCAAGCTAGCGATGGTGCTGAGCTTCATCAGGTTTTGGTAGCCCTGCTTGTTTTTAGCAAGCAGAGTGAGGTGAAATGGACTCCGATCCTCTGAAGAACTCTTATCGGTATGCTTACGAGGTGCGACATAAGTTTCGATACCAATAATCGGCTGAATGCCGCGCGACTTACAGGCCTTATAAAACTCAATGCTGCCGCTCAACGTACCATGGTCAGTAATGGCAACTGAAGTCTGCCCCATTTCAATAACCCTATCGAGCATTTGAGGAATCTTTTGCAAGCCATCGAGCAGACTGTAGTGTGTATGGTTGTGCAGGTGAACGAAATCGACAAAACCTTCTTCGTTCCGAACCTGCACGACAGTTTCGTCTTCTATTATTTTAGCTTCACCCGGCATGTTGCCCCTCCTATGCCCCTATTATAGCAAGATTACTTAGCCGATTTAACTGCACTTCCAATCTGTTTTATAAATTCACCAATTACCGGAACGCCACCGAGCTTTGCAACCATTAAGCTAATTAATATAATTGCTAGCGCGGCTCCGAGTACACCTGCAAAACCCCTAACAAAGCCAGCTTTAAAGTTTAGCCAAAAAAGTTTTTTGGGATTCGTTAGTATTTCCATTACTCCATCAAGTGAAATTATTTTTTCAGCTTTAATTTGTTTAGAGTTAGCTTGGTCTTTCATTGGCTATTTTTTTTGTAACTTTAGATCTTTTTTTATTTCAGTTGATGCAACCTTGATTACCTTATCGCCGGATTTGGTAGCTTTTTGGGCGAATTTCTTGGTGTCTTTTAAGGCGTCGGTCTTGTAGCTATTGAGCTCTACCACCAATGCTTTGCCGTCTTGTATCATTTTGTCTGTTTCGTGAGCAGCTACTCTAGTGACTTTTTTGCCAGACTTGCCGAATTCGGAGCTTTTAGTGGTCAATGCTAGCTTCAAATCTTCAGCTTGGTTGATGAGCTCAAGTCTTTTGTCTTTATCATTACCTGTTAGTATATCAATATCTATTTTAGCTTGCTTAATTTTGGTATCAAGATCGGTACTAACCTCATGAGCCTTTATGGCAATATCTTCGCGGAGCTCTTTGCCGGCCTTAGGTGCAAACAACAAAGCCAGTCCTCCTGCTATGGCAGCGCCAATAGCAGCTCCTGCAACAAAACCTCGTCCTTTTGCCATCTTACCGCTTACCTTTCTTACTAAAGTGGCGCTTCATGTATTTTTCAAACATCATCGCTACTATGCCCGGATTAATCACAGCACTCCTGACCTCGTCGACCAATTCGGCAGCTGTGTCGGCACTTTCTTGGACTTTTGCGGCGGCCAAGCGAATTTGCTTCATTGCTGCAATTAGTCCTACCAAAAATGCTACCGTAAAAATTATCAGCATGATTAAGGAAATAGATACCAAGGTTATTAGCACTACTAATAATGTTTCCATTGTCGAGTTACCCTTTCTTCTTTATTGAGCTAGCTTTATTTATTATAGCACCTTGAGTTTTGGGCATATGCGAGAAAACGTGTCGTTCTATAACAATCCATTCGTTTTTTTCTATAACACTATTTGGTACCACGTGGAGCTGGCCATCATCGCCCTGGATGCGAGTTTTTTTGATATCCATTTCCTTGACCACTCCAACTGTCTTATGGTCTCCAACCTTGACTTTGTAGCCTATTCTGAAGTCTTTGTCGTTGGCTAGCTGCAAACCGGCCATTAAGTCGCTGACAGTTGAAGATATGCCAGATGAAAAGCCCAATAGCAAAATAGCGAAAGAGCCAGTGACTGCAAGTGCTACGCTAGTTAGACCTAGTATTTGTAAAACAGCAATCATCAATAGCCCCCACATAGCAATCCGAAGTAGTGTAGCCATTATCTCTTGGAGGCCAATCGGCCAGCGCGTCAGCCGCAGGGTGACTTTCAAAAAGCGCGATATTATTTTAATAACGACAAAGCCTATCAGCAATGCTACTAGAGCAGCTGGTATTTTTGGGAGTATCTGGGTGGCAGATACTGTCGCGTTATTGAAGCCTGCTAAAACGTCGGATTGTAAATTTTGCATTTATATTACTCCTTTAGTAATTTAACCATAAGCTGGTTGACTTTAGAAGGGTTAGCTTGGCCTTTGGTCTGTTTCATGACTTCACCCACGAAGAATCCAAGCACTCGAGCATTACCAGAGCGATAGTCATCAACTGGTTTAGGGTTATCTAATATTATTTTTTTAATTATACTTTCGAGCTCCGTGTCGTCAGAAACTTGCTTTAGGCCTTTTTGCGCCACGATATCGCTGGGCCTGTCGCCGGCCACGATATCAGCAAAAATCGACTTGGCTATTTTGGAGCTAATGTCTCCATTCTCAATGAGCTCTATTAGCTCCGCTAAGTGCTGGCCAGTTAGTAGAGGCTTTTTGTTGGTGGCAAGGATAGACTGATAATCACCGACCAGCCAATTGACGGCTTTTTTGATTTGCTCAGGGTTTTTGAGGGCACTCTCGGCGTCTTTAAATATCACGATAGTCTTAGGCTGAGCCAACAACACATCTTGTTCGTCGGCATTGAGGTTGAGACTAACGAGATCCTTGCGGACATCGATCGGCAAAATAGTTATTTGACTCTGGACTTGGTCGATATAACTTTGGCTTAAGGTGATTGGAGGAAGGTCTGGCTCTGGGAAATAGCGGTAGTCGTTGGCCTGCTCCTTGCTACGCTGAGAAAAAGTCACGGCCTTGGTGTCGTTCCAGCCTCTAGTTTCTTGCTCTATCACTCCACCCGACTCGAGCACCGCTATTTGGCGAGCTATCTCATAACTCAGTGCCCGCTCGGCATTTCTGAAAGAATTGAGGTTTTTGAGTTCGGTTCTGGTGCCGAGTGTCGAGCTATCGCTAACGGATACATTTAGATCGAACTTAAAGTTGCCGTGCTCCATGTCGCCATTACATACACCGAGGCTAGTAACGATATTATAGACTTCCTGCAAGTACCGCTTGGCCTGTTCGGTACTTTTAATTTCTGGCTCCGATACAATCTCAGTTAGTGGGGTTCCGGCTCTATTAAAATCGACTAGGCTGTAATTAGATCCGTCGGGGTGAGTTAGTTTGCCAGCGTCCTCCTCGAGGTGAGCATGATGAATACCGATTTTCATAAACTCGCCGCCAACAAGTATTTCGACATAGCCGTTTTTAACAATTGGCTGGTCCATTTGGGTTATCTGGTAGCCCTTGGGTGAGTCCGGATAAAAGTAATTTTTTCGGTCGAAGCTAGTGGTGCGAGCTACTTCGGCATTAAAACCTTTGGCGAGTTTGATGGCCATATCGATGGCTCCTTTGTTGATTACCGGCAAGGTGCCCGGCAAAGCCAAGCAGACTGGGCAGATGTTAGTGTTGGGCAAAGCCCCGCGGCTGTCATTATTACACCCACAAAACATTTTGCTATTTGTGGCGAGCTGGGCGTGTATTTCGATACCGATGGTTGGTTTGTATGTGCTCATATTGTTACTCCTAATTCTCGGATTGCATTGCCCAAGTTAACTATGGCCTGCTCGACCTGGACGGGCACCAAATCGTGCTCGACATTATGTGCTAGCTCGTTACGTAGCTTGTGGGCGTTCCAGACGGCATTGATATTGCTAAGCTGGTGGCCACCACTCTTGAGCCGCTCGCCCATTGTTTCGCCTTTGAAACCCTTACCGACCATGCAATAATCTAGCAGCTTATCGGCCTCGAAGAGGGCAGTTTTAAGACCCGATGGGCCGGCATTTTTCATGGCGGTTATTTCTGCCCACTTAGACTGCACCAAGCCGACATTAAAAGTATTTGACTGATCATCACTACTGGCACTCGTTTTATACTGCTTACGAATTGGTTTGGCTTTTTGTTTGAGCGTGAGCGATATTAGTATTGTCATAACTACTAGGGCAATAAGAAACGAAATGGTCGAGATGTTCATAGCTTTAATTCCTTAAGTTTATTGTGCCAGTCGCTACCAGATTGGATGTGTTTAGCGATGGCCAAAATCTTAATATCATCACCCTGCTTGCCGATAATTTGTAGCCCCATAGGTAAGCCAGTTGTAGGCTCAAAACCGATAGGAATACTAATGGCTGGTACACCAGCGAGGTTTGCAAATACTGTCAGTAGGTCGGTCTTGTACATTTCGACAGGGTCGGATTTTGACCCGATCTTAAAGGCTGGCTCGAGCGTAGTTGGTACAAGTATTGCATCGTTGGCTTCAAATACTTTATTGAGAGCTTGTATAATTAGTGTCCGAACTTGCATTGCTTTTTTGTAATAGGCTTCGTAGTAGCCGGCCGAGAGCGCGTAGGTGCCAATGATGTTGCGGCGTACTACTTCAGGGCCCAAGAATTCGCTACGGGTTTTCATGTAGCTATCTAGTAAGTCCTTGCTATCCTTAGCCTTGCTGCCGTATCTTACGCCATCGTAACGCTCCAAGTTGGAGCTGATCTCAGAAGGCACCAAGACATAGTAAGCTGCCAGAGCCAGCTCTAGTGGCACCAGCTCGGCAATACTAGCTTCGGTTTGGATATCAAGTAGGCTGCCTTCTATCGCTGCAACTCCTTTCGATACTGCATCAGAATCTTCGTCGTCATAAAAGACTGCTTTTAGCTTACCGACGGGGTTTTTGTCGCTAAGAGTTTTGTCGCTCAAGGCTATGGTGGTGGAATCTTTACTGTCCTTGCCGGCGATAACTTCAAAGACTATCTGGGCATCTTCGGCAGACCGAGCCAAAGGACCAACGCAGTCAAAGCTGCTGGCCATAGATACTACGCCATAACGACTAACAACTCCGTAGGTTGGCTTAAAGCCCGTTACGCCGCAATAGCTGGCGGGCTGGCGGATTGAACCACCGGTATCGGTACCTAGGCTAAATATACCAAAGTCGGCGGCTACCGAAGCGGCCGAGCCACCCGAACTTCCGCCCGGCACCCGGTCGAGGCCCCAGGGGTTATGTGTGACATGATAAGAACTATTTTCGGTGCTGCCACCGTGCGCGAATTCGTCTTGATTTACCTTGGCAATCAAGACTGCTCCAGCATGGTCAAGTTTTTCGATAACAGTTGCTGAGTAAGGCGGAATGTAATCTTCTAGTATCTTACTGGCAGCCGTGGTTCGGATTCCTTTAGTCAAGAACATATCTTTGGCGGTATAAGGAATGCCCTCAAGCAGCCCAATCTCTGCCCCGCTAGTAATCTTAGCATCGACCTTTTTGGCTTGCTTTAGGGCTTGGCTTTCACAGACCGTCAGAATGGCGCGAATTTTTGGATTTAGATTACGGATTTTACCAATGTAAAATTCAGTCAGCTCTTGGGCCGAAATCTTTTTGGCTACTAGGAGCTCATGAGCTTCTGTGATAGATAAATAATTCAAGTCGGGCATTATAGTACCTTCTTGACCTTTACATAACCATCCTGCATGTCTGGTGTGCCGGCCAACAAAAGTTTTGGAGCGATTGCGCATTTCTCGACCGAGTCTTCGCGCCATACATCGGTAAGCCCGGTGACCTGAGAGGTTGGCTCGACGCCGGCCGTATCGGTGTTTTGTATGGTATCGACAAAATCCAAAATCGAGCTTATCTCGGTGCTGGCTACTACTAGCTCGTCGTCGGATAGCTCAATTCTGGCTAGCAGTGCAACCTTTTGTATTTCGTCTAATGATAACTTTGCCATATCTGTTATTTTACCAGATTCTGGCCGAGATTAGTACTTGTGATGTTATTTTGCCGAGGAGGCCCGAGGAGCAATTATAAAAGCCAAAATAACTGCATAAATAATTGCAAAACCACACATTACCGACGGTATCGCCAGCTCAGACGATGGGATTATCCAGTATACAATTCCGGTCGGGACTAGAAACGATAGAGTTCCGATACCAAGCCAGTGTAGTGAGTTGCGTCTAACTTTAGATTTTTGCTTTATAGACATCACAAAAACAATAGCGAGGGTTATCAATAATAGCCCAAAGTAATAGCTAGAGTACACTGCTGTGGCTGTTTCGGACAAAGCAAATATCACATAATTGCCGGTGCATATAGAGTTATTGATAGCACTTGGAGCAAAACCAAAAAACACCGCAAAGCCTGTTGCCGTAAGTAGCACCAATGCGCTCGACCAATGGTTTTTGCGGCCAGATATTTCGTTGGCCAAGGTAACTCCTAGGGCCGGTAAAAAAGTAATTGCCATGAAGCCTATACGCGACGACGCATCAGTGGTGAAGCTACTATACTTTCCGCAAACAAAAAATTCGGCGAGCTGAAATAGTGCTAGCAGAACCAATGAAGCCAAAATTATATTCTTAACCCTCGAAGGCTTGATGCGTGCAAAAGTATAAATCGCTAGAGCGATTTCGACGACGAAGGTAATTATCATCACCAGAGGGCTGAAGCAATATAAGGTATTTTTGTTTCGAGTGGTTGATTTTTTTGTTTGTTTTTTATTGATTTGAATCATAATTTGTTATGCTTATTGTATCACAAGGCGAGTTTTTTGATAAAACTATCCTCGTCTAAGGTGGTCACGCCTAAGCTTTTGGCCTTATCATACTTGCTACCCGGGTCTGCCCCATAAACAACATAGCTAGTCTGGCTGCTGACTGAGTTGGTTACCTGCCCTCCTCGCGCTCGTACTTTTGCGCTTGCTTCTTCCCGGCTAAGCGAGCTCAGAGTTCCTGTAAAAACCCAGATTGTAGAGGTCAGTTGGCCTTTGGCTTTTGGCTTGGCGGTAGCAACCACGACTCCGTGGGCCAGCAGCTGCTCAACAAGGCTAATATTTTTGGGCTGCCCAAGCCAACTGATGAGCGAATCAGACACGACACCACCAACTCCGTCGATACTAGCCAGCTCATCGGGCTGAGCAATCAAAAACTTGGCTAGGCTATGGTAGTGCTGGGCTATATCGTTGGCGGTTTTGGACCCGACATGGCGAATACCTAGGGCATATATAAATCTCCCTAGCCCCACTTTGGAGTGCTCATTAATAGAGTCGATAAGGTTCTGAGCTGAAGTTTCGGCGAACCTCTCGAGGCCAAGAAGATCGTCTTTGGTTAGTTTAAAAATATCGACGGCGCTAGCAACTAGCCCTTCTTCCATTAATTGAGCTAGGATCTTCTCGCCCAGACCATCAATATCGAAAGCCGATTTTGACACAAAATGTATAAGCTGTTGCCAGCGTATTTCGCCGGTTTGTAAATCTGCCAGTCGGGCCACTGCCTCACCGGCGGGGCGCACCACAGCAACACCATCGATGCTGGTTGGCATTTTCCATATTTTTTCATTTCCGGTTCTGAGCTTGGTGATAGCCTCAATCACTTCGGGGATAATATCGCCAGCCTTTTGAATTATTACGGTATCACCAATGCGCAGGTCCTTGCGAGCAACTTCGTCTTCATTATGGAGGGTGGCACGTCTAACGGTACTGCCAGCCACATTGACCGGCGTCAAAACTGCATAAGGTGTAACCGCACCGGTGCGTCCAATGCTAACTCTAATATCTTCAAGTATTGTAGTGGCGGTTTCGGCCGGGTACTTGTAGGCGACGGCGCCACGAGGTGCCTTGCCAGCTACTCCGAGGCCCTCAAATTCGGCATTATTATTGATGGTTATGACGAGTCCGTCGGTCTGGTACGGCAATTTCTGACGCTCGCCAGACCACTTGTCAATATAAGCTCGTATCTCTACCACACTCGATACAACTTGGTCGTTTGGCTCCACCATAAAGCCGAGCTCGCGGGCCATATTGTGCTCGTCTGCATGGCTAGTTAGGCCCGGCAGATCCATCTCTACTGCGTAGGCAACGAATTTTAGATTACGGCTGGCGGCTACTGCTGGGTCGAGCTGGCGGACAGTACCCGCTCCGGCGTTACGCGGGTTAGCAAATAATGGCAGGCCAACTTTGGCTCGCTGAAGGTTGATATTGTCGAAATCTTTTTTGGGTATTACGACCTCTCCGCGGATTTCAAAAAAATCATAAACCTCAGCCGATACCTTGTTACTCTGGCGCAACTTTAGTGGTACGGTCTGAATTGTCTTAACGGTATGAGTAACGTCTTCGCCAATCTTTCCGTCGCCGCGCGTTATAGCGCGCACAAACAGGCCTTTTTCATACTGCAGTGCCATAGCCAGACCATCCATCTTGAGCTCTATATAATATTCGAGCTTGGTTTTTTGGGTGAGCTTATGAACGCGCTGCTCCCAAGCCTCTAGCTCGGCAATATCGAAAACGTCATTTAAGCTGAGCATTGGGCGTTGGTGTGGAATGCTTTTAAATTTTGCCGAAGCCTTACCACCGACCCTCTGAGTTGGTGAATCGGGCGTTACTAGATCCGGGTAGGTCTCTTCGATTTTGGCTAATTCACGGGTTAGGCTTTGGTAAATCTCATCTGTGACCGACGGATCTCCTAGCACATGGTAACGATATCGGTAGTCGTTGATTACGCCAGAGAGCTCTTTGGCTCTGTCTCTGGCCTGATCTTTATTCATTCAGATCTCTGTACATCTTGGATTGAAATATAAAAAATATCGGCACAAATACGGCAGCCTCTATGGCACTAACGAGCCCCGAGATGTATTGGTTTTGAGCTACCGACTGGTTGAGCGTCAATAAAAATTGCACCGATGTCAGAACCAGCATAAACACCAGTAGCAACAAGAAAGTTCCCAGATATATGCGCCATCTATTTTTACTAGTCAAAAGCGAGCTATTTTTGAGCGATTCAAAAGTTGATTTTGTAGTGGCAACCACAATTATTTGAGCTAGTCCAAACCTTGCTAGCAAGTATGAGCTTAGTAAAAAACTCCCGACCGATAAAGGTAAAAATATTGCTGGAGGAAAACCAAAAACCGGCAGAGACACAAACATGCCTAGCAGGCTCAAAAATATTGGCAGTGCAAATAGTGCCAATATAAGGCTAACTGCCGTGTATTGCAAAAACCTAGAGCTGGCAAAAGAATATATCGTAGCCAGTTTTGAGTTTTGCAATTTAGATTTGTTGGCAGCGAACGATATGGTAGCAATAAATGCAAAAGCCCAAACTATAGCGGTTGTGATGCCGTAATCACCCAGTGCGCCATCGTTTTGAAAGATGCCCAGCACTGCGACCGGTAAAGCGACAATCAAGATGATTTTAAAATAAACCTGGTAGTTATTTTTCCACTCCACTAATGTTTGCTTGTATAGCTTCCATACCTTGAGTTTTGGAATGTGTCGGTTATCTTTTTTCATGTTTTATTAGACTGCTTAAATATACTTTAAAACTTAACTTCCGGAGCTTTGCCAACGGCATCCTTTTCGTCTTCGGCTACATCAAAAAAGTCTCTGGGTTTGAAGCCGAGCATGTTGCCAATAAAGTTAGTCGGAAAAACTTTCAATTTGGTGTTGAAATCTGTGACATTCGAATTGTAAAGTCTGCGACTAGCCTGAATTTTATCTTCGGTGTCAGCCAGCTCGGTTTGGAGTTGAATAAAGTTTTGGTTGGCTTTGAGGTCTGGGTAGCTTTCGGCAACCGCGAACAGGCTCTTTAGTGTCGAGGTTAGCATATTGTCGGCTTCGGCTTTATTGGCAATATCACCCTTGCCGGCGTCCATTGCGGCCGATCTGGCTTTGGTGACATTTTCTAGTACGCTCTTTTCGTGTTTGGCATAACCTTTGACGGTACTAATGAGGTTCGGGATTAGGTCAAGACGGCGCTTCATCTGGACGGTGATGTCGCTCAGCGCTTCATCGGCCTTAATACGCAAGCGTACTAAGCTATTGTAGGTGGCCCACAGTGCTACCGCCAAAACCGCAATTATTGCTAGTATTATCCAAAGAGCTGTCATGTTTCCTCCAATTATTTATATATCTATTATACTACTGTTGGGTACCAAATAAAATGAATTGTCAGGATTAATCTCTGCCGTGGTTAATATGATTTTTCTGTGTAGTGACAGCCATATCTGGAGTTGGAACAACTATAAAACTTACCAAATTTACCATTCTTCTCTACAACTTCACCAGTCTGGCACTCCGGGCACATTTTACTGTCTTCAAACATATTATCAAATATTTCATATAAGAATTGAGATGGCTTTGTTCTGTCTGCTACCACATAAGTTGCCTCTTTTACTCTTGTTATAGAGACATAAAAAAGTCGCCTTTCCTCAGCAAAAGGGTATGAATCCGAGTGAGATAGAAGCATCTCTATCACCGGATCGCTTGAACGTAGTGACGGCATACCATTTGGTCCGGCGTTCATGTTCAGCACTATTACAATATCCCTGGTAATACCTTTGGCTTTATGCATAGAGCTAAAGGTCAATTTTATTGGTTGGCTTTTTGGTTTTGCTTTCCATTGAATAATCAACTCTTTATCGTTGTCGTTAATATCATCTTTAGACTCAACTCTTTCAAAATTCTCGTTGGGTGATATTCGCTTTTCTGTACTACCCAATATGGTGTCTATATCCCAATTATATCGTGAAATTATTTGAATAGACTTGTTGGATAAATCTTGTCCATGTTTTTCGTATAAACTTGTTAAAATTGAATCGACAGCTTTAGATTCTTGACTAATCTTTGACTGCTTACTTGAATTGTAACTATCAACATCAACATAAAATCGTTTTAATCGTTAGGTTGAAATTGCATCTAATTACCCTCACTAGCGGTTTGCGAAACCGTCTTAATCGCAGTTCTTAATAGCGACAAAGGATGTTGAGGAAACGCATTATCATATTCTGCCTTTTCTGACTGGTTCATCAAGAATCCTTTTGTAAAGCTTGGGTCATAGGGGTCTTGTTGCCAACCCTGCATTTTTGGTTGGCCAGTTTCAGGGCCAGACGCAATAGTAACAGCACCTTGTGATTGAGCTTGAGCAAATACTTGTGCGTCACGCATACCTGTCATTCCTTCTTCTTGGCCTTGAAACAGGAATGCGTAAACTTTGCCTGCAGATGTATGTACATATAGAGAAGCCGTGTAGAAAAGCTTTAGCATTGGGTTTGCAGGGTCATTAACTTGACGCTTAAACACAGTATGCACGGAGTGCAAATCACCATTATCAATAGTGGCAACTTCTATAAGCCCACTTTCATCATCAACGTATTGCTTGTGAATTATATCTATTACTGCTTGGTCTTGGCCGTATGGCATAGCTTGTGATGGGTCAACCTCTTTAGTCGTGAGCTTAACTGAACCAGATTGAGTATTTATTGCAAACTGTTTGGTATGTGGGTCGGCTACATCAGAGTGTTCATACCAGTCCTCTGGTAATGAAAATGATAGCTTATTAAAAATAAATTTAGTATCCTCGCCCATTTATAGCTCCTTTTTGTTAAATTTCAGCTATGATTATACCACATGGGACAGAATTTCACATACTAGGTTGCGAGCTTCGGCAGCTATTCTATCCTACGGGGTATTCGGATTTGCTTGGTGTACTTGATAGGATTTGAACATACTTATAAGCTTAAAAGTCGTTTTTAACGAATGTTTTCTTTCAATGTTTAAGTTATCAAATTTTTTACAAACGTTATAAAGATCGTTATATGATAAATAGCGTTCGTAACTAAACAGCTCATCTAGTTGCGTGCTATATTGAAAATAATGATCTAATAGCGAGTCTTCTTTCATTATCTGTTATTCTACCATATCTGTTGTCATTTTTAGCTCGCAAAAATATAACGGCTAAGTCATCTCGATTCACCGTTTCTGCCATTTTTTATATTAAAACCCAATTACTGTAAGCCAATAATAGAGCGGTGTTATTATTAAAAAGCCCCTCCTGAGAGGGGGTTTTTAATGGTGGGCAAGGAGGGACTCGAACCCTCAATCCTTAAAGGAAACGGATTTTAAGTCCGTCGTGTATACCAGTTCCACCACTCGCCCGCGGTAGTTGTGTAATCTTATGGAGGCGCGTACCGGATTTGAACCGGTGTAGAAGGTTTTGCAGACCTTTGCCTAACCACTCGGCCAACGCGCCCCGTGCCATATATTATACCTTGCTTGCTTAATCTGTAAAAGGGTAGAAATTTAGCGGGTTTTTTGGTATGATTAGTCGCGTACTTTGCTCTTTCAAATATCCTTAAATGGCACGCTTTTTATAATTCAATTCAAAATTACTAGCCAATTGAATATAAATGCCGTAGCATTATTGAAGTAACAATGGCGGGATAGCTCAGTTGGTAGAGCAGTGGCTTGAAGAGCCTCGTGTCCTCGGTTCGAATCCGAGTCTCGCCACCAAAAATTATTCTTTTAATTAAATTACACCATGCGGGTGTAGCTCAGTTGTTTAGAGCGCTTCCTTGCCAAGGAAGAGGTCGAGAGTTAGAGTCTCTTCACCCGCACCAAACAAAGTGCCCAGCCTGGGGCTTTTTTGATATTTACAGAATAAAGCTTTAATAGATTTGCAAGGACAGTCCTTGCAAATCTGATTTTCATATAGTATAGTTTCAACAATTAACACTAAATCAATGAGCAATAACAGCACAGAATTAAACAATTTACTGGAACAATATTTTGGCATTGGAGGTATTAGTTGGGATGAGCAAGAAGACTTTGATGCAACTAATATGACTACAATTCATGAAGATAAAACTGAAACTGTCTCAAACAAGGGTCACTTTACGGTTTATAATTTCACTGCCAACACTGATAATCGCTACAAACTGGTGCAATATAGCGGCAAGTTCCAAGAAGATGATGAATTGGTAACTTTTATGAAAGATGGCGAATACGGCACCGTAAAAGACTATGAGCTTGTACAGCCCAAATCATCCGTAAAAAACTACACTTTGTATCGACTTGTTCCCTACACCGTTAACGGCGAACCGCAATGGTAGCTATGCCAGCAACTCGCCCGATAAGTTAAACACATCAGCGAGGTGCTTTAGTTTATAATTATCCACACTGTTGATAGCGGATGTTTGAGATTTGCAAGGACAGTCCTTGCAAATTCAAACTAAAAACCCTTCTGGGGTCTTTTTTTGATATTTACAGAATAGAGCTTTAATAGTATAATTATCAGGTTCGCGGGTGATTAGCTCAGTTGGCTAGAGCGCTTCGTTTACACCGAAGATGTCGGGGGTTCGAGTCCCTCATCACCCACCAATATAAATGCCCCCGCCAGGGGGTTTTTATATTGGTGGGTTTGACGTCCTCGGCTTTTAATTGCTTACGGACTCGGGCCAGTGTGTCTTTGAGACTACTGGCAGCACCCATCAAAACCCTATTTTCGTTCTGCGCTTGAGATAGTTCTTTTTTTAGATCAGCTACGACCTGATTACTAGATACCTTTAGATCATCTATCTCAGCCTGAATTGATGCTAGGGTTTCATTAAAAGCACTGAGGAGCGGGCTATCGCCATCTGTAATGAGTTTGTATGCTACTTCGCAAATCATATACTCGGCTATGATATCGAATTTTTCCTGGCCTAGAATCTCTAGCATCTGGGCTAGTATATCTTGGGCGGCTTCTTTCTGAGCTTCAATAGCAATATCGATTAAGATCATATCTTTTAGCGGCCACAAGCCATTTGTGTTCTTAGCGGTACTCTTTATCAACATTCCCCCCGGGATTATTATGTGGATGTAGTGTATAAATTTATACCATAGCGAGTATCTGCTGTCAATCGTGCTAAATTTTGTTACAATACTATTCATGGCAAAAATAATTGATGGCAACAAAATAGCCCAAACCATTCTGGACGAAATAGAGCTAGAAGTAGATGATTTGAAACTGACCGGAAAAGTCCCTAAGCTCGTAATTGTCAGCTACAACCCTAGCCTAGCTTCAAAGACCTACATAGGCCTGAAACTTGCTAGAGCCCAAGAGATGGGTATAGCATGCGAAGCTCTAGATTGGACTGGCCAAAGCTTAGATGCCTGCATGTCGGCTATGGCTGCCCTGTCAGGTAATCAGGATGTTGATGGTATTATCGTTCAGCTCCCCACTCGTGGCCTAGAGGGTTATCAAGAGCTGCTCAATGCCATACCCGCTAGCAAGGATGTCGATGGGCTCAGTGATCAGTCGCTAGAGTTGCTTCGTGCAAACTCAGCCAAACTCATCCCTGCTACGCCACGGGCCATTCTAGAGCTCATCGCGCGCTCCCAGATAGATTTGCAAGGCAAAAGTATTGTCATCATTGGCCAGGGCAAATTGGTCGGCCTACCGCTATCGATAATTATGAAAAATAAAAATCTTGATGTTGTCGGAATCGATATAAATACGACCGACACTAGCCAAATACTAAAATCTGCCGATATTGTGATTGCTGCAACCGGACAGGCCAATTTGATTACTGGCACAATGATAAAACCAGGCGCAGTAGTTTTAGATGCCGGAACTTCTGAGCAAAACGGTCAGCTAGTGGGCGATGTCGAGTACTCTAGCGTCGAGCCAGTAGCCTCGATGGTATCTAAGGTGCCTGGCGGTATTGGCCCAGTTACGGTGGCATGCTTACTTCTAAATGTCGTTGAGGCATCAAAGTAATATTTAACTTAATTAGCTCATGATATAATCACCTTATGGAAAAACTTATAAAAGAATACCTAGAAAATAAGATAGACATGCAACTAGCAACAGTCTCTGATGGTCAGCCTTGGATCTGTACAGTCTATTATATTTATGATGACAACTTTAACTTGTACTGGACTTCCGGCCGCTCACGCAAGCACTCTCTAGACATACAAAAAGAAAGCAAAAGCTCAGTCACCATAGTAAAAGATGTAGATAAAAAACAGGCACTTCAAATTATAGGAAATTCTTATGAAGTTGATGGCAATGAACTGAAAAAGGTACATGATCTTTACCAAAAAAGATTCGGCCAAAAGGATTACGATTTAACAGAAATGAGAATGAAAGATCCAGAAGGTAGAGCATACTGGGTATTTAGACCAACTGAAATTTATACTTGGGATGAAGTAAACTTCCCCGAAGATCCCAAGCAAAAATTTATTCCTAATAAATAATTGGCAATCAAAAAACTCACAATAAATAATTACTGTGAGTTTTTTATTCTTATTTGGTGCCGCGAAGAAGACTCGAACTTCCACGCCTGATA
Source organism: bacterium (assembly GCA_037132395.1). Taxonomy (GTDB): domain Bacteria; phylum Patescibacteriota; class Saccharimonadia; order CAILAD01; family BJGX01; genus SICB01. The sequence continues at coordinate 9,220 of JBAXPC010000003.1, read as the reverse complement.
TATTAGGCACTAGCCCCTCAAGCTAGCGTGTCTACCAATTCCACCACCGCGGCTTAAACTTATTAAGTTCTCAATAGCTCCCCAACATTACTTGGAGGGGCTAGTCTTAACTCCGAGTATTATATATTAAATAACTAATCTTGATAAGCCTCTAAGGGAACGACGCCAGCCCTGGCAGGTGTTCCAGGAGGTGCTTCATCGAATACTCTTTGCGCAAGTGCACCATGCCATACTCCTTGGTTGAGCCTAGTTTGCTTCTGGGGTTGAGCAGGTTGTTTGGGTCAAACAGCTTCTTGACTTGCTTGAAGAGCCCGTATGTTTCTGGGCCATACATTTGGCGCAAGTAAGACCCTCTCATAATGCCATCGTTGTGCTCACCAGATATGCTCCCGCCTAAGCTCAAGACCATCTTATAATATTCATCGCTCAGGGCATAGACCTTGTGCCGGTCGCGGATATTGCCGAGGTCCATAAATGGCTGAATGTGCAAATGCCCGTTGCCAGCGTGCCCCCAGATTGCATCTTTAACCTTATACTTATCTAAAATTACATAAGCTTTCTCTACGAAATCTTCAAACTTATCTAGTGGCACTACTCCGTCTTCGATAATCGGTAGGGCTTTTTTGGGGCCCTGCTGGGTCCAAATTAAAGCTGCCGCTTGGCGGCGGATTTTCCAGAGCTGATCTTGCTCGAGCTTGTTCGAGCTAATTTTTTGGTGGTAAGCGTATTTTTGTAAAATTGTGTTAGCTCGTTCGGCACTTTTGGCCTGTACTTTTGGCTTGATATCATCAAACTCAACTAGCAAAACAAACTTTGGCATTTGCTCGGGCAGGAGGTTTTTGATCATCTCGGGGTGCTTTTCTAAAACAAACTTCAGCACATTGTCATCAACTAGCTCCTGAGCACTCGGTGCCAACGGGGATATCTCAAAAACTGCCTGCTGCAGCTTTTTGATGCTATCAAAATATCCTACCAAAAGAGTGGTTTTAGGATTATAGGCCACATGAATAAGTTTTGCTTCGGTTATTATTCCCAGAGTACTTTGAGATCCGACAATTAACTGCGAGAGATCAAAGCTACCATCCTTGCGCTTGATATCCCACAAATCATAGCCGGCTGAGTTTTTAGATGTCTTGGGTCTGCTCGCTTCAATAAGCTGCTTGTTGTTTTCAAGCAAATCATCGAGCTCACGATATATTTGCCCTTCTAGATCTTGGAGCTTTTTTTTCTGCTTAAGCTCTTTTTTGTTGATACGGCTAGTCTCGATGACATCGCCGTTATACAAAACTACCCTTAGCGAATCGACGTATTTGCGGGTTGCTCCGTACTTGAAGGTTTTTTCGCCAGACGAATTATTGGCGATGGCCCCGCCGATACTACAAAAGTCCCTACTGGCAGGGTAGGGTGGCAAAAATCGACCGTGACTATTGAGTACATCTTCGAGGTTAGAGTAGATCATACCGGGCTGCACCGTAACGGTTTGGCTGTCGATAGCTACTAACTTGCGCATATGGGCCGGAAAGACCAGGCTGATTCCCTCTGATAGCGAGCCCCCTCCTTGGTCGGTTCCCTTGCCGCGGGCTGTAACTGTCAGGGCTCGATTGCTATCGAGCAAATTATAATTAAACCTCAAAGTTTCAATTACGTCTTTTTCGTTGCGTGGATAAATCACCAATCTTGGTGTAACCTTAAAAATACTGCCGTCGGTCGAAAAGTAGTCTCTGGTTTGGGTATCGATTGCGACTTCGCCATCGAGTTTTTCTTTTAAATCTTTAAGTATGTTGCTCATACCTAATAGCATAGCAACTTTGGGCGATATTAAAAACCCATTTGACTTATTTTGTTAGTCAATTAAAATAATACATAAGTGTAATGAAGCGCCCAACAAAAAAATCAACAAAGTCATCGAAGAGTTATTCATCATTTAAGACTGCTCTTTCGAAAAAACCTGTCATTATTTCCTTTTTGAGTTTTTTTATTATAGCTGGTCTGTACTTAGTTTATAGCTCATTTGCCGCCAGCGGTATACCAGTTTTTGGTACCGACCCAGACTTTTGGCGCGACAAAATTGGCTACTGTGAGTCTGGGGGGCGATATGACAGGATTGGCCCTAGCGGCCATACCGGCAAGTACCAATACGATTCGGGTACCTGGCGCAGTGCTGTTGGTGCCGAACTTGCAGCACAATACCCGCAAGCCTATTTAGCACCTGGTGATATTCAGGAAATGGCCTTTAATAACACTTTTGCACAACGCGGAACCCAACCCTGGAATGCTAGCTACCATTGCTGGATCAAAGGCACCACCTTTGCCCAGGCTAATTCCGAACAATCTGTTTCGGGTATCCCCTCGGCACCGATATTGCCGGCCAACCCATTCGGATTGCCATCTGAATCCTATAATGTGATAATCAGCGGAAAAATAACCCTAAACGACTTGCCGCTTGCCAATGTCAAGCTCGATACCTGCATTAACGGAAAGACCGCCGTCACTAATACAGAAGGTCGATATAATATCACTATACCGCTAGATGCCTCGTTTTGTATTAGGCCAATCGAAGGTATTCCAGCAGGGGCAAAACTAACTAGAACCAATAATAATATCGAAACTAATGACAAGCCTACCTACGAAAGCCAAAGGGCTGGCGTCGATACCTACCACAGCATATGGTACCTCTTTAGGCCAGAGTTCAATTGGGATAGACAAAATGATACTGGCTACAACTTTTACTACACCAAATAATCGTACTACCTAGATTTTATATACCAATCATAGACATTATAAAAGCGATTGCTAGGCTCAGCAATTTTATTGGCATCAAAGCCACTTACAAGCTCGCTCTGCGGATAGTTATAGTACGGACTGTACAGGACCACTGCTGGCAGATCTTTAGCCCACTGCTCTACAAAGGCAGAATACCTGCTTGCTTTATATGTGGGGTCCTTTGCTAATCGCCCAGCCTCTAACAATTTATCGACATCAGAATTTTTATAAAGTGAGACATTCAGGCCTGGGTCGCTAATTTGGCTGGAATGCCAAAAGCTGTATACATCCGAATCGATACCCAGGTTTTGTCCGTAAAGTAAAACATCGTAGTTTCTGCTGCGAATATAATTTTGTTGGAGCTCTATTGAGTTGGCTGCAATTACTTCGACATTAAGGCCTAATTTACGCCAGCTTTCTGCGAGATAATTAGCAACATTTTTATAAACTGGGTTATCGAGGGTGACGATTCTTATACTTTGTTTGGCAGTGGTATTTTGGTCAAATAGCTCTTTAGCTTTAGGGTAATTAAAATTGTACTTTGTGGCCAATGGGTTAAAACCTACGAAGCCTGCTGGAATTGGGTAGTACGATTGAACGGCTTCGCCCTTAAGTATGTCTTTGACTATTACGTCTCTGTCTATTGAATAAGCCAATGACTGCCTTACGGATAGATTAGAGAGCACGGAAGAGTTGAGGTTAAAAAAAGCCCCAACATATGCAGGTAGCCCAATACGGTGGTCTACGATACCTTCTATTTTTTCTACCGTAGAAACATCACCTGGCAAAACTTGAGATACGGCATCAACCTGCCTGCGAATTAGGGCATCGACCATTTGGGTTTGATCCTGAAAGAGCTCAATCCTTATTTTTGGTATATAAGGCTCATGAATATAGTATTTTTCATTTGCTTCTAACTCCACAACTGTACTGTCGACTTCCAGAAGACTCAGCTTATACGGCCCGCTGCCGACTGGTTTTTGATTAAACTCGGAGGATCTCATGTTCGATGGCGCAACTGTTTCGAGTTTGTGCTTAGGCAATACACCAAGCGTAGTATTAGACAAAAAATTACCATACGAAGAAGGCAAGCTAAACTTAATAGTTCCATCATCTATTACCGTATATTCAACCCCGCTCCAATTCGATGCAAAGCTGCTTCTAGTGTCGGGGTTTTTTACTCGGTCGATAGTAAAGGCGATATCATGAGCTGTTAGTTTAACTCCATCTTGCCAAACGAGGTTAGGTCGAAGAAAAAAAGTATATACCTTACGGTCGGCGCTAATTTCCCAGCGTTCCGCCAGATCAGGTGTAATCTCGCGCTTGCCATTGAACTTAGTCAAGCCGCTAAATACTAGGCTTGAAACATCGGCACTAGCTGAGCTTTCTGGGAATAAGGGATTAATGCTCTTAGCTTGTCCTAATATTGCTTCTCGGTACAACCCACCCCTGACTGGCTTCTCTATCTGGCTCGATAATCCGGAGCCTTGCAACTGCCATACCATTCCCCAAAAAGAGACTAGCACTATAAATATCCACGCCAGAAAAGCCCAACGTACATTACCAAGTTTCTGCCAGGATCCAAAGATATGTCTATTCAGGTAGTTGATTGTCCAGGCGCGCCAGAGTTTAGACTTCCTGCTCAGACCCCTAAACTTCCTATGAAAAGTAAATCCAGTATAAGAACTCATTTTGTTTTATTTAATTATTAGTAGTCCAACTATACACGCTACAAAACTAACGCCCAGCACAATAGTGCCATAGAATAAAAACTTTTCGGCTCCTCTTTTTGTACGGTAAAAGTTGGTTTCTCCACCAAATGCAGTTCCTAGTCCGGAGCCTTGATTTTGCATCAGCACGGATATTGTTATAAGAACTGATATTACTATTAGAGCTGATTGTAAGAAGGTTTTCATATTTTGTCTCTATCAATTATAAAGCTCAGGGCGTAGTTAGCAAGCCAAACCACAATAACCGCTACCACCGCCGACATAACAGATGTAACATGGAAGGGCTTGTAGATGGCGCTTGTGAAATAAAGTAACATTGCATTGATCACTAAGCTAAAAAAGCCAAAAGTTATTACTATAAAAGGTAGGCTCAATATCACTAGCGCCGGCTTTAGGACTGCGTTTATAATACCAAATATCAGGCTGGCTATTACTACCACCCACAGGCTATCGGCATTGATACCACTTAGCAGCGTGGAGGCCACTAATAAACCTATAAAGTTTGCTAGCCATGTAAATAAAAATCTTTTAATCACGAGCTATATTTTAGCATATTAACAGATAAGATGATAGTTATTGCTGTAGCTGAGAAATTATAGATTGGGCCTTAGAATCGCCTACAACTTTGGCAATATCAGCCTGGGACGCTTGTTTTATACCAACCACACTGCCGAAGGCCCTAATAAGTTTTTTGCGTGTGGCTGGTCCGACTCCGTCTATATCGTCCAGTATTGAGCGTTTGGTGCGTGTATTTCTGAGATTGGTATGGTAGCCAACAGCAAAACGGTGGGCCTCGTCGCGAACGCGCTGCAGCAAGTGAAGAAGCGCCGAATTAGCTTCAAAATTAAACATATAATAGCCCCCTTCTTTGCGCAGCCTGATACTCGGGCTAATATCCTCAGAATCAACTACTAGCGTCTCAAAGCGTTTTGCCAAGCCTACGGCCAAAACCTTTACGCCCATACTATCGAGGGTTTTTTTGGAGCTCGAAAGCTGGCCTTTGCCGCCATCTACTATAATTAAATCAGGTTTTGGCCAGGCTTTATTGCGCTCCGAAAACCGCCTAGTTAGTGTTTCTTGCATCATTGCAAAATCATTTGGGCCACGAGTTCGCATCTTAAAATGCCTGTAAGCTTTAGTGTCTGGTAAGCCATCAGAGAATACCACCATCGAACTGACGCTGTCTCCGCCAGCAAAATTACTGATATCATAACATTCGATTCGGCGTGGGGATTGTTTGAGCTCTAGTAGCTGCGCGAGTTCAAAAAGAGCCGAGTCTACCCCGATGGTAATTTTTTCTTCTCCCCCAAAGATAACTCTGCTATTTAATGTCTTCAGAGCCAAGAATTGATTCCTGAGCTCTGCGGCTTCTTCATAGCTACGTTTTTTAGATAATTTGCCGATGTCTTTTTGTAGCTGATCGATAAGCTGGGTACTTTTGCCCTCTAGAACCAGCACCAGCTTTCTTATCTGCTTGCGGTAGTCGGACTTCGATATATCTGGCTTCGGGAGCACGCCAATTTGGTATTCTAGCTTGGAGCTGTATTTGTGTTTGTCTTTAACAAAATATGGGAAAACCTTACGCAGGTATCTTAAGGCCTGGCGCACACCATAGCTTTGTACGAAAGGCCCGAAGTAGCGCGACTTGTCGTCGGCCGGTCGGCGGACTAAGCTTACCGTAGGAAAGTCTTCTTGCATCGTTATACGGATAAATATGAAGTTCTTGTCGTCTTTCTCTCTGACATTATACAGAGGCTTATGACGCTTTATAAACTCTGCCTCCAGGAATAGGGCATCTACCTCTGAAGAAGTTTCTATCCAGTCAATGTCGGCAATATTTTTGACCAGCAGTGGAGTTTTCTGGTCTTTGTGGTTTTTAGCAAAATACGAGCTGACTCGCCTTTTGAGTACCGAGGCTTTTCCAATATAAATAATGTGCCCTTTTTTATCCTTAAAAAAGTAGACACCTGGTGTAGTTGGTAGGCTTTGGAGCTGTTGTTTGATTGATTTCATTATTTATCATTATACCTTATGTTTGGTTATGCTCACTCCTAGCTATTGCTTTTTATGTAAAAAGTTGTATATTAAGGATATCCGTACCTCAAAAAAACATAGGAGCAAAATGAAATTCACGGACCTGCTAGGCGAACTCACCAGCTACCAAGCTACTATGCTCGCTGAAATCCTACAAGAGTTTATTGCAATCGAAAAGCTGCTGGCCCAACACAGCAATAAGCCAGGCCAAGGAAAGTTCCTTATGGAAGCCCGCATATGCTCAGCTAGCCTCAAGAGTCCACCGTGGAATATAGGCATCGCAACTCTCAGTGAGATTTGTGACAACACCACGCAGTGGTCTCAAGATATTGACGAGTGGAGCGAGCGCAGCAAGTTATAATTTTTTAACCTTTATTTTTTTAAAGGCTCCGGGATTACCGGGGCCTTAATTAACCCTAGCTACTAGCTCTTGCTGTTTGCTCTTATGTTTATTTGTAAGTACTATTGATAGTATGTGGATTGTATATTCTCTATTGTGCGCACTTAGCGATAGTATCGCAAGCCTTACTAATAAGAAGCTTATTTCTAAAAAGCAAGATCCCATGTCGGTATCGTTGTTCATACATGGTTTTGGTACTTTGGCTTTTTTGATACTTGCCGTCGTTACTAGCCAAAAGCTATTCCCAGTCAGTAGTGAGCTGTTGTTGCTGTTGATAATTACAGCGGCGGCTACGGCGGCGGCAGGCGTAATACTGCTGATGTCATTCCGCAAAGGAGACCTCTCGCTGATTGCCCCAATCCAGACCATTACTCCTCTGCTAATACTAATAATTGCTATATTTTTCCTCAAAGAGACTCCTAGCCCCCTTGGCCTTATTGGTATAGTCCTGATAGTGTTGGGTGGTATTTTGCTAGACAAGAACCCAAACGAGACAATCGGCTCAATAGCAAAGAGAATAGTCAGCTATAAACCTGCACTACTGGGAGTTCTGGCTGCGGCGCTGTATGCCCTAGTTTCAGTTTTCGATAAAGGCGGCTTAAAGATTACTGCTTTGGGAGTCTGGATATTTTACGTTTATTTTTTTATATTTATTTTTTTACTACCGATAGTGCTTATTAAGAGACGACGGGAGTTGGTGAAATTAAAAGACAACAAGCTGCTGCTACTGGCTTCGGCCTTTTTTAGTATATCGGCCATTTACCTTCAACTACTAGCCCTTCAAACCGCGCTAGTGACCTATGTATTATCAATCAAAAGACTAAGCTCGGTGCTTGCGGTAATTCTGGCCTATTTTGTACTAAAGGAAAACCGAGCACTCTTTAGGCTCAAGGGTGCTGCCATAATGGTGCTCGGAGCTATTTTGATTGGTCTGAGCTAGCACTAGTCCACTTCGCCTCATAAGCCTTGATATCAAACTTATTCTTTAAGCCGTTATAATTCATGTAGCGAATTTTTCCAAATACTGGCCTACTAAACCATGCTCTGTCGTGTAAGCCGGCAATCGACCATAGCACACCCACATAGCCGTTGGGGTCGCCGCCGTCGATTGAGTAATGGTCGTTGAGATAATTGGCATGCTCTACTGCTTGATGAGGGCTTTCACTCCACTCGAGTATTTTTTTTGCCCAGTACATACGCATGTAGCCGTGCATCTTGCCAGTTTTGGCGAGCTGCGATTGGGCGGCATTCCAGGCTCCGTCGTGAGTATTCAAATTTTCAAGCTCTTTTAGGCTATACAGGTATTCGCGTTCGTCGTGTTCGTGCTCAGCAAGAGTCTTCTTGGCCCAGTCTTTAGCACCTGCGAGTTTTTTATAGTTTGAGTTGTAATAACAATAATTGTCGGCCAGTTCTTTGCGTACTATAAGCTCTTCGAGTAGAGCATCTATACTATCGCCAATGGTTGGCTGGCCTTCATATTTAGCTAATCGCGGCTCTTTAATTAGTAGCGGAGTGTGGTTATGGGTAAGCTCAAGAGCTGCTCGCAAGGATGATATTTGACCATAGTGTAGGTAAGGGCTAAGCCCGCTTAGTCCATCGATGTTAGGATTATTGCGGTCACCAGCATAGCCGGCTAGACGGGTTTTAATAAATCCTTTAAGATGAGCCAAAGCCGCTTCCGACCCAGCTTCATAATTAACAGTCGTGCCGTTTGTATCTATTTTTTGCACAATCTTAGCGGCGCGATCCCAATCAGCTTTCAGGCTTGGCTTCATTGCAATACTGTGCTTAAGAAGTTTTGGTGGCTCCTCAAGCCAATTTATAAGCTTTAGATGCACTTTCCTACGGAAGGTGTGGGCAGCAAATTCTTCATGCTCAGAGGCTATCCAGATTGGGATAATATTATGAGTGTCAACCTCCTCTACACTACAATCAGCATTATCTGCGATATAATTCTTGGTGTTTATAGGACCTTTTAGCGGACTAAAGTCAAAAACTATGGCGGCTGGTTGCAATTTATTTAACTGCTCCAGAAGTCCCGCGGCATGATCTTCAAAAAATAGAGTAAACTCAATATCGTGCGCTCTGAGATCTGACTCAACTAGCCTAAGACCGGCTATCATAAATTGATAATGTTCTCTGGCTCTGTCGCCTGATTTTGATAAAAGGTTAAAAACAGCAACTAGAGGAAGCTTGTTCTCGAGCGCAATCTGCTGAGCCCGTAACAAAGCATGGTTATCGTGAACTCTTTGATCGCGGCTCATTACATAAATCACACACTTGCCGGCTTTTA
>JBAXPC010000002.1:0-43351 GCA_037132395.1 bacterium | reverse complement strand
CCCTTAGCCTTGTTGATAATATCGATTTCTTCTTGTATCCACACACTTAGCCGCTTATAGCGCTCTGCCGGGTCTCCACTTATGTGGCCATTTGGCAATTCTAGCTCACCGGCATCACCTGTTATAGCCTCAAGGCCAGGGTGTTTATCTACTGCCGGATACCACATAGTATCTGCTATAAGATAGGCAGCATCTTTACTGGTGATTGGGCCATCTTGAGCCAGAGCAATGAGGTCTTGGTAGTAGTGAAGTACTTTTAGGGCATCATTTGGCAGCTCAGCCCTGCCATACTTGTCTCTGAGGGCTTGAGTTTTTTCATTGGCAGAATCAAAGTCATTATCTTCTTTCATATAATTACTATACCCCGCCCCACCATCACGCGCTAGCGTGTGGGCTCATAGTAGGAAAGTCGTAAATAAATTGCTGTAAGACATTTGGGTTTTTGAGCAAATCTACATCTATAAGATTATCTAAGGCGTTATTTTCTCTGAGAATATCTTTGTCAAAATCAAAAACATTGTCGTCAAACCATAAAAATGGCTTACTAAAATCAATGCCCGTGGTCTTGGCGTGATCAAAGCTAGTTGGCTTGATTGCTAGCATTAGCTCAGCTATGCGGGGCTCAAACATGTGGCCCAGCCGGCGCATTGGCACGCTCGCATCACCCTGACAATGAGTGGTAAGCCAGTAGGTGCTGTCTGGGTATTTGGTAAGTACATACTCAATAAACTCTGGGGCAAAATTGGCCAGCGTAGAATCATTTTTAATCAGTACGCCGTCTATGTCTAGGTATATATTCATAGCTCAAATTATACGCTTTTTTAGTTTTGCAAGGAAAGTCCTTGCAAACTGCAAAACTTATTATGCTAGATTAAGTTATACAATTTGAGGTACTTGTACTCGCCTGAGCTTGAAAGCCAGGGTATTAATTGTACTGCCTCTGCTCCATCGACAAGCCTGATGTGCTTGATTGTTTCACTCTGCTGCTGATTGTGATCCTCATTGCGCGTATGAAAATAGTTTAGGGCATTGCTACCTTGCATATCTAGGGCAAATCTAACCTGCAAAAATGGATGGCTATCCGTGCTTAAATCTCTAACCTTGTAGTATCCAAAAAAATCTAAATCTCTAATACGATCGCTAATATTGACGCCTGTCTCTTCAAGCATCTCCCTACAAGCTGTCGCCACCATCGGCTCGTTCGTATCGGGTTTGCCTCCCGGCAACTGCCAATTGTTCCCGTCCTTTGAAACGATTAAAAATTCCTTGTTTTTGTCCATCGCCCAGACATAAACTTGCCTTACTTGGTATGCTCTATCGCTTTTTAATATATTATTCGATTCGACCCATTTCATCTCGAAATTATTCATGACTTAAATTATACGCCTTCCGCGCCTGCCGGCGCTAGGCGCATTGTTTTATTGCGCACTAACATTATGTTCCCGAATAGCTGACTTGGGGCTGAAATATTCTTGAAATGGCTACTCTGGGAGCATCAGCGAGCTGGGCGCGGTAGCGTCGTACTGAGACTCGACAAACTTCCAGTCGATAATTTGCCAGATAGCGGCGACATAATCCGGGCGCTTGTTGCGGTAGTCGATGTAGTAGGCGTGCTCCCAGACATCTACGGCAAGGAGTGGTTTGAGGCCGTCTTGAATAGGTGTGCCGGCGTCGTGCATAGCAAGCATTTCGAGCTTGCCGGATTTGCCAACAAACAGCCAGGCCCAGCCACTGCCAAAATGTTTGCTGGCCATCTCACTAAACTGAGTCTTGAAGGTGGCAAAATCTATAAAAGCTTCGTCTATGGCCTGAGCTAGCTTGCCCGATGGCGCATTGCCCTCGCCTTGCGGCGTGGTCAGGCACTGCCAGTAAAAGCTATGATTATAAGCCTGGGCGGAGTTATTGAAAATTGGGCCCGGCTCGGCCTTAACAATAACCTCTTCAATTGGCAGCTCGGCAAGATCTGTACCCTCGATAAGACCATTGAGATTATCAATATAGGCCTGGTGGTGCTTGCCATAGTGATACTCAATAGTTTCTTGAGACATTATTGGCTCTAGGGCGTTAGTGGCGTATTTGAGCTTGGGTAGAACGAATTTTTTGATGGTATTGGCCTTTCTTTTGGTTGTTACATTGTAATACTTATATTGTACCTAGCAAATTGCAAAAAAGCTAAAAAAGGGTTAGTAGATTAATAGGCTAGTATGACCACCGATTTTATCACTGGCCCCAAAAATAGATAGTTTCATAATAGCTAGTTTGGCAAGGCAGCGCGCTTCATACCTCAAGCCGACTCGTCGGCACTATTGGACGGCGCCAGATACTGCCCAAGCGGCAGCTTAGTATCAAGAGGCAGTACAAAGCCGAAGGTCGAGCCCTTGCCGACTTCGCTATGGAAGATAATTTTGCCGCCCTGGTCTTCAACGACGCGCTTAACTAGGTATAGACCTAAGCCCGTGCCAGTTGGTAGGGTCTCTTTGGCATTATCGGCACGATAAAACTTTTTAAATAGCTTCGACTTTTGTTCGTCTGGCACGCCGATGCCGTTATCGACCACGGTGTACTGGGCATTAACACTATCGTAGCGCAAAAAGACATCGACCTTACCGCCCTTGGTGTAATTGATGGCGTTGGTGATGAGGTTCATTACGGCCTGGCGGGTTTTATGCTCGTCGATATTCATTAGCGGTGGTACCTGCTCTGGGGCGTGGTAAGCTAGCTCGACCTTGGCTTCGGCAGCCGAGGCTTTTAGGGCACCGACCTCTTCGGCGATGATTTTATTAAAATCAGTTGGCTCGATGTCGAGATAAAACTTATTGGCCGTCATGCGGCTGACATCTAAAAAGTCGGCCAGTAAGCCTTTCATGACATTGGTGCGGCCGAGGGCCTTATTGACTGTCGTGGCCAGCTTTTCGTTGAGCGGACCGTAGTAACCTTGGTTGACCATACTCAGGTAGCCCTCGATGGTGGCCAGTGGAGTGCCCAGCTGATGCGAGGCCATCGATATAAACTCGTCCTTGGTGGTATCGGCTTGCTGAAGTTTTTCATTGGCCTCGCTGAGCTGGTTGGTTGCTTTGTCGAGGTCGGCGTTTTTGATTTTCAGATCGCCAACGAGCTTATTGATATTTTGCGACATACTATTGAAGGTTTCGGCCAAATATCGCAGCTCGTCGTTAGATTTGACCTTAACGGTATAACTATAGTCACCTTCGGAGATCTTTTTGGTACCGATAAGCAGCTGCTTAATGGGGTCGAGGAGCTGTTTGCGGAATATCAAACTAAGGACGATTGCAAACAGCGCCGAGGATACAATAATAATTACCGAGAGCTCAATAAAAGAGTTGATACCCGAATAAACACTCGAAACTGGCTCCTGAACTATTACTGCCCAGCTATTGCTAGATAGTTTGGTAGGGGTACTAACGACGCTTACACCCTGCTCAGAGGTGGTAATTTTGGTTTCGAAATTGTCATTGATATAGTTTTTGACGGCTTCAACATCGGCTATTTTTTGGTTCTTTGCCAAATAGTTGCTATCGGGATGCGCCACGAGGTTGCCAAGGCTATCGACCACATAGGCATAGCCACCTTTGCCGATAGTTGTCGAGAGCACCGACTGCCACAGATCGCCGATATTGTATTTGACTACTATAACACCAAGAAAAACATCGGAAGTTATTTTGGGGCTGGACGCCGAACGAGTAGTTTCGTCTTGAGCTTGGCTGAGGTTGGTAGGCAATATCGGTACGGCTATGGTGATAGAGGGTTCGTTATTTTGACCATAGCTAACGGAGCTTACAAAATACCTCCCCTCCAAAAAACCGACGGCTTTAAACGAATCAGACGATGAGCGGTCGGGAGTACTAAAATCTGAGCCGTTGGCATCGACCTTTACTACCTGCACGCCTTTCGGATCCAAAAGTATAACTTCCTGAATACTTTTATCTTGTTTAATGAGTGCTGCGAAATCTTTGCTAGTGAGTGCAGGCTCGGATTTAGCTAGGGCCAGTAACTTCGACTCCAATACCAGTGCTCTGATACGGTCATCAAGAAAAATATTGACCTTATCGGCGGTGCTAGTGGCTACCACCTTTTGCTTGGTTATGGCGGCGTCTAGCAGCAAGGCTCGCCCTCGACCCACCAGAACAACACTCACTACCAGTAGTGGCAATAATGAAACGAATAAGAAAAACACCAATACCTTTGAGGAAATTTTGAGTCTGGGTAGTAAATGGAACGCCATTATAGTGTATTGTGCTTTAAAGTTTGCACTCGTGGTTCTACTGCAGCGCGAGACAATAATATAGAAGCCAATAACGCCCGCAACGGGTTGTATTGCTTATTTTGATTATAGCTGTTGACAATAGTAAACATACTACTATAATAAAGCTTATGGATAATAATAACAACAACAACAACATCGGCAATGCCGGTGCAGGCCCCATAAGCTCAGGTCCCATGAATCAGGCTCCGCAACCTAAAAAATCTAATATTAACAAAATATTAATAATTGTGTCGATTTTAGCACTATTTGCAGCATCGACTTTTGGTGCGTTTTTAATAGGCAAGCAAAATAAAGAAACAGCCAAAGTGGCTGTAGTGGTCGCTAAGCCGATCAACCTCCCCAAAGAGGCTATTGTGCTTAACGAATGTATTCCTGGTCGAGGCAAGCAGTATATTGAGCCCAAAAACATCCCTGCCGGCCCAATCTTCGATGTGCGAAACAGCGAAGTAATCGCTATTGAGTACTCACTAGGCGTCAACGGGCTCTTAAAAAATCCTGATCAGTTCTCGAAAACACTATTAGCACTTACTACAGACAACCCAGTTAATCACTTCGATATTGTCTTGCAAAGACCGAAAGCTGGTGATACCGACCAGATGATAAGCTTAATAATGTTCGTCGTCTCAAAAGAAGAAGCCAATAAGATCACCTGTGGTACAACGGCAGCAACTACCCCAGCATCAACAACGACTCCAGCATCAACAACGACTACTCCAGCATCAACAACGACTACCCCAGCATCAACAACGACTCCAACCACTCCTGCCGCCACACAATAACTAACAGCAATAAGCAGCGGATAATTATATTCGCTGCTTTTGTTATTAGTACTAAATAATAGCTGACTTACTAATGTTAGGTATCAAATTGCGAGCTACTTAAGTAGCGACTTCATTTGTTTGGCAATCAGGCCTGTGGCGTAGCTCGGGCTGAGGCGGTACAGACGGTTCATAAACTTCGAGTCTTTGCCTGCAAAAACCTGTGTCTGATTGGTTTCGATGGCCTTAATAACTAATTTAGCTACATCTTTTGGCGACTGGGTCGGAATCTTGATTTTTTTGGCGGCCTCTTCGCTAATGGGTGATTTGACACCAGAATTTTTAGTTATATTGGTACTTGTAGCCCCCGGAAATACTACCGTCACACCGACGTTGGTATCAATTAGCTCAACTTGAAGGGCTTCGGTAAGCAATTTTACAGCGGCTTTCGATGCGCCATAAACTGCCTGCCCTGGTACTGGCAAAAATCCGCCCATACTAGAGATGTCTACAATGTGGGCTGCGGGCCGCTTGAGGAGTACTGGTAAAAAGGCTTTTAGCATATAGAGTGTGCCATAAAAGTTAACACCCATTACTCTGTCGATTGCTTCGTAGTCTAGGTCGTTGATTTTTACAAAAGGCTGAATAATACCGGCATTATTAATAACGCCATCGATCTGCCCAAGCTTGGCAATAACTTCGCCAGGCAAGGCCTCGACGGCTTTTTTGTCAGCAACACTAAGGGCGTGGGTACTAATGTTTTTGCTATTTGAGCCTAGCTCTTCACTAAGCTCCTTTAGAGTTTCTTCTTTGAGGTCTACGGCCGCGACCTTGGCGCCTTTAGCCAATAGTGCCATGGTGATTTCTTTGCCGATGCCACTAGCTGCGCCAGTAACTACAAAAACTTTGTCTGAGATATTCATACGTAACATACTCCCTTATGCTTTGATTGTAGCACTTTTATGATTTGATTGTAGCAATCATAAGCTTTAAAAAAGGCTACTTATGTTAGGAAGGATGGTAATTCTTTTTTTAATGAGCCTAAAAAACAGCAGTTATTGCAAGCGGGTATTGACCTTGCTTATGCCTTTTGGTATATTGGATATATCACCAAACCAGGCAGGCCAAAGGTTTCGACCGAAAGCTACTCCTGGTTATTTTTTTTGCTTAAATTAAACTAAATTAAATTATCGAGGCGTATTCTGAATATTATCTTGGGGTTTAGGTTGGTTATTAGGCTTGAAAGGCTGCTTTGGCTGGTCTTGCGGCGCAGCAGTGCTTGTCGGATTCGGAGTCGGATTCGGAGTATTCGCGGGTGTCGGCTTGCGCTTTCGTGCCCGTAGCTCGAGCTTACTACGTAGCTCGCTCATTTTGACAATTTTTTTGGTGTGGCTACTTAGTAATTTCGAGAACCTGTCGCTTGGGACTAAAAGATTAAGCAATTTGCCTTTTTGGCTCAAATATTCGATGAGGCAATTAAAGTCGCCATCGCCGGTAATGATGACCGCTTTATTGTAATTGTTGTACTCAATGGCGGCGGCATGTAAAACTAGCTCGGCATCGACATTACCTTTAACGATCTCTTTGCCGTTTTCCATATAGCCAACAGTTGGCTTAAAAACCATTATAAAACCAGCCTGCTCGAGCTCGTCGTAGAGGCTTTGGTTGTCGGTAACATGACCAATAAATATAAAGGCTTTCTCGATGTTGTACTTGTTTTTGAGGTACAGACGCAGCTTGCGGTGGTCGAGTTTCCAGCCCTGCGATCGAATGCCGAGATTGAGGTTTTGGCTATCAATAAAAGCGTAATTGGGGAGGTTGGTATTCATATTATAGCTACTATACTACATTGTTAGTCGTTAGTGTCTAATAACTCTAAATCTAATCAATACACAATCTCAGCTAGAACAGCTCATTCTGCAATAAAAGTAATATAATGTAAGCAGCCTTAAGTAGCCTAGTGGTTACTAACTGGGGTTGGCTTTGTTGCGTCCTTTTGCTTTGTACATATCTTGATCTGCAGCTCTGACTAGAGCTTCGGATGTAGCTGTGCCCTCGATGCCCGTGGAGCTAGCAAAACCAACGCTTATATCAAAACCTGGTACCATCTTTTTAATCTCAGGATGAGCTCCTATAAACTCTTGGCACAGCTTCAAGATATGAGATTTAAATCCCTCAAATCTTTGCTCGGGTGACAGCGGGGTGTTGTTGGTATCTCTATCCTGGTCTCTCTGCGTAAGCGATGCGAGAACTCCAAATTCATCGCCGCCAAGCCTTCCTTGCCTGGAGCCTGCTGGGTCAGTGCTATGGAGGACGGTAGGTCCGATTACGTATGCATCGCCATCTCTAAGTCTAGTTGAAAGTGCTAGTATTAGCTCGTCTCCTATATCATGGCCAAGAGTGTCATTAACTTGCTTAAAAAAGTCGATATCTAGAAAGGCCAGCGCCACAGGTTCACCAGTTGTGATGCTGATATCTACTCTTCTACCCAGCTCACGGTTAAACGCCTGCTTATTAAGCAGCCCAGTGAATGCATCAAGATCAAGTCTTTTTTGTAGATCCGCTATTTCTTCTTGTAATTCTTTATTCTTGGCGGCATCTTCCTCGGCTCTTAGCAAAATAGAAGCTAGTGCGAGGCCATTTGATTCATCTCCAGTGAACCTATTGATATCCATCAGAGTAGGTTTGTATTAACTATCATACTTAAATCTTAGCACCAGCTTATGTGATATTCAATAGAAAATGCATAAGCAGTAAGGGATTCTGTGCAGCTTGATAGCTACTTCAGGAAAAGCTATAAGTAAAATAAGCTGGTCGTTATAACCAGCTTATTAATAATTGGATGGCATTTCGGCTATCCAGATTTTGAGTAATTCCCAGCGTTCGGCTGGCACGCCATCGATATGCCTGTCTGGAAGCTCAAGTAAGCCAGCATCGATAGCAATAGACTCGATGTCGTAATTGCGCCTAATTGACTCCAGATCGAGCGTATCGGCAATTAAAAAGCAGGCTTGCTTGGGCGTTAGTGCACCGCTGTCGCTGAGCTTAATGAGCGCTTGGTAGTACTCGACCACCAGCGTCGGGCTCTTACTTAGCTTTTCACGGGTGTAGGTCGCCCTGATGGCCTCAGAGGCCTGCAGTGCTTTATTGTAATCTCCAGACACATCGCCTCCTTTGGCTCAGTTGCTTGTGATTTGTTTTGTATGAGGTGCTGTGGGTTTCGATAGCTGTATTATATACTCTTACTTCTGTTTGTAAAATAAAAACCACCCATATTTCAGGGTGGCTTGGTGCACTCTAGCTATTGCCAGACTGCTTAAATAATCTTCTATGCCGAAATGGCATTGATTCTATTGCCAAGTGCGAAGACTTGAGTCAAGAACTGACCGATGCAGTCGGTGAATTCGCCATTGGCGTCTTCCTCATCGAGATGGTCGCAACCCTCGTGGGGCTGATACGACATGGCATAGACCTTGAACGGGTCGATACCATGCTTGGCGTCCAGTTCCGCTTTCAGCAGCTGGGCTGGGTCGACATAGTCCTTGTCACCAACCAGCCCTTCTTCCCAGAGCTTCTTCTGAGCTGCAGTTAGCTCGAAGTGGTGGAACAGTGCACCGTAGATGTCATGGTGACCATCCTCGCCGTGCTCATCGATCCCCGGTATGTCTGAGTTGGGGATCATGACGAACTTTGGTGGTATATCCCTGGCGTGCAGTGCTTCCAACTCGGTTACCGAGGATTCCCAGTCGACTCCCTCGCCTACAAAGACGATGAAATTTCGTACTACTTGCTTTTCTCTTATGGCCTCATAGATGTCTATCACTTTATCACCTCTATGGTAGGTACATCCAAAGATTTTTTGGAAGCTATATAATAGCATAAATATGCTTAGAAGTCAATTGTAATGCTCGCTTAGGGCATTTGCTAGTGCTGAGGTTTTTTTCTATCTTCTTCGGACTGTTTGGTGCTATAAACTTCTTCCGAGGTTTCTTCAGTTTCTTTGTCGCGGCTGGCCTTGCTGATATTCTGCTCGGCATTGACCTTTTGACCAGATATGCGGTTCTTATTGTAAAAGTTTCGTAATCTTTCTAACATTTGGTACTCCTTTTGTGATTGGTTTATATTTTTCTACTAAAGCAATCCTTATTACATCTTTAGGTCTGTAAAATATACAAATACAATTATACCACCAAGCAATAGCGATATGATAAACAATACACCCCAAAGCCGTAGTTGGTAGAGGCTACTATCTGATATAATGATCTAATACATGCGCAATCGATACACAAACCTTGGCTGGCTTATAACAATTTTGGTCGCAATTATCCCCGTTGCTTTGTGGCTAGCTGCGATGCCATCACAATGGAATACACCAAAGCTAATATTTGATAACATCGGTAGATTAGCCGGCCTGGCTGGAATGTCTTTATTTGCCTGGAATGTTATTTTGAGTGCCCGTCTTAAGATATACAACAAGCTCTTTATGGGCCTCGACAATACTTACCGAGCGCACCATATCATAGGTTCGTTAGCCTATATTTTACTGCTAATTCATCCGGTAGCAATAGCGTATCGGTACTTTCTTTCGTCACCGATGGCAGCTTTTGAATTTTTGAAACCAAGTTTTGCCTCGCCATTTTCTGCCCTAGGCTCGATAACTCTATTTAGTATGTCGGCCTTGATGCTGGTCACACTTTATATGAACGTCAAATACGAAAGATTTGTATTAGCCCAACGACTACTGGGTCTCTTATTGTTCTTTGGTGGCATACACGCCATATTTGTAGGCTCAAGCGACCTAGGTATTAACTCTGGGCTGTTAGCTCTGCAAGCCTATATTTTTGGATTGATAATCTTGGCAGGAGTTGTATATGTTTACCGTTCGATTTTTCACGGTAACTTTTCGAAATACTATCAGTACAGCCTAGCTAGCGTAACGAGT
Organism: bacterium; assembly: GCA_037132395.1. Lineage (GTDB taxonomy): Bacteria > Patescibacteriota > Saccharimonadia > CAILAD01 > BJGX01 > SICB01. The sequence goes on along the minus strand of JBAXPC010000002.1, from coordinate 33,366 downwards.
TTTGGTGATATTTATGAGTTAAAGCTGACTCCAATTGGCAAGCCTATGGCGTATTTACCAGGCCAGTTTGCTTTTATAAAGGCTGAAGCCGATGGAGTTCTCGGACAGTCACACCCCTTTAGTATGAGCGGTGCAAGCACCGATACTGGTGAGCCAGCTATAAAATTTGGTATCAAATCATTAGGCGACTACACAAAGCTTATGGCCGAGGCTAAGGTCGGTCTCAAAATCAAGGTTGATGGCCCCTATGGTACATTCTCTAATAAAGTAATATTGAACCGTCGTCAGATTTGGGTTGCTGGTGGGATAGGCATAACTCCCTTCGTAGCGATGGCTGAAGCGCTAGACGATAGCCAGAGGGTCGACCTGTATTACTCTACAAAAACCGCCCAAGAAGCAGCCTACTTGCCCAAACTCAAGCAAATAGCCAGATTCAAAACGAACCTAACTATCATCCCGTTTACAGCTAACACCAATGGCTTCTTGACGGCTGATTATATCTTTAAGACTAGCTCCGATCTTACAGGCGCAAGTTTCATGATCTGCGGACCTCAATTGATGATGACCAACCTTAAAGAACAGCTAAAAGCCATGGGCGTAATAAATAAAAACATTAACACCGAGGAGTTTTACCTAGCATGAAAAAACTAGTTGCTATTGTGTTTATGCTGTTTGTACTAACCATGGGCACAATGTTTATATGGGGTTTTATTGATAAACAAGTCAAGGAATCTGCAACGCCCGCTGGAATTAACACTGGCTCTGGTACTAATACTGGCGAGCCCGGCGGCGCTACCTCTAATGATCAAACATCCCCCACAACGCAAGGCTCAGGCCCTAAATCATACTCAATAGCTGAAGTAGCCGGGCACAAATCTTACAAGGATTGCTGGCTAATTATTAATTCTAACATCTACGACATCACAGCCTACATCGATCAGCACCCTGGCGGAGCTGACCTAATACTAATGTATTGTGGTAAGGATGCTACTAGCGCCTACAATACTAAGGGTGGCCGGAAAAGCGGACATTCTAGTCGAGCCGATAGTATTCTTGCTAGCTACCAAATCGGCACACTAAAGTAGTTATTGCTTACTGATTGTTATATCCGAACTTTTTAAAGACAATTTAAAGATAAAACTTCTGGGCTTGAGGGCAAATTATAGCATTCATAATTATCGCTTTAATTTCATAAACGCCCACCGTAACAGAGTCAAAAAATTACGCTATTTTGCTGCTATATTTAGGGTTCCTAGCACAAGAATCCAGGCTAGTGAGCTTTTGGCTATCAGGCTAAGCCATATATAGGCGCGTTCGCCATGTACGTAATTCTTCCAGCGGCCTACCTTGAGATACTGAAGAACCATATTGATAGCGAAGCTATTGAAGAATAGGAACGTGATCAAGAACCCTAGCTTGGCATACCAAGGGATACTGTCGGCGACATTGGTGGTGCTGACCCAGAAGTATAGGCCACCGATAATCCATGGTACTATACCTGCGATTACGCCCATGTTGTACGGAAACCACTTGATCTTTTCGGTGAGCTGGTTGTAACGCTCCATCTCTAGCCCCCACATGTTCATCAAAAAGTTTAGAGTAAAAACAAACACTACACTTGAGAGTTCATTGATACCACCCATCATAAGTAGCGCGACCAACATAACTGAGCTACTTAATGAATATTCGATCCAGCGCATAGGGTTATAGCCCTTTTTTATATTCGCCTCATAGCGACGTACATAAAAAGGTGACGAGATGATGAAATGGAAAAGAGCCGAAATAAGTAAGAATACTGGTGCTACAACTGCTATTGGGACATCTATCAGAACTTTAGTAGATACAGTAAAGCTGCCGTTGGGAGACTGATCAAAAAACCTAGTGATAATAGGTATTTTTAGGCTGTAATTTAAGATAAATAGCATCACTGTAGCTTGGACTAAGTGTATGCAGCCCATTATTATATTAAAATTCTGTAGTTTCTTGCCTTGTTTCGTTTTGGGTTTCATACGATTTACTTTAGCATAAGAATTAATATATAGAGCAAGAATAATTTGGTGTTTAAGTTGCTTAGTGGTTATAATTATAGTCATGACTAGACACAAATCGTCTGAAGCAGTTGATACAGCCCTACACTTCAAGTGGGTGGTGCTGACAGCCTTATCTGTTATTGCTACTGGATCAGTCTTTTATCATAGGTTCCTGCACTTGAGCTGGATAGACGCGGTTTATTTTTCGGTGATCACTATTACCACCGTGGGTTACGGCGATATTCACCCCACCACACCAGGCACCAAGCTATTTACGATATTTTATGTGCTGATAGGCGTTGGTATTATTGCTGCCAGCCTCAATATTCTGGTGCGCATTGCAGCCCAAAAACGACTCCAAAAAAAAGCACTCAAAAATAAGTAGAATTATTCAGGCCCTTAAATAAAAAATCGCCCTTAATACAGATAAGAGCGAAGTAAATAATATTAATCTAGGCGCATATCGAGCGGTAGCTCGACAGTATTTGGGTATGGGACGGCTATATCGTCCTCAAAGAGGGGTATCAATGCCCCCCATGATGTTATTACGAATCTGTTGGTCTCAACCAGCTCTTTGATGCTTGCAAGCTCGGGTGAGTTAGTCAGGTCATCGATACTTATCTCTTCTCCCCAGTGTGATTTTCTACGTAGGACAAGACGTGTTCGAAGCAAAACCCTGGCTCGATTTCGAACTGGAAGATTTTGACAAAATCGAAGCCTATGGCACCGAGTTGGTGTGGCACTAGACTCGGATCAAGCCCTTCGCTAGCGCAATAAGGCACGACTGGCAAAACTAATCCAGGGTAGATATAGCGTGCCGCCTGGCTAATCATATTCGGCTCCAACACTTTGATACCTCCAGTTTCGTCTAGGCGAACTCTGAACAGCTATATTATAGCCTAAAAAGCTCTCAAATCAATAACCACCGCACAGACACCAACAAACCAGATTATAATCTTGCCAAAGTAGCTGTTATTTATTTTCGCCTCTCTCGAATTGGTTAGACATAGCATAAAAAACTAGCCCTCTGTGGGCTAGATTTTTTAAAAACTGCTATATCTAATAGCTAAAACTTATTTGTGTCCACCGGCAAACATCCTAAGGTTGATGCCATTATCAATGGCCCACTGCTTAAGCTCGGCCTTTTTGGATTTGATGGCCTGCTTGCGTTCAGGTTGTGGCAAATCCTTTAACGACATCCGGTAGCTGTGCATTTCGGCTAGCTTAGCTATAATCTGTGCTTTTTGATCGGCGGTTATTTTGCCACTTTGCACGGCGCGGTCTAGCTTGTCGGCTACTCGTGCTTGTCGATCGCTATAGCTTGCAGCCTTGGTCTCTTCGGAGACGCCACTACGCTGAACATTGCTAGGGCGCATATGCACAGCTGCCAATGCTGGCACAGCAGCGCCGGCCAACAGAGCTACTGTGGCGATTGAGGCGATTGTTAGTTTTGATGTATTGTTCATAGTTGTTTATATTACCTTTCGTTGCGCATCTTAAATGTTATACCGGTAATCATAACGCACCATAAAGCAAGGCTGTGACAGCCCCTCGCTAGTCGCTGGCTAGGTAGTTGTGACAGCGCTACAAGAACGGCTTAAGTAGTACATAAACAGCCATTAGTGCAAAAAAGACGGCCGTTGCGATGTGGGCGTAGCGCTGCATAAAGCTGGAGAGTTTTTCGAGGATATCGGCACTCCTTTTGCCCGCTATGGCCAGAACCAAGAGCGGTAAAATTATCGGTAGCAATGCGAATATAATTACGGCCGCCAAGTACATAATTTTTTCGGCACCCAAGATACTAGAGGATCGTAGCTCCAGGGCTAGTGCAAATACCATCGCAATGGTAGTGAAGTTGGTCAGCATTAGGATTGCCCCAAGTGTTAGGTATTTTATGGGGCTATCATTTTTTTGAGGCTTGTTCTCGGCTTTGGCGGGGCCCTGGCGAAGAATATTAAATGCTAAAAATAACAGCAATAAACCAATAATAATGTGCGGTAGTAAATCCTTGCCAGGGCTTGGGTCGGGTCTTATGGTGGTGGTAAAAAATATAATCGTCCCAATTAGCGTAATTGTAACCGCTGAGCCCAGCAAAAATAGTAGGCTCTTTTTAGCTGGTGCAACTGGCCTGGATAGTATAAATAGTGTCATAACCAAAAGCACTGGGCTAATTGCAGCGCCAACTATAAAAGGGGTTGCTTTGAGTAATTCTTGCATTACCTTTCAATGATACCTCTTAAGCTACCCACAAGGCAAACTGTGCTATAGCTATTTACCCTAAAAGAAACTTATTGAACCTCTCGGAGCTAGCTAGCAGCAGGGCTTCTTCTTGACACCACTCCGAGTAGCTATTGGGTTTAGCAAGCTGATCCAAAAAGTACTGCCAGGCTATCCACTTGCAGTCGGCTACTTCATCGGGATTTGGCTGTAGCTGATCGTCGCTATTATAAAAAGCCACCATTACAGGACAGATTTCGTTCTCAATAATTCCCTGATGCTCGTATCGATATTGGTAGTCCTTGATCATCATTTTGATATTGGCTATCTTGAGCTCAATACCCAGCTCATAGTAGGCCCGCCGCTTAGCTGCAGCTTTGGCAGTTTCGTCTTTAGCTGGGTGACCGCAAACAGAGTTGCTCCAGACATTGGGCCAGGCGATTTTTTTATGAGAGCGTTGCTGCAGTAGCAGCTCACCACGGGCATTAAAAATAAACAACGAAAAGCCACGGTGCAAGGGGGTATTGCCGGTGTGAACCTGGTATTTATCGGCGGTGCCGATTGCGTGGTTTGAATTGTCTACCAAAACTACGTGTTCGTTCATTTTATGGTATTTTACCATGATATTATTTAAATAATATTACAATATAATTGCTATTTAAGCTGGTGATCCCAGCGGGAATCGAACCCGCATTGCCAGATTGAGAATCTGGTGTCCTAACCGTTAGACGATGGGACCAACAGATGTATTATAGTATTTTTAGACCAATTTTACTAGCCACAACACCAAATACGTCTTTTTGGTAGTCTAGACGGCAATGCTTATATTGTCGTATTATCGTTAGTAAGAAAAGTTTATTGACCGATGAGTTGACAAAGAGGGGTGTTTTCGTATGTGGGTCCGTAACCACGCTGGTATTTTTGGTAATTTATGGCCATTCCATAAGCCAGCCATAGTGTAGTAAAAAAAACATGTTGACCATAACTAAAAGCCTGTATATAGTGGAGCACAAGAGCTTTGTAACACTAGATACAGACATAAACAACAACAAGGAGGGTGAAATGGGTTTTGTTCAGATTAGAAAACGTAACGGTCAAATGGTTGATTTTGATAGGTCTCGTATTGAGATTGCCATTGGTAAAGCTAGCGAGTCGGTTGGCACAGAAGCAACGCCTGCGGACATAGCAGCCGTTGTAACCGAAGTTATTGTTCAGGCTGAGGCGTTATTTCAAGAGGGTGCCCCAGATGTCGAGGCTTTGCAAGATCTTATTGAACAAGAGCTAATGCGCTCGGGTCACTACAAAACGGTCCGTAGTTTTATACTATACCGCGAGACCCACAAAGCAATCCGCGCCGCCGAATCGGCCCGCTCGGCCGAAAAGCTCGAGCAAAGCAACCTAAAAGTGACAATGCCCGACGGCAGCCTCGAAAACTTTAGCTACGCTAAGCTCGTCAAGGAATTATTAGAAGCTGCAGATGATATCGCCGACGTGATTGACCTCGATGATATCGCTCAGGCTGTTAAGGCTAGCTTGTACGATGGCATTACTTTTGATGAGCTTGAAGACAGCATGATAATGGGTGCCAAGGCTCAAATTGAGCGCGACCCGCTCTATTCTAAGCTTGCCTCAAGACTACTTCTTCGTAAGGTCTATAAAGAAGTCTTGGGTAAAACCAACAAAGTTGATCTAGGCGAAACCTACAAAGAGACCTTTATAAGCTTCATTACTGACACCATAAAAGACGGTCGCCTCGACAAGCGCTTGAGCGGCTTTAACCTAAAGCTACTTTCTGAGCACATCAAGCCAGAGCGTGACCAACTAATTGATTTTATGGGTCTCGATATGCTCCACGACCGCTACTTTGTGCAATCCCAAGGCCGCGGACACCGACTCGAAGTCCCACAAATATTCTGGATGCGTATCGCCATGGGCTTGGCGATTGCTGAGAAAAAAGACCAAGACAAATGGGCCATGGATTTTTATGATGTGCTCTCGACACTGCGCTATGTGCCTTCTACCCCTACCCTGTTTCACTCTGGCACTGCCAAGCCCCAGCTTAGCTCATGTTTTTTAAATACTGTCGAGGACGACCTAAAGCACATCTTTAAGGTCTATCTAGACAACGCCCTAATGAGCAAATACTCGGGCGGCATCGCAACTGACTGGACCAACATCCGAGGTACTGGCTCTCTGATTAAGGCCATCAATATACCTTCCCAGGGAGTTGTGCCTTTTCTTAAAATTATGAACGATACCACAGTGGCGATTAGTCGATCTGGCAAGCGCAAAGGTGCTACCTGCGCCTACCTCGAAACTTGGCACCTAGACATCGAAGATTTCTTGGAGCTACGCAAAAATACAGGAGATGAACGTCGCCGAACCCACGATATGAACACAGCCAATTGGGTGCCCGATCTATTCATGGAGCGTGTTACCGACAATCAAGACTGGACACTATTTAGTTCTGACGAGACCCCAGATTTGCATCACCTCTACGGCAAGGCCTTTAAGAAACGCTACGAAGAATACGAGCAAATGGCCGACCAAGGCAAAATAAAACTATTCAAGCGTATACCAGCAGTCCAACTCTGGCGCAAAATGTTGACGATGCTATTTGAAACCGGCCACCCATGGATAACCTTTAAGGATGCTTGCAATGTTCGTAGTCCGCAAGACCACGCCGGAGTTATCCACAACTCAAACCTTTGTACCGAGATTACCCTTAATAACTCGGCCGATGAAACTGCAGTTTGCAACCTAGGCTCAATCAATATGGCAAAGCACATCAAAAACGGCAAGCTCGACAAGGACCTCATCGAGGACACTACCGAAAAAGCCATGCGAATGCTCGATAACGTCGTCGACATTTGTTACTACACCACCAAAGAGTGCGAAACCTCTAACCTTAAGCACCGGCCTGTCGGACTGGGTATTATGGGCTTCCAGGATGCACTTTATATGCTCGACATCAACTTTGATTCTCCAAAAGCCACAGAGTTTGCTGACGAATCGATGGAGTTAATTAGCTACCATGCAATCCTAGGCTCAAGCAAGCTCGCCAAGGAGCGCGGAGCGTACAAGAGCTTCAAGGGTTCAAAGTGGGATAGAGGTATATTCCCTGCCGACACAATTGATTTGCTCGAAAAAGAACGCGGCCGCAAGATTGATGTCAAAAGAGGTGGCAAGCTTGATTGGCGCTACGTTAAATCGCACGTTAAGAAGAATGGCATGCGCAATTCGAACACAATGGCGATTGCACCCACTGCATCTATTGCAAATATTGCCGGCTGCTACCCATGCATCGAGCCAATCTACAAAAACCTCTATGTCAAATCAAACATGAGCGGAGACTTTACTGTTATCAATTCTTACCTGATCGAGGATCTAAAGGCTCTTAACATGTGGAACGAGACGATGGTCAAAAAGATCAAGTTTCACGACGGGTCGATTCAAAAGATTACAGAAATACCAGAAAAGCTCCGAGCTAAATACAAAGAAGTATTTGAGATCAATTCAATGAACCTAGTCAAGATCACCGCCCATCGCGGCAAATGGATTGACCAGAGCCAGAGCTTTAATATATTTGTGCAAGGAGTTAGTGGTAAGCAGCTTAGCGATATCTATATGGCGGCATGGAACCAGGGCCTAAAGACAACTTACTATCTGCGCAGCCTGGCTATTTCTCAGGTCGAAAAGTCGACCGTCGATACTGCCGAATTCGGATCAACTCATAAACGCGAAGTGTCTAATGCCAATGCCAGCGAAGTGAAGGTTGAAGGCTAGTAACGATGCCAAGAGCAAGCTTGTATGTGGCCAGTAACATTCAGAAAATAACTAAAATAAAAGGAGTATTATAATGTCACTCAAAATGTCCGAAACTAGGCCCGATATCAATAAGCGACGAATCATTAACGGCGAGGATGCCGATGTCATACAATTACACCCAATGAAGCATAATTTTGCCTGGGATGCCTATTTGGCCGGCAATGCTAACCACTGGCTCCCTACCGAGATTGCAATGCAAGACGATATCGAACTTTGGAAATCAGACCAGTTGACTGCCGACGAGCGCCAAGCATTTGAAACTGCTTTGGGGTTTTTTACTACAGCCGACTCTATTGCAGCCAATAACCTAGTGCTAGCTCTATACAAGCATGTCACCAGCCCGGAGTGCCGAATGTACCTGCTTCGTCAGTCCTATGAAGAGGCGATTCATACACACGCCTACCAATACATCGTAGAGAGCCTAGGCCTTGATGGCGGAAAGATATTTAATATGTACCGCGAAAAGTCATCACACTTCAGTAAGGCAAAGTTTATCCTAACTTTTAATGAGGGCATTTTTGATGACAGCTTCCGTACCGGAACATTCGAGAACGACCAAAAGTTTTTAGAAAACCTATGTGTATTTTCGCTAATCCTAGAAGGCATCTTTTTTTACTCTAGCTTTGCAGTGATTTTTGGCTTTCAGCGCCAGAATAAGCTTGTAGGTAGTGCCGAGCAGATCCAATACATCATGCGTGACGAATCGCAGCACCTAAACTTTGGCATCAATATGATAAACGCCATCAGAGAAGAACAGCCAGAACTATGGACTGAAGATTTTCAGAACAGAATGGTTGATTTGGTAAAGCAAGCCACCGAGCTTGAGTATAAATACGCCCAGAATGTTTTTCCAAACGGAATATTCGGAATGAATGCTGATGGCTTTAAGCAATACATCGAACATGTCGCCGATAGGCGTCTGTCTGCTGTTGCGCTACCAAAGCAGTACCACACCAAAAATCCTTTTCCATGGATGAGCGAGGCTGCTGACCTATCAAAGGAAAAAAACTTTTTTGAAACTAGAGTGACAGAGTATCAAACTGGCGGAACCCTAGATTGGGAATAAACCTATATTGTAGCTTTGAGTCTTTTTAGCGACTCATCATGGCCTAGAGTAGCAAATATATCAAATAGTCCAGGTGCTTCTGTACGGCCGGTCAGTGCTACCCGCAGAACGTAAAAATACTGGCCAGCTCCAACGTTCATCTCTCCAGCTAGCTCGCGAAGGGTTTTTTCGATACTATCGTGAGTAAACTGATTGCCCTCGAGGGATGTGATTGTGTTGTTTATCCAGGCAGTCACAGCACTTGTATCGTCTTTTTTATAAAGTAACTGCTTGTCGACGTCTGGAGTCTCAAAAAATATTTCCATAATGTATTTTGCTTCATCAAGCCTTTTTATGCGGTCACGGTCGAGCCTCAGAACGGTCTTGAAATAATTCTGATCCTCTAGCCAGGTTTCTGGGAGATATGGCTTAACATGCTCTATAAACTCATCCTCAGAGAGCTTATTGCGGAGGTATTCGCCATTCATCCAATCTAATCTCTGGGCATCAAAAACGGCTGGACTTTTCTGGATACGGTCAACTCTAAACTTAGCTATCAGCTCCTCGGGGCTAAAAATCTCCTGAGTAGTGCCGTCGTTCCAGCCCAGTTGTGATAAAAAGTTGAGCAGTGCCTCTGGCAGGTAGCCCTTGGCTTTATAATCGAGCACGTTGACATCGCCATCGCGCTTGCTGAGTTTTTTGGTTCCGTCAGGGCCGAGAATTGGCGGCAAATGTACCCACGCAGGTCTGCCAAAGCCCAACATATCGTAAAGCAAGGCATGCTTAGCTGTACTACTGATAAACTCGTCGCCACGAATAACATGGGATATTTTCATAAGATAATCATCAATGACGTTAGCGAAATTGTACGTTGGGTAGCCATCGGCCTTAATAATAATAAAGTCATCGATAAGCTCATTTTTGGTATCGAAACTTCCCCTTACCTCGTCTGTCCATTTGGTGATTCCGGTAGGCACTTTGAGCCTGATAGGTAGCCCTTCGGTATCGGTATCGTTGTCGGATGCTGGCTCCATTGAGTGGTTATAAACAAAAGGCTGCTTAGCTAGCATTGCTTCATTTTTTAAAGCCTCTAATTGCTCAGGTGAAGTCCTGGAGTAGTAGGCCTGGCCAGATTTGATCATATCGTTAGCATACTGGCGATAATGATTTAGCCTCTTGGACTGCACGTAGGGGCCGTGCTCGCCTGCCAGCTCCTCAAACCAAACACCTTCGTCTGGGTGCAGGCCTAGCCAATCGAGCGAGCTGATAATCTGATCGACTCCTTCTTCTACAAATCGCTCCCTATCGGTATCCTCAAGGCGCAATATGAATTTGCCGCCACTAGCCTTAGCGAAAAGATAATTAAATAAGGCAGTTCGAACCCCACCTACGTGCAAGAAACCTGTCGGACTTGGGGCAAATCGTACTCTAATAGCTTTGTTCATAGCCCATATTATACCAGAATTAAGATGACATCATTAGATCTTCAGGTGATATCTCGTTATAGTGCCCATCAGGCAACTGCTTATAACAAACTACTTTTGACGAGGTCTCCTCTGGATCGTAGATATATTGGACTCTATTAGAGCTTCCCTGGCCAGAATAGAATGTCTTTTTGTCAATTATTCGTGGCCCTGTAATGCGTTCGATCTTAAACTTGATATTGTCTTTTTCGAAACCTATAGATTCTATATTTTCGCTCAGCTTACGATTGTCTTCGAGGGGTTCTTGCCTTTTTTCAGTTGTGTCTAGAGTGTATTTGCTATCTATGAGGTCTATTAGATCTTCCCAGGCTTTGTCGCTCACAGGCTAGTAGCCATTCTGATGATCTGGTCTTGGTCGAGAGACGAGTCAGAACTTTCGATTTTGTACCACGTTCCGTGATTAACCCATGTAGCTTGGTTTTTACCCAGTATGTATACCGTTAATCCTTGAGCCTGTAGGGCTAGGTAATTCTCTGCTTTGGGAGCCACGTAATTTTCGGCAAGAGCCTGACTATCCCAGTCGGTTTTAGACTGCGATATTAGGATCTTTTTACCAGAATGGCTACTTTGTAGGCTGTAGCTGATAGATCCGGGGTTGGTTTGTATTTCACCACCCAAGTCAAAGCCACTCGGCATATACCCCGGCACTGTTGCTACGATCCCGGCTTTAGCACTAGCTATTTTGAAAGCTAGGTTTGGATAGTTAACTTTCCATATGTACGCACCAACCATAAATAACGTCACGATACTAACTGCAACGCTGGCTGGCTTGAGTACTTTCTTGATAGATGAGGTCTTATTTGAAGCATCTGGTAGACCAGCTGATACCTGCTCGATTGCAGCAGAATTGACGGCTAAATTACTAGGCGCTATAGGACTTGAATAAATATCGTTAGACTGTTGTGGGGCGGCAACTGGCTGCGGACTGATCGCCTCAGTAGGCTCAGGCGGTGCTACTGGGGCAGGGCTGCTGACAGCTGCTAAGCTATCTACTGGTGGCGGGGCTGGTGCCAGTGAGTTTTGTAGTTCATCGAACTGGGCATCGCTCAATACTCCACTTTGCTCGCTCAGTTGCATTGGCTCTTGCGGTAAAGTGCTGGCTGGCAAATTGGTGGCAGGTAGCGGGGGTGTAGCTAGCGGCTGCGTAGCAAGCAGCGGAGCTGGTACTTGAGCATCTACTGACAGGTATATGTCTGAGGCATTGAGCTGCTGGTTTGTAGGATTTTGCATCGCTGTAGATGGGGCGTCGGTTGCTGGAGGCAGGGGTTGAGAAACTTGAGCTGCGGGCATTACAGGAGCCTCTGGAGTAACGACGCCTGGTGGTACTGCTGTATTGATCGGGTCGAGAGTTACGGCAGTATTGGGCAGGGTTGATTGTGCGTCCTGGGGTAATTCAGGATTAATAGTTGCTATGGTAGGAGTTGCACTAAGCTCTGAAATAGTTTTATCGAGCTCGGCAACAGAACTGCCAGTTGATTCTAGAACTGGAGCTGGTGTTGCTGGAGCTGGTGTTGCTGGAGCTGGTGTTGCTGGAGCTGGAGCTACTGGAGCTGGTGTTACTGGAGCTGGTATTGCTGGAGCTGGTGTTGCTGGAGCTGGAGCTACTGGAGCTGGTGTTACTGGAGCTGGTATTGCTGGAGCTGGTGTTGCTGGAGCTGGTGTTAAATCTGTACCCATGGGTTGGATTGGTATAATCGCAGGCGGCGCTGTGTTGAATTTTGCAACTGCTGGCGACTGCAGACTATCAGCCGAGCTGCTAGCCGAAGTTGCTGCTGCTGACGCAGATTCCATCAAGCTATTGTCTTCTGCAGGAGTACCGCAGCGCATACAAAACTCTTTCCCAGCTATTACTACTTGGTCATCTGGGGCACATTGGGGGCATTTACTAAGTTCAATCATAAGTATATTTTTAGATATAACCATTATAGGTTATTTGAACATAAGCGTAAAGTTATTTTATTCGTTTTTTCTCAGAGTAGACCTTTTGGATGAAATTTGGTATAGCAAACTGCCGACGCAAACGCTTCGGCTGCAATGCTAATCGCCACAGCCACTCTAAGTGCAATCTTCTGAGTAAAGCTGGAGATCTCTTAATAGTGCCTCCAAGCTGGTCATAATCAAAGCTGCCGCCTTCGCCAATAATGACCTTAGCTCCTAGGACTCGTTTATACTTACTGATAAATTTTTCTTGCTTCGGAAAGCCCATTGCACAAAAAAGTATATCTAGTTTTTTGGAAGCGATTTGTTCGACAACTTCTGTTTCGTTCGATTTGTCGAAAAAGCCAGACCAACATGATAGCCGAATATCATCATATCTACTCGTAACGGCGTGGCTGAGTGTTGCAGTATCTTTGGGCCCACCAATTATGCCCACTTTGAGTCGGTTTTTATTGGCCTGTTTCATCAACGGTATGGTCTGATCAACACCTGCCATTTGCTCTGGCACTATCTGAGCTAGCCAACTCTTTGATTGCAGTCTAAACACCAAGCTGCTAAAAAGAGATATCAACCCCCAGCGCATACCCGGCCGGCCGTATAGGTAGCTGGCTGACCAGGCTACTGCAGTAGAGTCAGCAACATTAATATCAGAGCTATTGATAATATCCTTGATATCGTTGTTGCGGGAAGCTAACGACAAAAACTCGACGTAAGGTTTAAAAATAACAAGTGGCGCATGGTATGGCTTTTTGGCTTGATCAATTATGCGTGAGTTAATTTCTTTGATAGTCAATAGGTCTATTCTGACACCCAAAATATACACTTTATTATCTTTCATTGACGGCCTCACTGATTGCTCTTTTAAATTTATCTTTATTGAATTTATCAAAAACATAGCTATTGTTGAAGCTACCGGCCTTCAAAATAGTCGCTTCGTATTTTACGATCGCCCTATTGAGGCTCGCTTCGTCTGGTGAATCGTAAAATACGCCAGTCTGACCGTCTTTTACAATTTCTTTTGCTCCACCTCCGGCCAAGGCAATTACTCCAGTACCAGCAGCAATAGACTCGACCATAGTAATGCCAAAATCTTCGATGCTACAAAATATAAACCCCTTCGCACCAGCGAGCAGATTGACCTTGTCACTATCGCTGACCCGACCAACAAAACTGATATTGTCAGCCCCTGCGGCGATACCGCGCAGGCGCTGGGCATCGGGGCCGTCACCGGCCACTACTAGCTGGTGGCCCGAGGCACGAAAAGCCTTAATGGCGAGTTCGATATTTTTATACTTCGCCAAAACCGAGAGCACCAGATAGTAAGGTTCCTTTTTGGTTTTGAGACCTACAAAATTGGCCAGCTCCACCGGCGGGTATACTACCGTGCTATCGCGATGATAGTATTTTTTAATTCGTCCTGCGATGTAATCACTGATTGCAATAAACTGTGTCCCATTTTGGGCCTGATAGTAATCCCATAACCTCAATTTTGATACTAGTCTGGTGATGTAGAACCTACCGATTGGCCCTAGCTTTTGGTTTGTCATGTAGCTAGGCCAGCTATCCCAGAGCATCCTCGCTGGGCTGAAGCAATAGCAGATATGTCTTGTTGGTTTGTTAAACTTTATATTTTTAGCCCAAGCCGAAGACGTACTTATAACAACATCATATTCGTCGAAAGACCACCTGCCAATAGCATTTTTGATAAATGGCAAAAGTAGTTTTGGCCTCTTCTTTAAAAAGCCGGGAAAATACTTCAGTCTTGATTCGATTATTGTTCTATTGGAGAGGTACTGATCGAACTTTTTTGGGTTATAAACTAGAGTAAAGATATCTGCCTTCGGATACAGTTCGGCCAGTTCAAAAACCACATTCTCGCCACCGCCGACCTTTTGATTGAGCCAATCGTGTACTATGGCTATCTTCATTTGCTATTCGCCTTAAATATGCCGTATAAGGCAAACATCATCAGAACAAGTGTTGAATCTGCCCATGTTTGTAAAAATAAGTTCATAACCAATATCGCAAATGTCGCCGCCATCAAGCTCATTGCGAGCAAGTCAGATTTGCTACGTATGAGGTCTCGTATTAGGCTAGCAAAAACTACTATATAGAGCAAAAGACCAGGCAGGCCAATTTCGTAGGCAATCTGCAGATACCAATTTTCAGGAATGACAGGGCTGTCAGCCTTAAAACTCGATGGTCCGGCCGATCCAAGCCCATGCCCAAACGGAGTTCTGGTAACCTCACTAGAAGTTGCTGCTAGAGATTCCAGCCTGCCCTTGTCGGATCCCTCTATCTTATTTTCAAAATAACGGCCATGCAACAGTACATTTTCTATCGCGGTATTGCTATTAATTTGGGTTGCAACTAGCAAAGAAGCTAGACTTATAAAAATAACCGAAGCTATTGTAAAGTATAGTCTCCATTTTTTATCGATTGATACAAATATTGCTATTAAAACTCCTACTACAGCGCCAATCCAGGCGCTTCTTGAAAAGCTAAGTACTATTCCTGCTACAATTGGCAGCCCGCATACTAAAAGCCACCATCGTTTATTGCGTATTCCGTAAACCAAGACAAAAACTAGCGGGACGACCAGATATGCCCCGAGTTGGTTGGGTCCTCCGAGTGTAGAGAATGCCCTGAAGAAGCTAATAGACCCATCAATAATTTGCTTAGGGCTGATGGTACTCGAGTTGTAGCCGAAATTAGACAAAAAATCTGGCGGTATAAAGAAGCTCTGCATAATTGCCAGTATTGATACTATTACGCCAGGAATTACTACAACCCAGAGTAGTTTTGATTTAAGTATTGAATGCTTAGCTAGTGGGGTCTGGGCAATAAAGTAGAGTGCGATTGCAACAAGATTAGTCTTGATGCCAAATAATACTGCTTCAGAATTGGGTCGAACAAAAAATGTAATAAATAACGAGAACAGCACTATCAATCCAAACAGGATATTGGTCGTGTCGAGATCGAAAGCCAAGCGCTTTTTAGTGGCCTGATATATTAGCCATAAAAATCCCATGGTCAAAATTAGAACTTCCTTCCAGGATTGAACAACTAGCCTGTCGGCACCAAGGTAACCAAGATAGATACTCATAAAAGCATGGAATGGCATCAAGAGTAATATTAAAAGAGTACCAATACCAATCAGTCGTTGTGATATTTGAGATAATTGCTTATATAAACCACTCATTTGTTTGTCACTACGCTTCTGATGTATTCATCAAGATGCTCTACTGCTGTTCCTGCCCCTTTGATAACGCAGAGCATAGGATCTTCAGCGATGTAAGCAGGCACTCCTGTGACCTTAGTCATTAGCTTGTCGATATTACGAAGCAATGCACCGCCACCGGTAATTATCATGCCGCGGTCGATAATATCGCTCGATAGCTCAGGAGGGGTTTGCTCTAGAACTGCCTTGACGGCCAAAAGTATCTCATCGAGCCGCTCTTTGATAGCCGATGTTACTTCGGTACTAGTTACTTCAATTGTTTTTGGCAAGCCGCCGACCACATCTCGACCTCTTACTTGCATCGTTTTGGGCTGATCCAGTGCGGTGGCCGAGCCGATCTTCTTTTTAATTTCCTCTGAAGTCTGAACGCCAATGACCAGCCCATGACGCTTTCTAATATGTTCAGCAATCGCCGAGCTAATGCGTCCGCCACCGATGCGAACTGAACTCTCGGCCACGATACCGCCTAGCGATATTATTGCAACTTCGGTTGTGCCCTCGCCGATATCCACCACTAGGTTGCCAGCCGGTGCAGCTATCGGTACATTGGCACCTATTGCGGCCGCTACTGGTGCTCGAATAATATAGACCTTCTTGGCTCCTGCAGCTGTTGCGGCATCGATTACCGCCCTACGTTCGGTAGATGTAATTCCGGTCGGTACGCTTATCATTAGCTCTGGGCGGGTCAGGCGTATATGGCCCGATATTTTGTTCAAGAAATACTTCAGCAGCGCCTCAGTGATTCGGTAGTTAGCGATTACCCCATTTCGGAGCGGCTTAGAGGCAACAATAGTATCTGGTGTGCGCCCAAGCATCTCCTTGGCGTCGTTGCCAATTGCCAAGATACGGTTGTCGTCAACGCTAATTGCGACCACCGACGGCTCGTTGGCTACCAAACCTTTTTTAGGTATATAAACTCGAGTGTTGGCAGTACCTAAGTCTATTGCGATGCGTTTATTAAACATACAGATATTTTAACAGGTTAAGGCTCAAAGCTTAAGTGCTGGTTCTTGAAATGTTGGCTCCCAGCGCCCTAAGCCGGCCATCAAAATGTTCGTAACCTCTGTCGATATGTTCGATTCTGTCGATAGTGGTTGTACCATGGGCAATGACAGCTGCAATCAATATAGTAGCTCCAGCCCTGACGTCGAAAGATACTAAGTCGGTGCCGTGAAGAGTAGTTGGTCCTTCAACCATACCGATATGGCTATCACGCAAATTGACGTGTGCGCCCATTCTTTGAAGCTCAAAGAGATATTGTAGGCGTCCTTCGTACATAGTCTCAAAGATCTCAGAAACGCCTTCGGCCTGGGTAAACAAAACTGCCATCGGGGCCTGTAAATCACTTGGGAAACCAGGATATATATCAGTTCTTATCTTGGTCGCGCGAAGTTTATTGGATGGCAATACTTGCAATTTTCTTTCGTTCAGGATCTTATAGTTAACGCCCATGCGACTAAAAACATTCAGAAGTCCATCATGGTCACTGATAATAAAATCTTCTATTACTAGGTTGCCACCTGATGATGCAGCAGCAATTGCTAATGTACCGCTCTCCAGATAATCTGGGATTATTGCCCCTTCACCACCATGCAAACTTTCAACACCCTCTACCAGTAAGACATGCGAGCTAATGCCGGATATCTTAGCACCCAGATTATTTAAAAATTCACATAGTGCCACAATATGCGGCTCTGTGGCTGCCATCCTGATTTCACTAACTCCTGGAGTTAGTACGGCTGCTAGTATCAAATTCTCCGTAGCCGTGACACTGATTTCATCTAGGACTACGCGGTTCCCGGTGAGCTTACCAGAGAGCTTAATTGAATCAGTTGTGGTGTCGAGCTTAGCACCCAAGCACTTGAGGCCGTTGATGTGGGTATCGATTGGTCTTGCACCAATAATGTCTCCACCAGGCATACCAATTTCAACTTCACCGAAGCGCGCCAAGGCTGGCCCCAGAATTAGTAGTGAGGCTCGTAATCGCTGGGTTAGCGCAGCTGGTATAACTTTGGGCTGGGCATCTTTACCATTACAAACAATACTGCTTCCTGTGCGCTCAACACGAACACCAAACAGCTCTAAAATCTCAATCATCACTTCGGCATCGGCTATTGCAGGCAAATTGTGTATTGTAACGTCTTCTGAGGTTAGTAGCATAGCCGATAGCATTGGCAGAACGTGGTTTTTGCTGCCAGCTGTTTTTATTACCCCCTCAAGTTTAGTGGGGCCATTTATTATTAGTTTTTGCAATTTATATTCCTTAATTAAAGTGTTTAGCTATGTGACTTTCTGTTCTATAATACAGTCTAAGCTATAATAATATGATATCACAAAAGACACGCTCTTCGCTGACCATAACCATTGGTACTATCCTAGTGTCGATAGGTACCATCCTGCTCGTTGGGCTAGCTTCTGGCTACAATATAGACCTATTCCGTGGTGAAATTTATGCGACTGGGCTTGCACTGCTTGGTACCAATCCTGGTGGAGCTAGCATTAAAATAGATTCCAAACTAACAGCGCACAAAACCCCCTATCGACTCGAAAACGTCAAGACTGGTACGATTAGTCTGGAGTACTCTCTAGCTGGTTACTACGACTGGAAGGCTAACTTTTTTGTCAAAGCTGGCGAGGTCACTTTTGCAGACTATGCCCTACTAGTACCGAAGGTTATCGAATCAAAGCAAGTTACAAGCAATCTGGTTTTTACAGACATAGTGTCTAGCCCAGAAAAAAATAACCTTTATGCATTTATTGACAATCCCGGTTTGATATACGAGGTCAAATCCAATTATGAGCTTCGTAAAGTAGCCGAGTTGCCTGTTAATGACTCAATTAAAACGCCAATCAAACAATCCGATATCCTAATTAGTAGCGATAGTGGTTCGTTAGCAACCCGAGCTACTTATGACGACGGCAGCTCTGTATATTTCTGGGTCAATACTAGCTCCGGCGAATTTTATAATCTCAATAAGATTTTCAACCAACCGCTGACCAATATCCAAATCAGCCCCAGGAACAACAAGGATATTTATAGTCTTGATTCTGGAAAGCTGAGTCGCGTGAACACAGATAGTAAAAAACCCAGCCTACTACCAGCCTCCGATATTACAGCATTCAATTTGAGTAAAGATAGCATTCTGGCACTTGAAAACCTTAGTGCCAGCGACAAGACACAGATCTTGGTTAGCTATGATTACGATGGCGGCAACCGTAAGGTTTTGTATCAATACCCCGCAACAAGCAAGCCGATGCAGATTACCTCTAGCAAAATCAATAACGAGCTTGTGGTAGCCGTCTCCAGCCCAGACAACCAAGGATTGACAGTATACAGGCAAAAAGACGGCAAAAACCTGTCCTCACTAATTGGGCTCGATACGTCGCTACCGAGTTTTAGTCCTAATGGTAGGTTCTTATCTTTTATGCAAGCATCTAAGCTTAGAGTGATCGATATCGAATTTACAGACCGCTATAGTGTCTTAGCCACAGATACAGGACAAATAAATTGGCTCACGAACTACCAGATTTTGCTGAAAAAACCAAACGGACTTTTTATAATCGACTATAACGGATACAACTTACTAAAAATTCCCCCCAATACTTCTTCGTTGACGGATTATAAGATCGCAACCCAGATAGACAGCAAGAGCATTGTATTTTTGATAGCTGGAAAAATAAATTACTACAGCCTTGAGCCACGGGGCGGTCTAATTAACTTCCGGTAAGTATTTTATCTGAGCTGGCTGGCTAGACTTTTGCTGATCTTTTTTGCTACTACCCGTCAGTCCTGCTATAAAGCTTCCTATTTGATCCCAGATGCTCTTCGATGCTGAAGGTAACGTAGCTTGCTCGCTGGCGCTAACTGAGCTAGCAATTAATTCTGATTGATTTGGTTTTTGATAAGCTGGTGCAATTTGTTTTGCTCGAACTATAAATCTTTGCCAGCTAGTACCGGGTGGTGTACAGGTTATGAGTGTTGAGCTTGGATAACTGGTTTGGTTTAGGACGCTCAAATCGTTTGGAGCTACCACCTTGGTCTCCTCTACTTGGTACACATACTTTCGGGAGTTGTAGTGTATTTCGTATGTATCGCCAGGCGAGAGTTTTTCTAGTATGACAAAAATAAACTTGTAGCTTCCTGGTTCCCACCAATCGCTACTGGAATGTCCAAAAAACACCGAGTTGCCATTCTCGCCTGGGTTTGCCGTACCATAATAATGAGCTACGCCAGACCGTAGTGACACCAGCACATCTGCTTCGACATTTGTTTTAGGGAATACCAGTGGTGCTGTAACTCCGATTTTGGGGATTATTATTTCGTTAGTGGGGCCCACAACTTCAGCAGCAGGAGTAGCTATGGCAGCAGGTTGAGCTACGGAGTTGCTTTGGGTTGTTTTATTGCTGGGCTTATTGAAGAGGTACATGAATTGAGATATAAACCACTGGGAATTGAATATAAGAAGAAAGACTACTAATGTCGTGACTACAAGCTTGGCATTATGCCAGTGCTTATGAGACCTAATTAGTTTTATTTTATTGAGTGCTGCCCGCTTCCTAGACGTCTTTGATGCGGCTCCATCGGTAGACCGACGGGCGTCTGGGTGCAAATTGATGCGTGGCTGAGCCTGGGCCTCTACTTTTGGTTGGTTGTACTGATGCAGGTGTCCATTAAGATCACCGCTAGCGTGACCAGCGATACGATGCTGCTTGGGAGCACCAGAACGATGAACTCTGGTATGGGTTGTTTTAGCAGTATCTATACTGGTGGTATGCTTGGCGTTTAGCTCGGGCTCGAAGTGATGCCCAGATAAGCCTAAGCTAACCTCCTCGCCTTCTTGCAGTCGGTGAGCAGGAATGGGTTGATAGTCTGGGTTGGTATTTTGCTTAATATGTTTCATTTTTTTATAACTCTTTTGCTTGTCTTGATACTATTGTATATTATAGCTACAGTTAAGTATAAATATTTGCCTTAATATTTAAGCCAGAGTGGTGGAATTGGCAGACACGCACGACTCAAAATCGTGTGCTCGTTAAGGGCATGTGGGTTCAAGTCCCACCTTTGGCACCAGCAATTATTAAAACTTTCCATTGAGATACTTTTTTAAATCGGCCGGACCATTTTTTGATTCGCTGTAATGGTTTCGGTACAGATATCCTGCAGCCTGACAGTAGTTGAGCCATTGGCTACTACTGACTCCAATATGATCAGCCAAGAGGCCCACGAATATAGCCATGAAGTCCACCTTACGGATATCATCTTTGGCGTTTACCACACATACAGCATCGCTCTTGCTAGCCTCTAGCGCTATTAGCTGGTTGTGATTCATAACTACCACTGACGTCGCAAGCTCCTCAGATACATCTGCCAGCAACTTAGAAACTCGGTTAATGCCAATTAGCTTAGTCGCAACGTGGTTGGCGTCAGCAATTTTTTGCAGACTGCTGTAGACTATTTTTTTACCTCCATAGCTGTGATTTTTGAATACTTTCAGGCTGTCACTGACATAGAGACCATCGTAGCTATCAAAGAGCCGCTCAGTGAAGAGCTCCATCGTCGAGTTCAGCTCACCCTCTACCAAGTCTATAATGACATTACAATCCATCAGAGCCTGAATAGCGACATCGCTGTTTTCGTAGTAGCTCTTGCTCTTGGATGATAGCCATATATCAGCTGGTAGATGATTGTTTTGGTGAGCGATATCAGCCACTAATAAAACGTTGTGCCCCAGAGCTATAAGTATCGAATAGGCAACGCTGATTGACCTAAGACTTGCGTGTCGGCAAGCTAGTATGCCAATTTTGCTACGGTTGAGATTATTTATTGGCCTGTTAAACAGTAACTCATCTAGATCAGCCTCTTTAATAGTACTGGGCATAATGGTCGAATCTAACATTGTCTACCTTAAGATCCTATGAAGAATTCCGAAAACTTCTTAGTGAAGAGCCTCGAATACGCAAAATTTTGTTCGGTAGAGGATATTACCTTGAGTGATTTAAATACGCCGCGGGCTATAAACTCAGCTTCATCGTTACTAGAGCGCGATAAATCCTGAACTAGTCTAAAAATAAATATTTCGCCTTGGTTGGGGCTAACTTCCTGATTTTTTTTAATGAAGAAAACTTTTTTCTTGGGCTTTAAGTAGTCCGGCAATAGATTGATGAGTTGTTTTTGGTCGTCAAATGACAATGTAAAATACCACGCCTCAATAACAGCCTTCGCGTAGCGAGCTGACTGGTCGGCATTTAGAGCTCCGGAGTACTGGCTGATTAGGCCTGTAAAATAGTCTGGCATCATAATTTATACCTAAACTATAATACATTTTGTAGATTTTGTCTAGTTTTTAGAACGGACCGTCTTGATCTTGTTCTCGGCGTTTTTGAGATGAGATTCGATTTGGCTGGCTAGCTCACTACCACGGTCAAATTTCTTAATGGCTTCATCCAAATCTACATCACTGCTCTCAAGATAGATAGTGATGGCTTCGAGCTCCTTGAGTGCCTCAGAATATTTAAAAGCTAATGGCTGTTTGTTGCTTGTCATTGGTATCTCCTTTGTCAGTTGGTTTTAAGCTGATTTTTCCTTGGTGCAATTGTATCACAATCGTATCGCCACTGCTGTACTGATCTGGCGATTTGACGACCTTGCCGTTGATTCTGGTAATGCTATAGCCGCGAGACAAAATAGCCCGTGGGTCGAGAGTGCTAAGCAGTTTCTTATTGGACTCTAGTCGAACCACAGAGTTGTTCAATGCGACATCGATTGCAGTACAGGATCGGGAAAATACATCTGCCAGATTGTATCTGAGGTTATTAAAACGAATCTCGATGCTATGATAAAAGCCTTCGAGCTGGGCTCGGCTGATACTGACATTGTTCTCTAGCGAGCTAAGCATTGAACTAGCGAGGCCAGCTACTCGCGTCTGAATTTCGGCCCTATCTGGCACTAAGCGGCGGGCAGCATCTGTTGGCGTAGCAGCTCGAACATCGGCCGCCAGCTCGGCGAGCGATACGTCGTCCTCATGCCCGATTGCGACTATCGATGGGATATCGGATGCAAATACAGCTCGTACGACCTCTTCGGTATTGAATGCCTGTAAATCTTCGGCACTACCGCCGCCCCTAATAATTACAAGCGCGTCATACTCGTCAGCAACACTGTTCGTGTAGCTGATTGCCTCTACAATTTGGGTTGGCGCTAATGCTCCCTGAACTTGCACCTGAATATGGTCGATGTCGATTCCACTCCAGCGATCGTTGATGATAGTGACGAAATCGTTATATGCTGCTGCCTGAGCGGACGTAATAAGCATTACCTTTTGTGGGAATTCTGGCAGTGGTCGCTTGCGCTCTGGTGAAAACAACCCCTCTTTTTCGAACTTAGCCTTGAGCATTTCAAAAGCTCTTTTAACCGAGCCTTCACCGGCTAGCTCAACTTCCCTGACGGTCAGACTAAATTTGCCCCATTTCGTGAGCTGCGGAGCGGCCTTGACGCGTATCAGCATACCATCTTCGAGCTCGGTCTTGAGTTGGTAGGTGGTAATAAAACAACCAACCACACTTTCGCTATCTTTGAGATCAAAAAACACCCACTTGCCCTGGCTGACCTTAAAGCCCGAAACCTCGCCTTCAACTACCACTTCTGGGTAAGCAAATGACAGGGTTTGGTTTAAAACAGCGTTAAATTCACTGACGGTAATAGCATCATTTTTCATCGAACATTGCTTTCTTGTAAAAATATAAGCCTACTGGCAAGAATAGCCATAGTGCGATAATGCGATATACAATTGCGGCCGAAAAACTAATATCAAATGCCAGTCCCAGCCCAACCAGCACACTAACCATACCGATTTCAAAAACACCGATTCCAGAAGTTACGACTGATGCCAAAGACACTACCATTGCAACCAAAAAAGCTGCTGCAACGACGCCGGGGTTAGGGTAAACACCAAAAGCTACAAATACCATGTAAAGCGAAGCTATATCAATAACTAATGTTATAAAACACCACGAAAAAGGCCCTACCAGCTTACGCCAATCACTCTTAAAATCTAGTAGTGTCTCGTAAAATTTATCAAAAAGACCTTCTAGCTGCTGCTTGCCAAGAGAATCTCGACCAAAACGTCTCAAAATAAAGTTTATTGGTCTTGTTAGGAGATAGACTGCTCGTTCGGCAACTCGCCTGTTGAGCAGTAAAGCCATGGTGACTATTGAGCCAACTAGCATAAAAAGCAAGACGGCTAGTATTAGCCTAAAGCTAACTTGCTCTATTCTCGTCGATACGAAAAGCAATAACATACTTGCTAGTAGCAATACTATAAACGATATCCCAGTAAAGCCCATCCAGAACGCTTGCGCAACCGTTGATGTGTGTGCCGAAATCTTATGCTTTCTTAGGCGTCCACGTAGTATGGCTATACCACTGACGCCTCCTGTCGGGAACACGGTATTAGCAAAATTCATGGTAACAACATCCTTAAACAAAGGCTTAAATGCCAAATGGTAGCCAAAACTTTTTAGATATACCTGAAAGTACTTCGTATTGGTTAGATAGTAGAGGAATCGTAAAAACACCACTACCAGAAGTAGCCAGATATTAACATTTACTATGACAGACAAGAAGTCACCAAATTGACCAAACTGGACGATTATTAATATCGATATCAGAACAATGGCTAAAAAGAAAAAGAAGTGTCGTAAACGCATACTTTAATTGTACCCTAGCTCGCCATTATATGGTATCTGGGTTTATAATGTAGATATGCAGATTATAGTACTAGGAAGAGAGACCGATCTTTGCCTGGCTGAAGCCGAGGTAATTTTTGGTAATGTCAGAAAGATCAGCGACGAAATAGCTGAGATTCAAACTGACCAAATCGAAGACATCAACAGCCTGGGTGGTGCTATAAAACTTGCCAGAGTTGCCTATGCTGAAGTAGGTAGTATAGCCGAAGTTCAGATCAAGATAGAGACGCTTTTACAGGAAGCCAACACTGGCACAAAACTAAACTTTGGACTGAGCTACTATGGTAAGGCTAGTATTAATCTTAGTGCTCTTGGCATTAAAATTAAAAAATCACTTCAAAAAATCGACCTCAAGCCAAGGCTGGTACTCCCAAAGGCCAATAACCAACTCAATGCCGCCTCTGTTAAACACAACAAGCTACTCACTAAAGGTCTCGAGATACTAATTATTGAGGATGGCTCAAGGTACATACTAGCTACGACCTATGGTGTACAGGACATCGACGCCTATTCAAAGCGCGACTACGAAAAGCCTTGCCGTGACAGGAAGGTCGGTATGCTACCGCCAAAGCTATCACAAATAATGATCAATCTAACCAGGCCCGACCGCGACACCATAATTGTCGATCCGTTTTGCGGTTCTGGTGGGCTACTAATGGAGGCTTCTCTGATGGGCCTTAAAAGCCAAGGCAGCGACCTCCAAAAAGATATGGTAGATTGCGCCAACAAAAATTCCAGCTGGTTCGCTGAAAATTTCGATAACACTGCTAGTATTAGCATTGGTATAGCTGAAGATGCCCTTGCAAGAGACTACCCCACCAGCAAGTATAGTATTGTGACCGAAGGCTTTTTGGGTCGGAACTTCCTCTCCAAGCCAACCAAAATGCTAATCAAGGAGCAGTTCCCGGAGCTCAAAGAACTCTACCTAGGGTTTTTTAAACACCTACTGCAACAAACCACCAAGCCCAGCAAAGTCTGCGTCTGTATGCCATTTTGGCTGCCCGGCGATGAGATTGTCAGGCTAAATATCATTGACGATATATGTAATTTGGGTTATACTAAGTCCGAGTTTACATCTGTACGACAAAGCAATCTGAGCTATCACAGAGAAGGACAATTCACAGGTCGTCAGATTATCATTTTTGAAACTAAATAGGAGCAACAAATGTCACATACAAAAGCCGGCGGTTCATCTAGAAACGGCAGAGATTCACAGTCTAAAAGACTGGGCGTAAAACGCTCGGGCGGTCAGACAGTTCAAGTTGGCGATATTATAATCCGTCAACGCGGTAGCAAGTTTATTGCTGGCTCACATGTTGGTATTGGAAAAGACCATACTCTGTTTGCCTTGCAACCTGGGCTTGTAGAATTCAAAACCATCCAAAAACAAGCATTTACTGGTACTAAGCAACGCAAATCTCTAGTCAGCGTCGTAGCTAGCGCTTAAATTAAACCTAGTAAAAACTAGCACTTCAATATTTGGCGAATCCTATCAACCACATCACTACTCGATGTGGTTGATTTTATTAGCTAGTCGCCGGCACGCTGGTCGCTGGCTTTTTGACTAAAATCAAAATTAGCCAAGTTAGCCACACAATGATTGGCATGTGGGTCAATTATCGCGACTGACTATTTTTTTTTGTTGATGTTTTATTGGGTTACCTTGGGCAAACTTAATCGCACCAACAAAATCTTTAAATAATGGGTGTGGGCTGTTTGGTCGAGATTTATACTCAGGATGAAACTGTGAGGCGACAAAGAACGGATGGCTTTTATGCTCGATTATTTCTACTAGCTTTCCGTCTGGTGAAGTGGCGGCTATAACTAGCCCAGCTGCCTCGAGCTGAACTAGATAATCGTTATTAAATTCGTAGCGATGGCGATGACGCTCGATAATACTACCCTTGCCATAAGCCAAGAAGGATCGAGATTTTTTATTGAGTTTAGCCTTATAGTTGCCGAGCCTCATGCTGCCACCCAAATCAACGCCGATTTGGTCCGGCATAATGTGTATCACTGGGTTTTTGGTATCAGGGTCTATCTCGCTACTGTTGGCCGACGGATCATTTAGTACCTCGCGAGCAAATTCAATCACCGCCACCTGCATCCCCAGGCACAAGCCCAAATACGGTACATTATTTTGGCGCGCAAAGCGAGCAGCCCAGATTTTGCCCTCTAGCCCACGACTTCCAAAACCGCCAGGCACCAAGATACCATCAAGGCCAGCAAATTCGAACTCGTCACCGATTAGTTTTTCGGAGTCAATCCAGACGATGTTGATATCGAGATTATGGTGCCACCCGGCCGATCGTAAGGCTTCAAAAACACTCAAGTAGGTATCTTCGTTACTCATATATTTTGCTACCACGCCTACCGATACCGATGGCTTTGGTTGCTTTATTCGATCTACCAATAATTTCCAATCTTTTAAGTCCGGTTTTTTGCAGTTGAGACCAATAAACTTGCAGATATAGTTGCCCAGGCCGGCTTCTTCCATTCTTAAAGGGACTTCATAGACACTTTTAGAATTGGGCAGGGCTACGATTGCATCCTTATCGACATCACAATACAGGCTCATTTTATCGAATGCTTCGGCATTAATTGGCTCGTCAGAACGAACACATAGTATGTCGGGCTGAATACCAGCCTCGCGCAAGTCTCTAACGCTGTTTTGAGCTGGCTTGGTCTTAAACTCCTTACTAACAGCCAGATACGGCACATATACCACATGGGCATAGAGAATGTTGTCTTCCCCGACACGACGCTTCATTTGCCGGATTGCCTCAATCCAGGCCATCGCCTCGTAATCGCCAACCGTACCACCGACTTCGGCTATATGCACATCACTACCCTCGCCAGATGCAACGATTTGGTTCATAATTTCGTTGGTGATATGAGGTATAATCTGAATCGTTTTACCTAGGTACATACCTTTGCGTTCGTCGGATAGTACCTTGGAGTATATCTTTCCACTCATCGTTGATGATTTACGCGTTAGCTCGGTATCGATAAATCTCTCATAATGGCCTAGGTCCAAGTCTGTTTCCCCACCATCCTTAGTGACAAAAACCTCACCGTGTTCGGAAGGATTAAGTGTACCAGCGTCCATATTCAAATAAGGGTCACATTTTTGCATTGTGACCTTCATGCCTCGAGCCGACATTAGCTTACCGATTGAAGCAGCAGTAATTCCTTTTCCGAGTCCAGAAATCACACCGCCGGTTACAAAAATAAACTTTGTCTTAACTTTTGTTTTCATTATATTAAACCCCCTCACAATTAGATGTCACTTAATATAATAATGCCTATGCTGGTGATAGGTCAATACGATTATCAAACCCGAGTCAGGTTTTTATGATACTTTTCTATTTTGCTTGCTTAGCGAGCTCGATGGCCTTTTCGAGTTGAGGATCTTTGCTGTTGTTGATATCCTCGTCAGTGAGCTTAACTTCAACCTCAGGCTTAATGCCTTCTTTGCTAATATTTATACCAGCAGGTGTAAACCAACGGGCAACCGTAACTTTGAGTGATGCACCTGGGCAGTCGCTGTTCATAAACACTGGGCTCAAACAGACTACTTCTTGGACACTCCCTTTACCGTAGGTCTTTTCGCCTACCAATAAAGCTCTGTTGTTGTCATTGAGTGCTCCGGCTAGGATTTCTGATGCCGATGCGCTACCGCCATTTATAAGCATCACTACTGGGATGTTTGTCATTGTTCCGCCAGTGGTAGCGTATTGTATTTTGGGCTTAGAGTTGCGAGATCGTTCTTCGACTACAACCCCTTTATTGGAAAATTCCGATGCTACAGCAACGGCCGCATCTAGGTACCCGCCTGGGTTATCTCTGACATCTATAATAACTGCCTTGGCACCTTGGCTTTTTAGGCTAACGCCGGCCGACTTTACCAGCGCAGCGGTATCCTCGCCAAAGCGTCTGATTTTGATATAGCCTACCAAGCCATCCTTCATTTCGTAGGAAACACTAGGGATATCAATAATCTCACGTGTAATTTCTATCTCTTTTGGGGCCTCGCCAGCGCGGACTATTCCAAGCTTAACAGAGGTACCCTTTTCACCTCTAATTTTATTAACTGCTTGGTCTAGGGTTATTGAGCTGGTTGCAACTCCATCGATTGTGGCAATAATATCCCCTGACCGGATGCCAGCCTTGGCGGCTGGAGTTCCATCAAAAGGAGCAATAACTGTTAGCCTGCCATCTTTCTGTCCAACCTCGATTCCGATTCCGGAGAGTTCTCCTTTGAGATCGTTGGCTAGCTCCTTATTGTTTTGCTGATCTAAAAAGACTGTATAGGGGTCTCCTAGCGACGCTACTGCGCCGGCGGCGGCACCTTCCGAGAACTTACCGTAGTCGATATTGCCATCATACTTTTGCTGTAAGATCGACTGCACCTTATAAAGCATCGCGGTATCGAGCTGATTTTTGCCGGTGGCGGGGCGATAAAAAATGCTAAATGCCCAGAATACAGCCAGACCCAGCATAAAGCCGATAGCGATGTTCCCAAAACCGTGGAGCCGGGATTTTATTAATTTATCTGCCGGCGAAGTTGTTTCAGTTGGTGTAGTCTTAGATTTGTTATTCATAATTACTAATTTTCACTTTAGAAGTGAATAAACTCCAGCCCGGCAATTGATACATCGCTTACGGAGTAACTACCACTCCAGTTAGCATTATACTGGCTAACCCTAACTTTGCCACCACCCAGAACAGATTCGACGTACATAGCATGCCCATAGTAGCCGGCGCTAGAGATTGCTACATCACCAGGCTGAGGATTGCCATCGACAGCAATGCCAGCTGCTCGAGCATTACCTGGCCACTGGTAGGCGTTACCGACACCGCCCCA
Organism: bacterium; assembly: GCA_037132395.1. Lineage (GTDB taxonomy): Bacteria > Patescibacteriota > Saccharimonadia > CAILAD01 > BJGX01 > SICB01. The sequence goes on along the minus strand of JBAXPC010000002.1, from coordinate 3,971 downwards.
GTACGGCATGTTACGGCCAGATGCTGCTACTCTCCAGGCGGTATAACTAACGCATTGCCTTTGGTACATACCCCAAGGGTCTGGATAACTGTTTGGAAACGGTGAAGCATTGGCCCAAGGATATCCGCCTGTGCCGCCGTACTGAACATTGGTCGAGTACGAGCTAATGATTGCTGCTTGCTGAGCTTTAAGGCTAGCGATCTTACTTTCGTCCTCCTTAATGACGTTACGGTAGTTCGATTCCTCTCCCTGAGTTCTGGCTAAAATACTAGTTTGCTCGGCACGTTTGGTAGCAATTTGATTTACGACTGTTTGCTGCTGGACAGACTGAGCGGCTAGCTGACCCTTTTTGATATCAAGCTCTTTTTTGAGGGCATCAATTTTATTAACATTGTCATCAACTTTTCGCTTAATTGCACCCAGGTATTGTTGTTGCGATACAAAGTCGCTGAGATTTTTGCTAGAAGCCAAAACTTCAATCGGGCTAATATTGCCAGACCTATAAATGAGTTTTAGGTTGTCGCGCAGTATTTGTTTTTGCTTTTCCATATCACGATTGGTCTGATCGATAGTTGCTTCAGTACTACGCATTTCGAGTGCGGTTAGGTCGAGTTGCTGCTGGGCAGCCGATATTTCGGCGTCTATACTGGCTATTTTACCCTTCAGGGTATCGACTTCAGACTTTTTACTATTAGCGACATCTGTGGCCTGCTTGACCTTAGCCTTGAGGGCTGCTATCTGAACATCGTACTGATCAGCCTTAGCTTGGTGCGGAACAATAGTAGCTACAAAACCAAAAGCAATAACAATAATACCTAATATTGATATAGCTTTTAATTTTGATATTCGATTCGACTTTCGATTTATTTTTCTAAAAATTGGTCACCCTCCTAATAAACGGTAAAGCTAGATGTAAAACCATAACTATTATAACACATCGGCCCAAAAATTACGATAGTTTTTGGAGCCTTTATGGCACCTTAGAGCTTTAGGTGCCTTGAGATTGCTAGCCAGCTTGAAACGGCCCCAATAAATACCCCGACAGCGTAAATAGCTAGCACTATTAGCAAAATATTTGCGCCAAAATAATTAACTGCTGTACCAGCGTTAAGCTTTTCGACCAAAAACTGCCCGACTACCCGAGTGATTGGCACTAGAGCGATGACAGCAATAGTAGCACCAAAAATACCATACATTGAGCCCTCTATAATAAATGGCCCTCGAATAAACCATTTTGTAGCCCCAACTAACTTCATAATTTCGATTTCTTCGCGGCGAGTGAATATCGCCATTCGAACGGTATTGAATATGATCAGTAGGGCAATAATCAAGAAGACTGCACTCAACACTCCGCCAACTCGAGTTACGGCGTTGCTGATACGAATGATATTTTCGATAACTCCCTTGCGATTGTCGTCTCGGCTGTCGTAGCTAGTTTCGGTAACAATGGCTCCTTCTGGGTAGCCCCGAATAGTCTTATTGATAGTACCTATATCATCGATTTTAACGAGCTTTACCTCTAAAGAGGCTGGCAGAGGGTTTCCTATTTCGGTCGCAGATTTAGCAAGCTTTTTGCCCTCTTCGCTGCTGTTTTCGAGTCGTTTGAGGGCATCGGCCTTGGATACAAATTGAACAGTGGTTACACCAGTCGACTGCAACACCTTGGCTTGCAGAGCTTTAATTTGTTCATCTTTGGCATCGTCACTAATAAACAAGGTTAGGTCGATCTTTTGCTGGACATCCTTCAGTTGAGTCTGTACAAAATAAATCGAAAAGGCAAAAAAGGTCAGAATTAGCAGCGTCACGACCATAATTGCCGTAGCTGCTGTACTTAGCCAGGCATGCCTAAAAGTATTACGAAAACCGCTCTTAAAAACCCTCCAAAAGGTAATCATAGGCTATATTTCCCGACCTTTTCATCTTTTACTACTCGTCCGCGATTGATAGTAATGACGCGCTTTTTTAGGGCATCGACGATGTCTTTATTGTGGGTGGTCAAAACTACGGTAGTGCCAAAACGATTGATCTTAAGCAGTAGCTCGATAATGTCCCAGGAGTTTTTGGGATCGAGGTTTCCGGTCGGTTCGTCGGCGATAAGTATTTTGGGGTTACGCACCAGTGCTCGGGCAATTGCTGTGCGCTGTTTTTCGCCACCAGATATTTCACCCGGATAATGACGAGCTTTTTCGCTCAAGCCGACTAGTTGTAGTATTTTTGGAACGGCTCTTTTGATTTCTTTGGTTTTGACTCCAGAAACTTCCAGTGCAAATGCCACATTCTCATAAACCGTAAGGTTCGGTAGGAGCTTAAAATCCTGAAAGACAACACCTATTTTGCGGCGCAAATGAGGGATGTTAGATTTGTCGATAGTATCATAATCGATGCTTCCAACAATAATCTTGCCCGAAGTAGGCTCTTCTTCTTTAATCAGTAATCGAATTAGAGTACTCTTGCCGGCACCAGATGCACCGACGATGGTGACAAATTCCTTGGGCTGAATGTGCAGTGAGGCGCCTGAAAGAGCCACTGTCTTATTGGGGTATATAACAGTAACGCGGTCTAATAAAATCATATGCTACTAGCTTACCAAAAATAACCAGAATAATAAAGCTAATCCTTACCAACCTGGCTAGATAAATAAGCTTCAATCAAGGGCTCCAGGTCGCCATCTAAAACTCCTTGGGTATCGCTGGTTTCGTAGCCACTACGGTTGTCTTTGATCTTTTGATAGGGGTGCAAAACGTACGATCTGATTTGGCTTCCCCAATCGGCCGATTTGGACGATACTTTGAGCTCGCTGATGCTCTCTAGGTGCTGCTCACGCGCCAGCTCAGCTAGGCGACTGGCTAAAATACTCATAGCACGCTGCTTGTTTTTGAGCTGGCTGCGTTCGTTTTGGATAGCCACCACCAGACCTGTTGGTAAATGCGTAATACGGACCGCACTATCGGTGGTATTAACGCTCTGCCCGCCATTACCACTACTGCGGTAAGTATCGATTTTAAGATCTTTCTCGTCAATTAAGGCTTCTGTTTGGGATATTTCTGGTATTACATCGACAAGTGCAAAAGATGTCTGCCTGAGGCTGGCAGAATTAAATGGGCTCAAGCGCACCAACCGATGCACGCCTTTTTCGGATTGCAATTTGCCATAGGCAAAAGGGCCACTAAAGCGAATAGTAGCACTTTTTAGGCCGGCTTCTTCAGCGGGGCTTTCATCTAATATTTCAGCCTGCAGGCCACTGGCCTCGGCGTAACGCAAGTACATTCGCTCTAGCATTGCCGTCCAGTCGGCGGCATCAGTACCACCAACTCCAGCCGAGAGTTGCATAATGGCCGGCGATTTGTCATGAGGGCCGTTGAGCTTAACGGTTATTAGGAGCTTCTCGGCTGCTACGATTAGCCTGGTGATGTCTGGCTGGTATTCGCTCTGATCGCTGTTTTCATCATGGTCGTCCTTTTTGTCATGGTCGTCGTATTCCAAAAGCTCCAAGAGTGTGTTGATATCATCAATTGTGTTGTTCCATAGCTCGGTATAGGCTGCCAGGCTGGCGGCTTGCTTGGTAATCAGCTCAGCGCGAGCTTGGTCGTTCCAGAAATCAGCACCTGCCGTTTGTAGCCTTAATTCGGCAAGCTTTTGCTTATCGCTATCGAGATCGAGCTTTTGTGCGGCGTCGGCGAGTTTGGCTTTAAGCGCTTTTAATTGTTCTATAGATTGTTTCATAATTATTATTATAACCCTTTTTAATGCCAAGGGGGCAGCTTGTACGAAAAAGACCCTACGCGGAGGTAGGGTCTTTTTCTAGAAAGTTTTTTTAAGCTTTGATTAGCTTTTAGCTTTTTAGAGCTTCGGCTAGAGCTTTTCGGCTCTTACGGTACTTGATTGCACCGATAGTCATCGCACTTGAGCCTAACACTCCTAGCAATCCTGTCTCAATACCAGTTTCTGGCAAGATAGGGGCTGGCGTAGGC
>JBAXPC010000001.1:0-44685 GCA_037132395.1 bacterium | reverse complement strand
ATTGGCTGGGGCGGCAGGGTTCGAACCTGCGTATGACGGTACCAAAAACCGTTGCCTTACCACTTGGCGACGCCCCATTGTTAGCTCTGCTAACCTGATAAGCATAGCAAAAAATGCTGTATATTTCAATTGCTAAAGCTTGTGGTTGATCACGCTTGGCAAAATAATATGATTGACACTATATATAACTTATGTTATTATTGTATCACCAATTAAAGATAATGATGAATACCGATATAGTTCTAACTATTACTTCGCTGTTCATCCATTGAACAGAAAGGTATTCATGACATATAAATCTTTTTCTGCTTCTCGTTCTAGACGAGGCGGAAACCAATCGCGGTCCTTTGGCTCAAATAACCGAGGCAATAACCGCAGAAACAACCGGGGTAAGGCTTACATTGACCCCACTAAATACATCAATAAAGCAGTCGAGCAGATCGACAGGGTTGAGTTTGTGCCAGTTCACAAATTTAGCGACTTCGGCTTTGTAGCCGATTTGCAGGCCAATATCACCAAAAAAGGCCACGAGTACCCAACCGCTATTCAGGACGGAGCTATTAAGCCAATCCTCGAAGGCCGAGATGTAATTGGCCTAGCCAATACCGGTACCGGCAAAACTGCCGCTTTTGTACTACCTATTATTAATCGACTAAAAACAAATCCTGGCCAAAAGGCCGTGCTTATTATGGCACCGACCCGAGAGCTAGCGATGCAAATCGACGAAGAGTTCAAATCTTTTGCTACAAACCTTAATCTTTACTCGGCACTATGTGTTGGTGGAGTTAATATGCAAAAGCAAATCCGCGACTTACGCCGTCGCCCACAGTTCATTATTGGTACACCAGGCCGACTAAAAGATCTAATGCAAAAACGCGAGCTCAAGCTGCAATTTGTAACCACTTTGGTGCTCGACGAGGCCGATCGCATGCTCGATATGGGATTTTTGCCTGACATTAAAGAAATATTGGCCGAGCTGCCTAATGAGCGCCAGTCGCTGTGCTTTAGTGCCACAATTACTCCGCAAATCCAGTATTTGCTCGACTCAATGCTTAAAGACCCAGTTACAATCTCGGTTCGTACTCGCGAAACTAGCGAACACATCGAGCAAGATGTAGTCCGAGCCAGCTCCAAAGAAGCCAAAATACAGATCTTAAACGATCTACTCCGCACCGAAGACTTCGATAAAGTTTTGGTGTTTGGCGAAACCAAATTTGGTGTTCAAAAGCTAGCCGATAGCCTTACTAAGGCCGGCTTGCCAGCAGAAGCTATTCATGGCAACAAGAGCCAGCCCCAACGCCAACGCGCGCTGAAATCTTTTAAAGATGGTAAGGTTGGTATTTTGGTAGCAACAGATGTTGCAGCCAGAGGCCTCGACATCCCTAATGTTAGCCATGTCATCAACTTCGATCAGCCTAACAACTACGAAGACTACATTCACCGCATTGGCCGTACCGGTCGAGCCGGCAAATCTGGCAAGGCCCTGACTTTCATTGCGGGCTAAGCTAGTCCGGTCAGCTATGATATAATATCCCCTATGAATAAAAAACGATTAGTATTTGATATTGAAATGGTCGGTGAGGACTTCGATAAATTCGATGCCGCCACCAAAAAAGATCTTAGCAAAAAACTACCCGACAAAAAGAAAGATCCGTCGGGCTACGAGCGAACCCTAGAAGACATCAAGAACAATCTGGTTTTTAGCCCACTAACCGGCAAGATTGTTGCTATTGGAGTATACGATGTCGATGACGAAAAAGGCGCTGTTTATTACGACAACGGCGGCGCCAAGGCCGACGATTTTGAAGAGCGGGGCATTAAATATGTCGCAATGAACGAGGCCGAGATGCTAACGAAGTTTTGGGGAATTGCCGAGATCACCGACGAGTTTATTAGTTTTTTTGGGCGCCGAGCCGACGTACCCTATATGATGATTCGCTCAGCCGTACATGGTATTCGACCCAGCAAGGATTTAGTCAGTAACCGCTACAACTCATCTGGTTTCAGAGGAGCTACCCATCACGATTTATTCGACCTACTAACTTTCTACGGTGGAGCGATGTTTAAAGGCAGCCTGCACCGTTGGTGCCGAGCCTTTGGCATCCAGAGCCCCAAGGAGTCTGGTATGGACGGCAGCGATGTTGGCCCAGCCTATGCCGCTGGCAAATACCTAGATATCGCCAAGTATAATGCCGAAGATCTTTTTGCTACCTCGAAACTATTTCACTATTGGGATCAGTACCTGCGACCTAAAAATTAACTTTTAAAAGTTAGGAGCTCATGGTAGAACTAAAACTAACCGATAACGCGCCAGATTTTAATTTACCAGACCAATCTGGAAAAAATCATAAACTCCAAGACCTCAAGGGCAAGACTACTCTAATATATTTTTATCCCCGCGATGAAACTCCTGGCTGCACAGCTCAAGCTTGTGCACTAAGAGATAATTTTGACGATCTCCAGTCCAAAGGTATCGATGTAATAGGCGTTAGTAAAGACGACACCGCCAGCCATAGTAAGTTTGCCACTAAGCACCAACTGAGCTTCCCAATCTTAGCCGATACAGAGCATAAAATGATTGAGGCTTACGGGTCGTGGCAAGAGCGCAGTATGTATGGTCGTAAATTTTTTGGTACCGTTCGCTCAGCTGTAATTATTGGCCCAGATTTAAAAATAGCCGCCGTCTGGCCAAAGATTGCGCCCCTTAAGACTGTTCTGGAGGTCAATAAATGGCTCCAGGCCAAAGATCAGGAAGTAGAGTAGAGTCGTGATTATATTTTGGTTGATTTTTATAGTGCTATTCGCATCATTTGGGTTAATCGTATTTTTAGGAGCACCATTTGTGCCAACTAAGTCGAGAGACATCGATGAAATATTTGATGAGCTCAAGATACGCAAAGGCGCCCTGGTAGTCGATATGGGTAGTGGCGATGGTCGTATCTTGCTCTCAGCCGCCCGGCACGGTTATAAGGCACTTGGCTACGAGCTCAATCCGTTTCTGGCCTTATTTTCGCGTCTTCGTCTAAGAAAACAACCCGATGTCAAAATAGTCATAGGCGACTACTGGCGCGGCGATGTCACTAAGGCTAATGTGGTCTTTGTATTTAGTGCCTCGCCTTTTATGGCTCGGCTTTATGACAAGCTTAAAGCCGAGCTTAAACCTGGTGCCATAATAATTTCTTATGGTTTTAGTTTTGAGGGAATTAAGATCGACCAAAAAATCGGTTCGGCCAACATCTATCAGTTTTGAGCTCGCGGCATGGTTGTAGTATAATTAAGCCTATGATTGAATGAAGAGTCATTGAAATATAAATCCTTGCTCGGTCTATACCAACGCCAACTCAGCGACCATCAAGGCATTTATATCGCTGACCAAGAGTTAGATTTAAAAAAAATAAATAATTAATTAAATAATTAAATAATTAAAATGAATTTTAAAAGGAGAAACCAATGTTAAGACTAAACCAACCGGCCCCAGACTTTAAACTCTCGGCCTACCAAAAAGGCATCAAGGGCGATTATCGCGTCGTCAGCCTAAAAGACTTTAAGGGTAAATGGATTATTTTGTTTTTTTACCCGCGCGACTTTACTTTTGTATGCCCAACCGAAATTGAGGGATTTGCAAAAATGGAAAAAGATTTTGAAAAAATTAACACCCAAATACTAGCTGCTAGCACCGACAGTGTAGAATCGCACAAGGCTTGGTACGAGCGAGACCTCAAAAATGTTGGCTTCCCAATTGTATCCGATACAGCCCACTCGCTAACACGAGCTTACGAAATACTCAAAGAAGATAGCGGAGAAGCCGAGCGCGGAACATTCATTATCGACCCCGAAGGCGACCTGCGTTACGTCGTGATGTCTGATGACAATGTCGGCAGGAGCGTCGAGGAAACATTGCGCGTCGTTAAGGCCCTCCAAACCGGTGGCCTTTGCCCGGTCGATTGGGCTCCAGGCGAATCTAATCTTAAGAAAGACTAATAATGGAAGCCCAAAATCCACTAAACAATCCGGAATCTCCAGCACCAGGGCCTGGCTTGCCAGACCCAATGAGTATGAACATCCAAAAACCCGGAAAAAAGAATACGGGCCTGATTTTAGCAATAGGCCTAGGTGCCGGGGTCGTACTGCTACTATTGGTGGCTTTAATTGTGGTTTCGGCAAACAGCTCCAAGGTCAAAAAAGCTGATCTAGACGCCCAGTATAAAAAAGGACTAGCGCAAGGAGTGGCCGACCAAACTGTTGTATCTAACAACGAGCTTTTGGCTCAAGCTTATGTTTATAAATCGCCGGCTGAGTTCGGTAGTTTTGAGCTGCCTATTCCTAAGCTCTGGAGTTGGTCTATTGAGCCCAAGCCAACAGATGGTACAATCACAGGTATCGCCGACCCAAATTATATCGACCAAAGCTCCGATCTTCATGGCTTTAACCTAGAGCTTAAAAGAGCCGATTACGACAAAATAGTTAAGGACTACGATGATAAATCTAAAAAAATAGGTAGTGACGTCAAGGCCTCAGACTTCGTAGTCTCAGGCATTAAGGGACGTAAGTATGTTGGTACATTTGATTCTAAAATTAAGCTCAAGTCTGAAGTAGTTGTGATACCTCTTCGAGAGAAAATAATGGTATTAAGCACTAGTGACTCTGCTAAGTATGGCACTATATTCGAAGGCATCTTGGCCGGTATGAAATTAGTACCATAATAAAAGCTTACGCTTGCTCTATAGGTCACACAAAAGCTATGCTAGGCTCATGCTATTTGATTACGACTACTTTAATTTTATCCTCTCCGAACTAGTCGGTAGGATAGCCTCTGACCAACTCATAATCGAAGATGCTCTCGGTCAAAGCAAAACCAAAACCAAAGCTCCGAGGCTTCTGAAAATATTAGTTAAGCGTAACAAGATCAATATTGACCTATTGAGCCAGCTACTGTTTATTAGCAGACAAATAGGCGATTTTAGTGCCCGAACAGCCAACCTAGTCGAAGCTATTGCTCTGGCAGAATCATCATTTCAGGGAGTCACGGTGCGGATTCGCACTGACAGAGTTAAGCCTCTCGTCGATGTCATGGGCGAGGTTAGGGCCATATCATCGATAATCAGGATCATCCTCGATATCATCATCCTCGAAGATCTCCACTCCAAGGACCTCAGTATCGGATTACGCCGAAGAGGCGACTATGTGACGGTCCGAATAGCTGGCTCTAAAGCCCTTAGTACCAACCAATTCCTGAAGGATGTGGTTGATTTTGTAGATAAATTAATCAAGACCTATGGAGGGAGTATCAGGTTTGTGAATTATCAAGGCCAAAGAGTTGTGTTTATAAGAATGCAGCTGTCTAATCAGATTCCACTTCTGTACAATAAGTAGCATGAAGCAGTCCGTACTCATAGTAGAAGACGATAGTTTGCTAGCAGAAGTCTACCATCAGTCACTTAAGGCCGAAGGTATTAGGTCGGTTATAGCTAGAGATTTTTTTGAAGCCCTGGCAAAGTTTAAGCCTCGCCAGCATACCCTAATAGTACTCGATATCATGTTAGGACAAAAGAATGGCTTCGAACTCCTGAAGACCCTCAGACGGCAGCCAGGCGGTGATAGGTTTTCAGTCATGATTGTTACCGGCCTCAATACCGATGAGTTAAATATGAATAAAGAACTGATGGTTGGGCTAAATATTGTCGGCATTTATACTAAGAGCCAATTCTCGATTGCCCAGTTCGTGGATCTGGTAAAGCTATATAGCGGGCAAAAATGAAGCAAGTTGAGCTGACAGGGTTTATTGTTGGCAGAAAAAGCCTTAAAGACGCCGACAAGATCATCACTGTCTTTAGTGAGGAGCAGGGTAAAACAAGTTTTATTGCTAAGGGAATCAAAAAACCCACAGCAAAATTACAATCACACATGGAGCCATTGGTAGAGAGCAAGTTTCAGGTTCTGGGCACATCAAAACTACCGACCGTAGTAGGTGCCAGAGCAATCGGTCAAAACTTATTCTCGGCCAAGTCTCTTGAAATCAATATCAGCGCCTTGTTGCTGACCGAGGTAGTAGCCCTGTTGACTGCCGAACAGATGCCAAACCAAAAGCTATATCGAAGCTACCGCGAGAGCCTAATTGATATCGCTACCAATAGTAAAACTGCGCTGCTACTCAACTACGGGCTAATTGGCATCATGCAGACCTCTGGCATAGCGCCCGATATTCAGTGGCAAGAAGGCTCGAGAAGCTGTTATTTAAACTTTTCAGAAGGAAGCCTAAGTAATTCTAAAGTGGGCGCTACAAGCTCGGTTATCGATATGGATGTCGCCAAGCTTTGGAAGATTTGCATGTCACACCCCAAAACAACCGTTTTGCGGCTAAGCGTTAGCAGTTTAGTACTTGGCAAATCGTTAAATCTAGTCATTGATTATTTGCAGTACAACCTAGAGCGCAAAATAAAAAGTGTAAAAGTTATGTCTGAGAGCACAAATCTTTTGCATGGCAGTGTTTAGCTGAGGTATAATATGGTCATGAATAAATCAAAAAACAAATTATCGATGGAAGAGTTAACAAGCTATGCCAAGAGGCGCGGCTTTGTGTTTCAAGCGTCAGACATCTACGGTGGCTTAGCGGGATTTTGGGACCTCGGACCATACGGATCAGAGTTGGCAGACAATATCAAATCAAGTTGGTGGAAGAATTTTGTATATAAAAAATCCAATGTTGTTGGTATTAATACTGCCATCATTCAAAACCCAAAACTCTGGAAGGCTAGTGGCCACATCGAAACCTTTGTCGACCCAATGGTAGATTGCAAGCAGTGTCAACATCGTTTTAGAGCTGATCACCTTGCAGGAGTTGATACTAATGACCTCAAAAAGCTCGATGAAAAACTAGAAGAGCTAGCTTGCCCAAGTTGTGATGCCAAAGACTCATTTACGCCCTCCAGAACCTTCCAGATGATGTTCAAAACTTCGGTCGGACCAGTGCAAGATGCCTCCAATGAAGCATATCTCAGGCCCGAAACAGCTGGCGGTATTTTTTCACAGTACGAAAATGTTCGCGAGACTACCCGTAAAAAACTACCATTCGGTATCGCTCAAATAGGTAAGGCTTTTAGGAACGAAATAACGCCTGGTGATTTTATTTTTAGGCTACGCGAGTTCAGCCAAATGGAACTAGAAGTATTCACCCACCCCGACCAAGCCAAAGACCAATACGAAGCCTCCAAAGTGGCCGCGATGGAATGGCTACTAAGTCTCGGACTAAGCCAGGAAAATCTTCAGTATCACGACCATGCCGATGATGAGAGGGCACACTATGCCGAGTCAAGCGTCGATATCCAATACCAGTACCCATTCGGATTCAAAGAGCTCTACGGCATAGCTAATCGTACCGATTACGACCTGAAGGCGCACTCTAAAGAGAGCGGCAAAGACCTGTCTTATTTTGATGAGGCTTCTGGCGAGCGCTTTTTGCCTTATGTGATAGAGCCATCAGTCGGAGTCGAGAGACTATTAATGGCTGTTATGCTCGACGCTTATGATAAGGAAGAAGTTAACGGCGAGGAGCGTATCGTAATGCGCTTCGCACCAGAGATTGCTCCTGTAAAAGTAGCTGTACTGCCACTTAGTAAAAAACCTGAGCTGTCCAAGTTGGCCAATGAAGTGTTCGATACAGTAGCGGGTAACTATAATGTCGAGTATGACGAAACCCAATCTATCGGTAAGCGTTACCGCCGCCAAGACGAGATCGGCACACCATATTGTGTGACTGTCGATTTTGAAAGCCTCGAAGACAAAGCCGTTACAGTACGCGAACGCGACACAATGAAACAGGATCGCATCAAACTGGCCGACCTCAAAGCCTACCTAGACGACAAACTCGGCCTCTAGGCTAGACTTTAAAGACTATTCCAACCACAATTCCGATTGATGTAGCTATCCCACCAATTACTAGAACTTCAAGCGCTGACTTCAGGGGATTTAGTTTTGTTAGCTTACCCTTAACTATGCCCAGTATAGTAAGACCGACTAGAGCGAGCATAACGCTTATTGGTATGGCCTGCGCCGGAGCGAGGAATAAGTAAGGAGCCAAAGGCACTAAGCCTGCTACGACATACGATAAAAATATCAGTAACCCGCTAATCTTTGGGTTAGCGGGGAGTTTTAGTTTCTCTATTTCCTCCTCAGTTTCTTCACTAATAAACTCGCTGGCTCCCATCGAGGTCGATTCGACAGCAATAATAACAAGGGCAGTGAGCAGTATAACGGACCTGTTGCCTGACCCAATGGCGATACCTGCCAGTGCGCCTGTAGTCGATATCAAGCTGTCTTCAACTCCGAAAAATGCACTATGAATGTAGTCTGGTTGAATCTTTTTTAAGTGTCTCATAAAACTATTATAGCAAACATTTTAAGTGGGTAATTCGTATTTTGTTCGTATATTAAGCATATAAAGTATGGTATTTAGCATATAAAAAAGTATCTAAAAACCCTTTACAGTGGGTAGTAAGGAGTAGTACAATAGTTCCAGTGGGTAAAAGTGGGTAACAAAAGAGAAACAATGGATTACTTCGAAAGAAAACTAGACGACAAAAATAGGCTTACAATTCCTAGCGAATTGCAAAGCGAATTAGGAAACGAAGTAGTAGTTACCCAGGGCTTCGGCCAATACCTGCACCTTTACTCCAAGACGGTTTGGGACAGCGAAATGGAAACCGCACTATCAGGCGACATTCTAGATGAATCGATCGCCGATTTGAATGTTAAATTCAGAATAGGCAAATCTATTTCTAAGCTTGATTCCAAGCAGGGGAGAGTTACATTAGAAGCCCACCAAATGGCTTTACTTAGCAATGCTCGCGCAGTTGTGTTGGTTCGCGCCGGCAAATACTGGCGAATCGCACCAAAGTAAAGCTATCCGATGGACTTATAATAGCCGGATCCTTAAAAACAAAAATAAAAATCAAAACACAAAGTTAACTATTTGGCAGTCAGTAAGCGTTTCTGGAGGGTGACGCTTAAATAAAGACCCTAGCATCTTATGAAACAATATAAAACTCCACCTCACAAACTATCTCACACACTCAATAAGGACTCATTAAAGTCCTTACCACATAGCGGTTCAAGCGCCAAAAGCCTTGAGCCCTTTAACCAAAAAACAAAAACAAAAACCAATAACTGGCTGCTAAATAGGTGACCTTGACAATGAAATTACACAAACCAGTATTACTAGAGCAAACCATCGAGCTGCTAAATCTTAAAAGTGGCGAGACGGTCATAGACATGACAGCCGGGTACGGTGGGCACTCCGAGAAGATCCTCGGCCTCATCGGTCCGGCCGGACGATTAATACTAGTCGATACAGACATCGAAGCAATTGAGGAACTTAAAAATAAGTTTTCAAATAGCTCAAATGTAGAATATATACATAGCAATTTTGCAGATATCGACTGGGATAGTGTCGGAAGGGTAGATAAGGTGCTGATGGATATTGGAGTTTCATCTCCGCAGCTCGACCAAGCCAATCGCGGATTTAGTTTTAGCCAAGAGGCTAATCTAGATATGCGTATGAACCAAGACCAAGAGCTTACTGCAGAGATGGTCGTAAACCAGTATTCCGAGGAAGACCTTGCTAGTGTCATATACCGCTACGGTGAAGAAACTAGGTCCAGGCGAATCGCCTCAGCGATAGTCGCCGAGCGTCAGCTAGAGCCAGTCAAAACCACCAAACAGCTAGCATCGATCGTCTCTGGCGTCTTGCCGGGCAATTCAAAAATAAACCCAGCCACCAAGACCTTCCAGGCCATACGCATTGAAGTCAATCAAGAGCTAGCAAATCTTCTGAAGACATTACCACTAGCCACCGCAAACCTTAAAAAGAATGGTCGTCTAGCTGTCATCAGCTTTCATAGCCTTGAAGACAGAATAGTAAAACAGTATTTCAAAGAAATTACTACAGGTATCAAAGACCTAGTAACTGGTAGTGAAATAAGTTCACCAAACTATAGGCTAGTTAATAAAAAGCCTATCAAGGGATCAATCAAAGATAACAACCCACGAGCCCGGAGTGCAAAACTCCGTCTCGTCGAAAAAATAAACTAAACAAAAACAAAAGGAGTCCGAATATGAGTATCGTAGTCAAAGACCAATCCCCACGAGCCCGAAAGCTTAAGGTTCGAGTAGTTAAATAGTTTTAGGTTACCAAAAAAAACAAAAACAAAAACAAAAAAAATAAAAACAAATAAGGAGCCTTCATGTCCACAGCAGCAATGTCATTACGAAAAAACCAAAACATCGTCAAAAACAAGATTAAGTTTCAGACCGGACCAGTGTCGGCATCTTTGATGCTAATAGGTCTAGTGATATTGTTGGGTTTGATGTATCTTAATCAGGTGACCAAAACTCAAACATTCAATTATAAAATATCAAATCTCGAGCACAAACAGGGCGAACTGCAAACTGCTAAAGACAACTTGAGTATTGATGCGGCGCGTTTACAATCGATTGCAGAGGCCAAAAAAGCTGCCCAGACGGCTCAGCTATCAACTGTCAAAACAGTTTCTTACGCCACCGCTCATTAGGCTCATATGCCAGACAGCGAGATCCTAGAGCCAACACCAACAAAGCGCATTTTTTATCTGATGATATTAATGGGTATTTTTGGTTTTATAATGTTCGGAAAGCTGGTATTTGTACAAGTATTTCAAAATAAATTATATCTAGAAAAAGCCAATGCCCAGCAGTCGCGCAAATTTGATATACCGGCGCGAAGAGGCCAGATATACGTCAATGATGGCAATGGTGCAGTCTATCCTATAGCTCTAAACCAGCAGTTATTCTTGCTTGCGGCCGACCCTAAGTTTATCAAAGATCCATCTGACACAGTTAATAAGCTCAGTAGGTACTTGTCCAATGAAGAGACCGTCGACTTACAGACAAAACTTAGCAATAAAGAAAATAGATATTTAGTCATTAAAAAGTCACTTTCCTCGTCTGATGCTATCGAAATAAAGAACCTAAAGCTACCAGGCATTATTCTTAATTCCCAAGACGGTCGTAATTATCCCGAAGGCGAACTATTCGCACACATAACTGGCTACGTAAACCAAGACGGAGCAGGGCAGTATGGCATCGAACAATTCTTAAATCCAAGTCTTTCTGGCAAGGGCGGGGTGAGTAGGGCTATCACAGATTCACTCGGTGTTCCGATTACATCCAATGAAAATACTATTATCACACCTGAGAACGGAAGTGATTTTGTTTTGACTATTGATCGCAATATCCAGCAAATGGCGGCTACAGCTATCGAAACTGCAGTCAAAAGCAATCAGGCTGACTCTGGCAGCATCATAGTTATGGATCCTAAAACAGGAGCAATCCGCGCCATGGTTAACTATCCTAGTTATGACCCCAATAACTATCAGGCCATCACGGCAGCTGACTACTTCAAGTTCATAAATAGCAATATTACCAACCAATTTGAGCCGGGATCGGGCTTTAAGGTTATTACCATGGCCGCTGGCCTTGATACTGGGAAGGTTAAGCCCGACACCAAGTACGAAGATACCGGGGAAGCTAAAATAGACGATCGCGTAGTTAATAATGCTAATGATAAAAAGTACGGAATTTCTACTATGACCGACGTAATACAAAAGTCACTCAATACCGGCGTTGTCTTTGTACTCAAGCAGCTTGGTACCGACCCCGATAAGATAACAAGCAAAGGCAAGGAAGTGTTCTTTGAATACATCAAAAAATTTGGTTTTGGTGAACGGACCGGAATTGAACTAGCCGGCGAGGCTAAGGGATTTATAAAAAAGCCAGATGGCTACAATGTTGATTATGCCAATATGAGCTTCGGTCAGGGTATATCTGTCACCAATCTACAGCTGGCTAATGCAGTCTCAGCTATCGCTAACGGCGGAACCCTGTATAAACCCTATATAGTCGATAAAGAGACCAAGGCTAGCGGTGAGATCATACTAAGCAAACCAGCGGTTATTAGGAACGATGTCATGAGTCGCCAATCGGCTGCAGAACTAGCCGAAATGATGAAGCAAGTCGTCCAGCACGGATCTGGTTGGCCAGCCCGAACCACGGGATATTCTATTGCAGGCAAAACAGGTACTGCCCAGGTACCAAAGCCAGACGGTACGGGTTATGAGGAAAGCAAGAATATTGGTAGTTTCGTAGGTTTTGCACCCGTAGAGGACCCTAGGTTTGTGATTCTCGTGCGAGTTAACTATCCTCGGGTCGACGGCTTCGCCGAAAAAACCACTGTACCGGCTTTTGCTGAAGTGGCCAGGCAGTTATTTATGTATTATCAGATAGCCCCCAGTGGGAATTAAGGCTATTTCTTGCTAAAATAAAGGAACACCATGACAGAACAACAGTTAATTCAGAATTTCAGCTTTATATTCATCCAGGTATCACTTGGCTTTGGCATCGCTATGGCTCTGACACCCCTCTATACTCACTTTGCTTTTAGGCTAAAGCTCTGGAAAAAAATGCGCGAAACTACCACAACTGGCGAAAAAGCTACAGTGTTTGCTAGCTTGCATGCCGAGAAGCACAAACGCAATATTCCAACGATGGCCGGCATTGTTATGATTGTAGCAATCACCCTTGTCACGCTTACATTGAACCTTTCGAGGTCACAGACCTACCTGCCACTTTTTGGGCTGCTAGCAGCGGGAGCTATTGGGTTGCTAGATGACATAATCAATATCCGAGGCTCAGGCAAAGGGGTGGCTGGTTTGAAAAGTATTATAAAGTTTTCACTAATTTTACTGATTGCCATAGCAGGAGCACTGTATTTTTACTTTAAGCTCGGCTACGGAATGATACATATCCCCGCAGTTGGAAATTTCGAAATAGGCATCCTATACATACCACTATTTATATTGGTGATTGTTTCAACTGCTAATGCTGTCAATATTACAGATGGTCTCGATGGTCTCTCGGGGGGATTATTAGCTACATCTTTCGGAGCTTTTGCTATTATTGCTCTGGCTCAAGGCAACATCGGAATAGCCGGCTTTTGTATGGCTACGACAGGTGCAGTGCTTGCGTACACGTGGTTCAATATATTTCCAGCAAGATTTTTTATGGGCGATGTTGGCTCGTTTGCTCTTGGTACTGCCCTAGGTATTGTAGCGATGCTAACTAATTCTGTTTTTGTACTACCAATTATCGGCTTGGTATTTGTAGCTGAAGCTGGGTCGAGCGTTATTCAGATTTTATCTAAAAGAATTTTTAAGCGCAAAATATTTATTTCAGCACCACTTCATCACCACCTTGAAGCTATGGGCTGGCCAGAAACCAAAGTTACGATGCGACTCTGGATCATAGGAGGTATTTGTGCTGGACTCGGCGTCATGGTAGCACTGGTCGGCAAAGGATAACAAATGGAACAACGCCAAAAACAAAAAAAAGCAATCTTTTATAAACACCGGCCAGACTATATGCTAACTCTTTTAGTGCTGTCCCTGGTGGGAATAGGGTTAGTTCTAATTTACTCCACAGGCTGGATCGCAGTGCTAAAACGAACCTCAGGTACTAGCGACACCAATAGTTTTTTCATAACCCAGTCTGTCGGGATGTTGTTGGGTATTATGGGCTGGTACGCAGCAAGTAAAATCGATTATCACTTCTGGCAAAAACATGCCACACCAATTTTTATAGCAACAATAGTGCTGATGTTTTTGGTTTTAGTTCCGGGCTTATCAATCAGCAGTGGTGGAGCCTCTAGGTGGGTAAAACTAGCCTTCTTTAGTTTTCAGCCTGTCGAGTTTTTCAAGATAGGCGCAGTAATATTTATGGCTGCGTGGCTGGCAAAAAATAAGAAAAACCTATCTAAGCCTATCGAAGGCTTAGTGCCATTTCTAATAATAATTTTTGTAATCGCGTTTTTGGCTGTTTTAATACAAAAAGATATGGGAAGTGCCATGGTAATAATATCCACAATGCTAGCCATGTACTTTGTATCTGGTGTTCAATGGTGGAACGCAACGATTGCTACTCTAGTACTTGGTGGCGGAGCAGCACTATTAGCGATACTCGCTCCTTATCGGATCGCCAGACTTACTACTTTTTTTAACCATTCCGAAGATGCGTCTGGAGCAGGCTATCATATCAACCAAGCTTTAATTGCCATTGGTAGTGGCGGTATATTCGGCAGGGGGCTAGGTAAAAGCCTCCAGGCCTATGGCTATCTTCCTGAGGCGACCAACGACTCTATCTTTGCGATTATAGGAGAGGAGTTTGGCTTGGTTGGCACGACTATATTAATTACAGCTTTTGCACTATTGTTTTGGAGGGGTGTCAGGATAGCACGAACGGCACCTGATAATTTTGGTAGACTGCTTGCTAGTGGTATTATATTCTGGATAACATTCCAGGCATTGATCAATATATCAGCTATGCTAAATTTGATTCCACTGACTGGCATAACACTGCCGTTTATTAGCTATGGAGGTACCAGTATTCTGGCATTGCTAACGGCGGTAGGAATATTGCAGAACATTTCTAAATATACCTATAAGGAGGTCTATGATGAAGATCCTAGTAGCGGGGGGCGGAACAGCCGGGCACATATCGCCGGTACTCGCCGTCATCGCGTCACTTCACGAGCTTAGCGCTGACACCGAAATATTATTCGTTTGTTCAGGTAACGATTACGAAACTAGCTTACTCAAGCATAGTGGTATTAACTATAAAATAATCCCCAGCGGAAAATTCAGAAGGTACGGCCGAGGCAAGCTACGCGAAATAGCAGATATTAAAACCCAGGCTCTAAATGCTGCTGACATTTTAAAAACAATCAAGGGCTATTCCTATAGTCGAAAAATAATTAAGCAGTTTAAGCCAGACGTGATATTCATTAAGGGCGGACATGTCGGATTGCCTGTTGGGCTGGCAGCAACACACCTAGGCATCCCATATGTCATACACGAGAGCGATGTAGTGATGGGCAAGGCAAATAGCATCTTAGCCAAGCGAGCCTCAGCAATCGGAGTTAGCTTTCCTAAGTCCGCTTATAGTAGTATCGAGGATTCGTCAAAGCTTTATTTTACTGGTAACCCTGTACGACCAGAGTACTATATAAATGCCGATTTGATAGTAAAAAAACCTAATGAACAAAAACCGAACATTATGATTTTTGCTGGATCTCAGGGGGCGGAATTCATCAACAATCTGATATTCGACAATATCGAGCTGATGACTAAAAACTTTAATATCTTACACATAGCAGGCAAGCAGGGAATTGAGCGTGCCCGCTTTATGCGGCACAGGTTACCACCAGAGTATAAACACAGCTACGATCCGCATGGTTTTTTGACGGGCGAGATGTTGGCCGCATATCGATGGTCAGATATCGTAGTGGCAAGGGCGGGGATGAATTCGATTTCTGAGCTTGCGGCATTATCAAAACCATCAATTGTAATCCCGCTGCCAAGCTCAACCAACCAACATCAGCTTAAAAATGCCCAGTACCTTGCAAGGCACGGGGCAGTACGGCTACTGTTGCAGGATGACCTCCAGGGAGTTAGACTAATCAACGAAATTTCCAAACTAGTTAGCGACCCGAGTTCAATGCAGTATCTCGCTAAAACAATTCATAAATTCTTTAATCCAGATGCTTCAATTTCGCTAGCTAAAATAATCATAGCATTGGCCGCTAAAAGCAAAGGGCCAGCAAGTTGAACAAACGCCAAGTTAAAAGATCCTACGAATTTACACCACTCGAACAGACCAGTGTAAAATCTGGTTCCAGTATAGCTAAGCAGCCGCGCCAAATTAGATGGTGGAGACTAATACTAAAATTGTCTCCGTATATTCTTTTAATTGGCATTATTGTAGGTGTGGTGTTCTTTTCTAGTATTTTTCGAATCGACAAGGTAGATGTACAAGGACCGAACACAGAGCTCTCAAAGGGGCTCAATGATGAAGTGACAAAATACCTCAAGTCCAGCTTAGCAGGGAAGAACTGGCTTTTTCTCGATACCAACAGCCTGAAGGGAAGGCTGCAAAAAACTTTCACAGGCCAAGAGGCAATAATGGTAGAGAAGCAATTTCCTAATAAATTGATAGTTAAGACGGACGAACAAAAATCGGCTATAGTATGGAAAACTGGAAGTAAAAAATACATCGTTTCAATCAACGGCCGAGTTATGAGCGAGCTTCAGGGCGAAAATAATACAGGCCTAGCTGTATTAACAGATAGTAGTAGCTTGCCGGTAGATGTAGGCAACAAAATACTTTCACGAGATTTCGTGAGTTTTGCAATTAAAGTTTGCGATTATGTTAAGGCCAAATCACTCGGACCAGAGCAGATCTATATCACTGAAACTACCAAAGAGCTGCTCGTTAAGACTACTGCAGGATATGAAATCAAATTTAATACTGAAGAGACACCCGACGCCCAGCTCAGATCTCTTCAAGCAACACTAGACCTCCTGGCTTCTCAAAACAAGCAAGCTACCCAGTATATAGATCTGCGTGTGCCGGGCCGAGCGTTTTATAAGTAACTCAATCATAGAAGCCCAATAAGACTGAAAACCTCTAACCCCTCTCCTAGTTCGGTTTTTGTTTATTAGTACATTTTATTATAAAACAAGCTAAGTACAGAGCAATTACAAACTGAGCGCCATAATATAAAAAAGACAAAAAAAAATAGGGAAGTCGAATAAAATACAAATAATGCCATTTAAGTTGTTATTTGAGTATTAGTAACAATAATGTCGCAAAAGATATATTGTGCGACATAGTATTTTTATGAAGTAGTTAGGTGTTAGTATAGGTCTTTTGCTTATATAAAAGCAAAACTAGCCTACATTTCAATGAGTGCTATTTTTTGTAGTGCCTCTTGTACCGGTTATTTTGGCTGGGTCCGTGGTCTTTGTTTTTTATCATGTCACTGTACCTTTTTGGTTCGACGCCATGGAGCTCTGGTTTATTTTGCCTCGCCTGAGGCTCTCTAGGGGCTGCCTGGCTGTTCGCTTGGCCGTAGGCAGGCCTAGAGTTACTAGAGCCATCACTTCGATTGGCAGCGTCTCTGGGGTCCGGTGGTGCTGCCCACTCGCCGATAATCTGCTCTACTTCCGTCCTCGGTATCGAGTAATGATGTCTAGAATGCTCAATAATAGCTGCTGTATGATCGTCAGATGGTGGTGGCATGTTCAAGCTTTGAGCGCTAAAAGGGATGGACGTTTGGCCATCGATACTCATCGATACATAAATGTTGCGTTTATCAAGATTCACCAAGTCGATTGGCTCAAAAGTTGGCTCAAAATACTTAGACAAATATTGTGCGTCATCAGCACCTACCCTGAAGGTTACCATTGACCCAACATTACCAAAAACAGCGTCCCTAACCTCTTCTGGCATCTGTGAGACGTACTGGTTAGCTACTGTTAGCCTTAAGCCGTACTTACGTGCTTCAGATAAAATTACTGCAAAAGATTCTGTTGCAAAATTCTGGAATTCATCTACATAGAGATAAAAAGGTCGCCTGGCTGTGATATCTGAAATGTCCGAACGGCTCATCGCATCAAGCTGGATTTTGGTAATTATTAGCGAGCCTAAAATAGCGGCGTTGTCTTCACCAATCAGACCGCGGCTGAGGTTTACAATAATAATTTTTCCTTCATCCATTGCCTTGCGTATCGAGAACGAACTATTGGGCTGACCAATAATATTACGGACTATCGGTACGGCTGTAAAAGCCCCGACTTTATTTAAAACCGGCTGTACGGCCTCGGCCGCAAACTTATCGTTCCAGCTGGCAAACTCTGTTAGCCAAAAAGCCTTCACGACCGGGTCGGCAACATTATCGACTATCATTTTGCGATAGTTTTTGTCTGTTAGCATACGGGTAATACCAAGCATTGTGGTTCCTGGAGTTTCTAATAGCGCCAATAGCGTAAAGCGCAAAATGTGCTCTAGCCTTGGGCCCCAGCTATCTCCAAACATCTTTTTTAGAACGCCGACAATCTCAGATGCAATGTTATTACGCCTGTTAACATCGGTATATTCCATGGGGTTAAAAGCAACCGGAAAGTCGACATCATCAGGATTAATATATATCACATCTTTGATACGGTGCTCTGGTATGAAACGCATAATGTCTTGGGCCAAATCGCCGTGCGGGTCAACAATCGCAAAGCCTTCGTTTTGGTGAATATCAGATAGCGCTAGAAGATTAAGCATAAAAGACTTACCTACCCCGCTCTTACCAATTACATAAAGGTGCCTCTCACGATCAATTCTTTTGATTCCAAATTTTATGTTGCCCTGCCTAAAGGTTGTGCTTCCAAACAAACTCAACTCCTCTGCCTTGGTGTTGGCTAGGGTTGGTAAGCCCGCTGGTGGCTCCCCTACTTTAGTCGAAGTATAGGCAATATTAGGGGTTTCTACACTGGTGTGCGGCAAATGAAAAACACTGGCAACCTCTTCGATATTCAGAATGTAGCCAGAGTCATCAAACAGCCTTTGCTGGTAGGCCGCTATAGCGACTTGTCCCTCTACCATCGGGGTGCCTCCGAATCCGTTAAGGTTAATGGTATTAAATTGCTTAAAACCACCTACTAGGGCTTGCAGACGTTGTTTTGCTGCCTGCTCGCTAATTCCGATATAGCAGACTCGGATCTTGACAGCATAACCAAGTTTTTGGGCCTTGGTTTCAACGGCTGTAAGAAGTGTGGTTTGTCCCGTGGAGAGTTCTTTTTTGTCGGGCTTAGATTTTGGTGCAGACTTTGCTTGGTAGATACTGGGTGTAAATGCCGCCGAAGCTAGTAGTTTAGTAAACTTGAAGGGCGAATTAAGTGTTCTGCTCTGCCAATTATCAAAGATTCCAGACTGCTTGCCATTTCGGACCTCATCGATATACTGCAAAGATTTGGAATGCCAGTTATCGTTGACGGGTTCGAGTAGCATTTGAATCCACATCTCCTCATCATTTCCGAGGCTCGATAAAACAGTAGTCAAGCCAGCCAAAGGATCTACCTCAAAAGTCAAAAAGGTTTTGATCGGGAAAATTTCGTCTTTAGTAAGCACTATCTCCGTTGCAAAAGCACTCTTGCCAGCCAAATCATTTGTGCTGTAATCCGTATCCATAGGTGTAATCTGTACTAGCGGATACTGGGCATAAACCTGGCTCTCAATATAGTCCTTGAGGTGTTTCGGGCACCAAACATAAAAATAAATTAAGTGGTCGTGTGAAACTATCTCGAAGCTGATATGCTCCTGGATAGTACCATCGTCTCCGACGGGTCTCAATATTCCATGTAGACTAGCAAAGAGCTGCTCAGCCGAAAGCTCTTTTTTTTCGTTATCTTTAGGGACAATAATTTGCAACAGAACATGCTCCGAACGCTCTATGTAGGAAACTTTTTGGTTATTTTTCCAAATCTTGTAAGCAAACCAACCAGCCACGAGTAGCCATCCCCAGAATTCAAATAGTACGGTATTCACTACCTGAGCAATCGTTATAAAAATAGTGCTTAAGATTTCCATATTATGTTTCTATTATTGTACTTAATTTATGCCCTTTTAGCTAACTGCTTGAGCTTTAGGCCAGCCCGTATATGCCTTTTTCGATCCTTTTGAATTGTGGTTTCTCCTGTAGGTTGAGAACAATAGTAGTAGTCTTAACCTGTCTACGAGCCAGGACGCGCCGGATAATTTCATCTTTATTCATGGGCGCTTTTTCTTCTTTTAAAATTTCCTCGATGATATCGGCTACTGTACCAGAATGATATCCCCATTCTGATAGCGCATATATTCCCCGCCCAATAAGCACGAAGCGAGGATCTTTGATCAGCTCATTATGTACGGCTTGGGTAGTAACTTTTTTGGGATTAGCCGCAAGTGTCGATATTTTGTCGGCAATATCTGAAAAATGTATCGGACGGCCAGTCTTTTTTAGCACTAGGTATATTTTATCTCGAATGCTTTTAGGATTAACCTCGGGCCAACTAGTCAGACCCCAGTTACCATCTAGCTCGCTCAGATAGCGCGAGGCCTTAGCCATTTCGTGCAGAGTTACTTCACTATGAGGACCATCAATTAATTTGTAGATACTAGCAAACTTTGCAGGCTTACCAGAGTCTCGAACAGTCTTCACCAGCTCATCATGAATCGATTTAATATTAGCAGTCCCAAAGTTCGAAGCATCAGCAATCATTGCGGTGTGGTGATCATTGCGGTCAACAAAAAGAATCTCAGGATTTATTTTAACCAAGAATATAACATGTGGCAGTAGGCTTTCATCAATCTTTACTGCCTGTCCTAGGCTCTCTAGGCTTAGTAGTCCGCCCTTATTATCAATAAGACCACCCAGTGTTAGTGCAAAGGGGTCTTTGGGGTCAGATTTACCCTGCAGCCGTGTCAGGGCTGCCTTCTCTATTTGGCGCACTCTTTCCCTGGTAATACTCATCTCATTGCCGATTTGTTCAAGAGTTTGAGATTTGGTATTTATACCACCCCTGCGTCGCAAAACTTCCTTGTCACGATCCTTTTTAAGGGTTCCGAGTGCCGAGTCAACCAAACTATTGAGTTGTTGGGTAGTAAATTCGTTCATATTTAGATTATTAATTCACAAAATGGCCAGCGTGGGCCATTTCATATCAAGAACATTATAACATCGAACTCGCTTACGGTCAACTATATTGTACAGCAAGAACTTTGAAATAGCTTAAGATTTTTTCTTTGGCTGGCGTTTTTTAAAGCTTCTTTTGCCCTTAGCTGGTGCATCTGCCAGCATCTTAATAGCTTGTTCGTGCGTAATGCTTTTGGGCTCTGTTTCTTTCGGTATTTTAGCATTCTTCTTGCCGTCAGTGATGTATGGTCCGTATCGACCGTTCAAAACCTTCACTCCATCTCCAAAATCAGCAATATTTTTCTCGGCCTCCTGAATTAGCTTAGCTTCATATAGTGCCAAGGCTTCTTCAATAGTAATGGTTTGAGGGTCGAGCGGTTTAATCGATACAAATAATTTATCTACCTGAATGTATGGCCCAAAACGACCAATATTGGCCATAATATCCTGACCATCCTTTGTTTTGCCAACGGTCCTGGGTAGCTTGAACATTTCAAGCGCTTGGTCTAATGTTACATTTTCGATCTTAGCCCCTGCTGGCATTGGAGCGAAACGGGGCTTATCGGTCTCATCTTCGGTCAAGCCCATTTGAAGCATTGGTCCGTAACGTCCAAAGCGAGCCAGTATAGGCTTACCAGTCTTGGGATCGGAACCAATCTCACGAGACTGCGCCACCTCGCTCCTTTTGATGTCGCCAGATTTTTCAATTAGTTCGTGGAAAGGAATGTAAAAGTCCTCTAGCATTTTGTTACGTTCTAGCTTGCCGTCAGCAATTAAATCAAATTCTTGCTCGGCTTTGGCAGTAAAATCATAATCAACAATTCTGTCAAAATGACCGGTTAGGAAATCACTGACAACTTCTCCGCTAGGTGTAGGCACAAGTTTGCCTCGATCAGAGCCGGTCTTCTCTTCCTCAATAGCCCGCTTGAGTTCGTCATTTTTGAGAGTCAAAACTATTACATCGCGGGGAGTACCTTCACCTTCACCCTTAATTGCATACCCCCTCAGCTGGACAGTATTAATGATTGTGGCATAGGTAGATGGTCGGCCAATGCCGAGCTCCTCGAGCTTTTTTACCAGACTACCTTCGCTGTAGCGAGCTGGAGGCCGTGCAAATACCTGCTTTGCAGTGGCAGTATTCAGGTTTAGCTTGTCACCAGTTTTGACGGCTGGCAAAATAGCATCAACTTTCTTATTAGCACCATAGATTTTCAAAAAACCATCAAAGACAATTATTTCTCCTTTTGCAATCAATACAGAATTATTTTTAGAGATATCAATAGTAATGGTAGTTCTCTCTAGTTTAGCCGGTGACATTTGGCTAGCTAGCGCCCTAGAGCGTATCAGCTCATAAAGCTTTTGATTATAGCTATCCCCGCTGGCTACCTGAAGACTAAAGTCGGTAGGGCGTATCGCCTCATGTGCCTCCTGTGCACTACTCGACTTAGTTTTGAAAGCTCTTTGCTGATGATAAGTCAGGCCATACTCGGATTTAATGTATTTTTCCATTTGGCCTAAGGCCTGATTGCTAAGATTAACAGAATCAGTTCTCATGTAGGTTATTTTACCTTCTTGGTAGAGCTTCTGTGCCGACGACATAGTAGCCTTGGTGCTAAAACCCAAACGACTATTGGCTTCTTGCTGCAAAGTACTAGTTGTAAAAGGTGGTCCAGGGTTGCGAGTGCTCGGGCTTGTGGTGACGTCTGTGATTGTAAATGTTGCGCCTATAAGGCTTTCTAAAAAAGCCTGAGCCTTGCTTTCGCTATCGAATTTGCTGGGTAGTTCGGCTTTTATGTCTGCGCCGTCAATATTAAATACAACCATCACCTTAAATGAGTTAGAACCCTCGAACGCATCAATCTCACGCTCACGCTCTACCAGAAGGCGGACTGCTGGCGACTGGACTCTTCCTGCCGATTTGCCACCAGGTACCTTTTGCCACACCACCGGTGATAATTCAAAACCTACAATCCTATCAAGTATTTGCCGGGCTTGCTGGGCTTGTACTAAATCCATATCTAGCACTCGAGGATTTTTAACAGCCGATTCAATAGCATCTTTGGTTATTTCATGAAATACGATTCTTTTGGTAGTAGACGGGTCGAGCTTTAAGACTTCACAGAGGTGCCAAGCAATCCCCTCTCCTTCGCGGTCTTCATCGGTAGCCAGCCAGACCTCCTTACCACTAGCAGCTTTCTTGAGCGCCGCAATAGTCTTTCTTTTATCTGGATCTACCTCATAGCTAGTAGCGAAGCCAGCCTTAACATCAATCGCATCGCCGCCATCTTTATTTTTTTTGGCGATTGCACGGATATGTCCCATGCTGCTGAGTACTTCAAAATCACTACCGAGGTATTTTTCGATAGTTTTGGCTTTTGCAGGTGATTCTACTATTACTAAGTTTTTAGGCATGAATTTTATGGCTACTTGAATATGCTAGTGTTTAATTGCTATTAATGCAAATGTGCACAGGAAAAGAACTATATAATACAACACCCGATATTGTCAAACCTTAGCACAATAGAAGATTATTTATTGCATTGCACCAAGGGCCATAAAAAAGAATATAAACATACATTACCTGGCCGCAGTTTAGCTTTGTGCAGTTACTAGCCTTTAGATTTTTATAAAAGGCAGTATTAGTACGAAAAGTGATATTGACATGCCAAAGTCATAGATTAGCACCAGGCTATTATTGGGTGCATAGTTTTTGTCGCGAATCATTTCATACAAGTGGTTGAGTCCTGCGAAAAACAAAAAAGTAATTACTGGCAGGGCGATGGCAACACAAGCCTCTATGCCAGCGCCAATAGCATAAAAACAAGCTATTCCAAGGCCCAAGCTGACGGCAGCTATTTCGTACTGAAAGCCGTTCGTAACCCAGCCAATGCTTTTGGCCATTTTCTTGGCAAATATCGAGTGCATTACAGACGAGAACAGGAAAACCCAGCCTACAAAATACAAAAGCCAATGAATGGTATTGATATCAGTAGTCTCAACACCGACAGACAGTGGCGCTCGCGATCCAGTTAGGGCCAAAACCCAGGCCATTACAAACATAGCTGGCAAAACAAGTCCTGAAATTAGTTCACCGATATTACTTTTAGCTTGAGACACTACTATATTATCCTCATGTTTATAATATAATTTATTGTAGAACTTTATATAAGCATAAGCAATAAGTTAAAGAATAAAGTGCCCAATTATAAATCTATCCGGCCTCTCAGCTGTACGGTCCAACATTTTGTAGAGTAGATTAATGAAGTATGACAGCACTGAATAAAAATGGGGCTCGGTGGTTTTAACCACCGAGCCCCTATTCTTTGGATGTGCTGCTTAGCTAGTAAAAAAAATATAAGCAGCAGTCATTTTGGAGTGACACTCCCCGAGAATTGCAATCAAGCAGTCGGTGGGAGAGGCAAATTCTCCCGTACCATACCGACATCTCCGCCCTGCGATTGGTTGCAGAGGCTTGCCTATGATGCTTTTGTAGCAACTCTCAGCTAGCAGTAAAGCAGTCTATCATGGTCAAAGCAGGAGCGTAAATTCAGCTCGCTTCTTTGTCTGCAGAAGGTCAACTGTCTTTGACTTTAACCCAACGGGCTGACAGACCATAAGGGCGAAAGGCTTTCCTTTAGCTTTAAGCTGCTAGTTTTCCAAAGAACATTGCAAACATATTATACTACATTATTTGTATAATTTCAACTTTAAGCCAGTATCCAGCTGCCTGCTCCGAGGTTTTTTATTTTTCCAGTTATCTCCATTAGGCTCATAATAGAGGCCAGGCTTATGGCGTCAATCTTAGTTTCCTCGATCAGCTGCTGAGAAGTCAACGACTCAACCGAAAGCAAATCCATTATCATAGCCTCTTGCTTGCTATCAGCCTTAGGCTTGGCTTTAACGAGATGAGGGCTCAGGAAGCCAAGTAGTGCCAGGATGTCTGATGCACCTGTCACCAGATGTGCACCACTCTTTATGAGGTTATTAGGCCCTGCCGAACGTTGGCTAGTAATATTCCCAGGAATAGCCATTACCATACGGTTTGCCTGCAGCGCGAAATTAGCGGTTATCAGGCTACCGGATTTGGCATCGGCCTCTGTTACTACAGTAGCCATGCTCAGCCCAGCTATTATTCTATTGCGGGCTGGAAAATTAAACCGAAGTGGCTCGGTACCCTCTGGGTATTCGCTGACAACAGCTCCACCAGATTTAATAATAGCTTCAAATAAGCCAGTATTGCTCCTAGGGTAAGGCCTATCGAGTCCACAGCCCAATACCGCCAAGGTTAATCCTCCGGTCTCTAGGACTGCCTTATGGACGATACTATCGATGCCCAGTGCCATACCACTAACTACACAAAAGCCAGCCTTAGCTAGCTCACTCGCTACCCTGTAGGTAATCTCATTTCCATAAGCTGTAGGCCTCCTGGTACCAACAATTGCTACCATCGGCAAGTCTGGTATTGATCCGGCCACGTATAGCTGTTTTGGCGGACTAGCAATGCTGCGTAGTAATTTGGGGAAACTATTGTCATTATGTGTAATATGTTGTATATTCATTTTCTTGTTCTATCTGTAATTATTTCAGTAGCAATAAACATAAGTGGTAAAAAGTATTGACAATATACTTCTTATGTGATAGTATACTAATCGTTCTTTTAACAACAACATATTTCCCATATATTTCAAGGGAGTAATCTGCTCTGCGGGGCTTAATCTAAAAATCACCCTCCTTTTAGATCTCGCGAGCAGATTACTCCCTTTAACGCCACGGCCTACTTATATATTTTGTGACGGTCGCCAAAATCCCGTTATCGGGGGCATTAAAGGGAATAATAAACAGATCAGTTCGAGTTTATACGGCTGGTCTGTTTTTTATTTTTGTTTTTATTAAATCTACCTTAGCAAGATATAATTATTATTGCGAGCATGGAGCGGTATAAAGTACATTAATAAGTCGCTGGAGTGCTATTTTACCGAGGTCTCTTCAACCCCATTTTCGATAGATTCTATAATCATGTCAGCCACTTTACTAGTGATGTCTTCGAGCTTAGCTAGCTCACTAGTGTTAAACTTTTGCAGTACAAAAGCCTCCGAAGGTAGGTCTGCAGAAGTTTCATTTTTGATTCCTACTCGAAATCTGGTAAAATTCTCACCAACTTTTGCAATAATATCTTTTAAGCCGTTATGTCCCCCACTGCTTCCTCCGACTCGAGTCCTGATGGTCCCAAAATCTAGATCAATATCATCAGAAACTACCCAAATATCAGCAGGACTTACCTTGTAAAAATGTGCAATCTTGGCAACACTATCGCCACTCAGGTTCATAAAAGTCTGTGGTTTGGCCAGTATGATAGTCTCGCCGTGAATAGTCATCGAGACATCAGCCTTGAGTTTTTTATCAAACTTAACGGCTACCTTGAGTCTCTTTGCTAGATCATCGATAACCATGAAGCCGAGGTTGTGCCTAGTCTCCTGATATTCTTGTCCTGGGTTGCCTAGTCCTATAATGAGTTTCATAGCTAGTATTATAAACTATTTCTCTTTGTACTTGCTTTTGAAGACCAATTTAATTGGTACACCTACTAGCTCGAAGTTTTTTCTTATTTGGTTTTCTAGATACCTAGAATAGCTAAAGTGTATCAAATCTGGGTGCGTTCCAAAGATTGAAAATTCAATAGGGTTATTGCCAGTCTGGGTAATGTAATTGAGTTTTGCATGGTAACCTTTGGTAGTTACTGGAGGTTGCTTATTGACGGCCTCTCGCAAAAGCTCATTAAGCTTAGTGGTAGCAAGCTTGGTATTGATGCGTCCATTAACTTCCAGCAAAAGCTGTTTAAGCTTCTCTAGGTTTTGTTTGTCGTTAGAAGATGTAAATATTAGTGGCGCCCACCATACATACTGCAAGTTAGCAGATATCACGTTGCCCATATAGGCCATTAGGTTTTCATCTTTATCTTCAACGGCATCCCACTTGGTAACTACCACAATAAGTGCTTTCTGGGCCTCTTTGACCATGCCTATGATGTGCTCGTCTTGCTTTGATAGCCCCTCGATGGCATCAACTAGCACCAGGCAGATATCAGCTTTATCGATCGCAGACTTGGTTCTAGTGGTAGAAAAAAACTCAATCCCAGCCGATATCTTACCCCGTCGTCTCAGTCCTGCGGTATCAAATAAGTCTATTAGTGTATCTTTATACCTGAGTTCAGCAGAGTTTACATCTCTGGTGGTACCTGCCACGTCACTCACAAGCGCGACATCTTCGTTGGCCAGTGCATTCAATAAAGCACTCTTGCCTACATTTGGTCGACCAAGTAGTGCTACCTTGATGGACTCTTTTATCTTGATTGCTTTTTTGCGCGGTATAACCTTTACGATAGTACCAAGCAACTCATTGATACCCTGCCCATTTTGAGCTGAGGCGCGCATGATATTTTCAAATCCAAGCTTACGGAAGTAGTTTTCATCATCCATAAATTCTTTCTTGTCGAGTTTATTTATGAGCAATATGGTATTAACTTTGCTCTTTAGAACCATCTTGGAGAGTTTGAGGTCATTGTTATTGAGTTCGCTGGTGCCATCTACTACAAACAGCACTAAGTCGCTTTGCTTGATTGCACTATCAATTAGCGAAATCGCCAGCTTGTTTAGCTCATCAGTAGTTTTGGCAAATCCCGCACTATCGACTAACTCAAAAGCGACTTCGTCGTGCTTTACAACAGCCCTGTTTTGGTCCCGAGTGGTATGAGCGACATGCGAAGTAATCGCCTGATTACTGTGAGTCAGACGATTAAACAGTACGCTTTTGCCAACATTGGGTTGGCCAACGATTATTACTCTTGATAATGCTTTCATTTTATTGCCAAATATAGTTATTGAACGACCAGTCTATCATACTTTTGCTCTCTTGAAAACGGTCAGGGCTATTGAGGACCACTGTCATGATGCGATGTCCATCCCTTTGAGCAACCGTAATGAGGCATTCGCCAGATGTAATCGTGTACCCAGTTTTCATTCCTATCACCCCAAATTGCCCCAGGAGCTTATTGGTCGTAACTAGGCTATATGGTTTACCCTGGAGGCTATAAATCTGATCCGATCTAGTACCGACAATATCTCGGAAGATCTGGTTTTTGTATAGTAGACCAGCTAATATCAAAATATCATCAGCACTGCTGTACTCGCCGGTCTGGTCTAGACCAGAAGGATTAACAAACTTACTATTTTTAAGTCCCCACTGGCTAGCTTTGACATTCATTTTATTAGCAAAAGCGTCAATCGACCCGCTGTCATAGATAGCCAGGGCATTTGCCGCATCATTGGCCGAATATATCAGCAAAGCCTTCATAATATCAATTAATTTAAATTTCTCACTCCAGTAAATACCAATTTTTTGGTCGTAGCTGTCGAGCTCTGGAATGTTGCCGACAGTTACAACCTCATCGGGTGTATGGGCGTCCATAATGACCAAGGCCGTCATTAGTTTTGTAATCGATGCTATCGAGCGCTGCTGATTGCCAGCCTTATCGTAAAGCTTAATCCCTGAATCCATATCGTAAATAATTGCCGACGAGGCCCCAACACTAATTGGCTTTGAGTTGGCTATTGGCGTCGGATAAGCTAGGTGACCAGACTTTTTATAGGGTTGGTTAAGGCTTGGGGGGCTAGCCTTATCGTTAGCCAAACCCGAGAGAGGCCCAAATATCTTAGCCCCATTTAATACCAACAAACTCAACACTAGTCCACCAATAACTAATGGGCTCACAGAACGTCCTCGGGCTTTATGAATATAAAATCCTTTGGAGCCAGATGCCGGTTCGAGTATAGCCCAATCCTTACTCTTTGAAGCTTTATGACTGTTAAGCCGAGCGTCTCGAAACTGCGCCTAATCTGACGATTACGCCCCTCACTAATTATTACTCTGGTGGCATTCTTTCCGATGATCGTAGTCTTTAGCTTACTGACTCCATCGACCAATTTTACCCCCTCGTTTAGCTTGGCAACTACTGGCTGAGTAATATCTTGTTTTGTATATACCAAATAAGTCTTGTCTTTCCTGCTGCTGGGATGAGTTATTTTATTGATGAAATCTCCATCGGAACTAAGTATCATTAGCCCCTCGCTGTCTTTGTCGAGCCTACCGGCAATCTTCAAATTAGCAAAAGCAATCGGTAATTCTTCAAAAATTGTTTTAGAACTACCCTGCTTGATATGCGAGCAAACCAACCCTCTGGGCTTGTTGTAGGCGATGTAGATGTCTTTGCGTTTAGTTCCGCTCTGGCCATCAAGCGAAACAAGGTCTGTGTCCATAACCCTAGTGGCAAGATTTGTTTCGGTGGCACCATTAATACTAACTCTGCCAGCAGTAATTAGCTCATCGGCCTTGCGCCTACTCTCTGCCAGACCAACCCCGACCAAGTACTTGTTGAGTCGTGGGTTAGGGCTATTCATTTTTATCTCCTAACTCAACAATAGAACTGATACCCACTAGCTTCATAAATTCGGCTGTTGTAACGAATTTAGTTTGGCCCCCTCTTGCAACTTTTTTTATTAATGATTTGTTGAGAAGATTACGCAATGATTGTTCGCTGCTAACGCCTCGGACTTCATCGATATCGCTTTTACCAATTGGCTGTTTGTAGGCGATTATACTCAACACTTCGAGTGCCGGCTGAGATAGCTCTTGAGGAGTAGTCTCGTAAAACTCTTCTATTAGCGAAGAATACCCACTTTGAACTGTCAGCTGCATGGTGTCGCTATCGCTAATAACCATCAAGCCCACAACTTCTAGAGATTTATTGGCAGAATCTTTAAGTTTTTCGAGCTCGTTTTTACTAATTCCAAAAGTTTTTAAGATTTGCCCTATATCGATTGGCTCTGCTGAGTAAAACAGCAATGACACGAGTTTTGCTTGGTGGTCCATATTTATACAACCTCCAGTAAAAATTTTTGGTTACTATTGCTGATTCGGCCTTGCTTTAGAAGCTCCAGCAATGTTAAAAAATACACAATTGCTTCCGGCCTAGATGAAGATTTGGATAGTACAGATTGAGCCGAAAACTCCTGCATATTAGATATGTGATCATAAAACTGACGCTTGAAACCCTCAATAGCTAGTTTATTGGACTTGATATTTTTAGTTTTAGGTAAATTCTTATAATAATTCATCAGCCCTTTAAATATTACATCCAGTTCGGGCCTGTTAACCAATAAGGTGCGGTGATGTTTTTGGGGCCGGGCAACTCTACTATAAAGAGGTTTTTTGGATCTAACCGACAAGCCCAGAGCCAAGCTCTTTATTTTCTGGTAGCTTTTAAGGGATTCGGCAATGTTGATTTCCATCTCATCATTCTCGGGCTCGATTCTCAAAATCAGCTGGCTCTTGTCTAGGGCTAACTTTGCCGCTACAAATAAAAACCAGCTCATATCTTCAACAGCAAGATCTATTTTTGATATGTACTCTAAGTATTCAGAGGTAACTTCACCTAGCGACACATCGGTTATATTGAGCTGGTGTTTGCCAAGCAGCTCCAGGAGTACATCAAATGGGCCCTGAAAGTTTTCGAGTTCCAGAACGAAAGCCACCTTTTTACTCCTTTTGCTTTTTGGTGCTTATGCCAAGGTCAATAAGTTGCTCAGGGATTATTTCTGATGGACTTTTAAACATCAAGTCTCTAGCATCGCCAGTTTTTGGAAATGCAATAACTTCTCTAATTGAGCTTTCCCCAAGCAGTTCGGCTATAAGCCTATCGAGGCCTGGAGCAAACCCACCATGAGGCGGTACACCATACTTGAAGGCCTCCAAGAAGTCACCAAACCTTTGATCTACTTCGCTTTGGCTGAGCCCAAACCTCTCAAAAACCGCCTTTTGAACTTCCGGGTCGTTAATACGCAAACTGCCGCTACTTATTTCGACTCCATTTAAGACCAAATCGTAGCAGTGTGCACGCATTTTTAGTAAGTCGTCGACATTCTCAGAGCTTAATAAATTCAGATCTTCATCGAGCGGTTTGGCGAAGGGATTGTGAGCAAAAGTTATGTGCCCTTCGGTAGTCTTCTCGAAAACCGGAAAGTCTACTATCCAGCAGAAGGCCAGTTCGTCAGGGTCCTCCTTGTTTGCTCTAATGTCAGGCTTGTCGGTGCCGTATTTTTTTATTGATTCGGCATAGGTTATTACTTCAAATTTCGTAGGAAGTTTCTTGCTGGGCAATAATTCGGAAATAATCTCCTTGAACATTTGTTCATTAAAATCTAGTATCTCCGCTTGGCTCATAAAGCTCATCTCCATGTCCAGCTGGGTAAATTCGGGCTGTCGGTCGCCTCGCTGGTCTTCGTCTCTGAAGCAGCGTGCAATTTGGTAGTACTTCTCAAACCCAGCAATCATCAGTAGCTGCTTAAATTGCTGTGGCGCTTGCGGCAAAGCATAAAACTTACCCTTGCTTATTCTAGAAGGCACCAGGAAATCGCGGGCACCTTCAGGTGAGGACTTGGTCAGTATCGGGGTCTCGATCTCCACAAAGCCAGCATCATCCATGTAGTTACGGATAGCTTTTATAAAAATATGTCGAAAGCGAATATTGGCTTGCATCTCGGCTCGACGCAGATCAAGGTAGCGGTAGCGCATTCGAATATCTTCGTGGACATTTGACTTAGCTTCGGTAATTTCAAACGGGGGTGTGTCGGCTTTGCTCAGGATTTCAAGATCTTTTATCTCAAATTCAATAGTGCCCGTGGGGTGATCAGGGTTAATCATTTTCTCGGGTCTAGCTTTAACAATCCCATCAATCCGAATAACAAATTCAGTTCGGAGTTCGCCAATTATTTCATCGAGGGCCTGGCCGTTTCGAAAATAAACTGCTTGCACCACGGCTGAGGCATCGCGGATTTCAAAAAAAGCCAGCTTGCCATGGTCGCGTCTAATATGGACCCAACCGACTATTGTTTTTTCCTCGCCAACAAAGTTAGCGAGCTGACTTATCATTGTTCTGTTTTTCATAAATACAATTATATCTTATAATGCCGAATTCTCTCAATAACTAAGGACTATTTATCGATTATACTATCGGATTTGCAGGCGGCGTGCCAGCTGTATCATCAGCTTTCGGTTCGGTAGCAGCGGCACCAGGGACTACTCCGGGTGCGGGCTGCGGCTGACCTACCACTGGTTCGTTAGCTGTAGAGGCCGGGGTATCTAGCACTTTCTTGATGTTCGTAACCACATCCTCTAGTGTTACCTGTGATTTTACAAGGTATTTATCGACTCCTAGCTTTTCGCCTCGTTCTTTGTCGGCGGCGCTACCTAGGGCGGTCATCATGATCACTTTGGTGTGGGCAATCTCTGGTGTAGTTCTGATAATATCCAATACGTCAAAGCCTGATATTCTCGGCATCATTACATCGAGTATTATCAAATCAGGCCGAACCTTAACAGCCATAGCTAGTGCCTCCTCGCCATTTCCGGCTACCGAAAGCTCATAGCCTTCAGCCTGCAGGCGGGCAAAATATACATCTCTTAGGCTAATATCATCTTCAACTAGTAATACTTTTGGCATGTTTCCTCGTTTCTTAAATCTATTTTAATACTTTTTATGCTCATAATGCAACTATTATTTTACCAGGGGCAATTTAAAAGCAAAAGCAGAGCCCCTGCCCAGCACGGACTCGACCCATATTCTGCCGCCGTAAAGCTCCACTAGGTTGCGGGCAATATATAGCCCTAAGCCAGTACCGGAGTGCTCGCGGGTCATAGTGTTATTAACTCTATAGAACTTTTCAAAAAGGTGCTTTTGCTCCTGAGAAGATATCCCGATGCCAGTATCGCGAACCCGAACCGTAACGGATTCTTTGTCGCCTTCAATTTCGATATCTACACTACCTTGAGCCGTATACTTAATAGCATTATCAACTAAATTCGTCACGACCTCAGATATCTTTTCGGGATCCACCAAAACGTTATAGGTTGGCGCTATAACTGTTTGGTTCTTGATACCTGCCCCGCCGATGTGAGTGGTCAGGTGCAAACCCTTACTGTTGGCAATAATTTGCATATCTGTTGCAATCTTTAGTACCAAATCGCTGATATTAACAACCGCCTTGGTTTCTTTCAGATCCCTATCTTCTATTTTGCTAACACTCAAGAGGTCCTGGAAAAGCTTACCAAGGTGTACCGAAGAGCTGTGGGCTTTGTCTAAAAAACCTCGAGCTTTATCGTCTATCTGGGCCAACTTCGGGTTCGATGCCATCGCAATATAACCTTCAATTGCCGCTACCGGGGTACGCATTTCATGGCTGGCGGTCGACACGAATTCTTCCTTTTGCCTCTCGAGGGCCTTTTGCTCAGATATGTCTACAATAACAGCCACCGCTCCGCTTATATCAGAAGCACTATTAAAGGTAGGTGCAATCGATACCGACAGGTCACGTCGCTCATTACCTTTTGTCAACAGGTGGTAATTAGAGCTTCGAATTGGTTGCTTGCTGTGCAAAACAGCTAAGAAGGGGTCATTAGCACCCAAAACATCTTTGTCGTCGGCACCTTTTAGCTTCAATACCTGGCTGCAATTAAAATTAAGTGCATCGTGCATGTCCCACCCTGTCAGTGTCTGAGCCGCCTCGTTCATCAAAATAATTTTGCCTGCTGTATCGATTCCTATTAGGGCATCAGCGATTGAGCCCAAAATCAAACGCTCCGACATATTAGCCCCGTCGAGGCTAGAGGATGCCTGCTTAAGCGATTTATTGCCCTTAGCGTAGAGGTCGCTAGCATAGGCCACGACGGCCGAGATGACCAAACAAGCAACTGTAGCAGGAAACAAATTAAAATTTTGCGTCAAGCTCTGCCCTTGCGCCAGGCTAAGCACTATGCTGCCGACATATACGCTCGTTATTAGCGCTACATTGGCAAAAAAAGCCCCAAAGCCCAGCACCGAGCAAGCTATAATCATAATTAACAGCACTGGGTACCAGATAGATGAGATTCCGCCCGTAAAATAAACTATTGCGAGAAGCTCGACCAACACAAAAAGTAGTTGCAAATATTTTGATAGAGCTTCAAGTCGCTTAGATAGAATATTGGCAAAAGCCAAATTATATATTAGCCCAGCAATGATCAGGCCACCCAAAATATAGCACAGCAGCTTATTGTTTGAGGTCTGTATCTCAAACAAAAACAATGAGGCTACGAATAAACCCGCCAACAAGTGCAAGACAGTCGTCACTGTGGTTAGCTGGATATAAGTATATTTATGCGATTTTGAATTTTTCACTAATAAAATTATAACATAAGCACTATCGTATCTAGCAGCTGCTAAAGCTTAAAAAACTCATCGGTATAATTCGGGAACCAGTCTTGTTTGATGTCTGCCTCAGCAACACCCATCGCAACTAGCTTTGGACCAAAGGCCTCGACCATTGGTTCGGGCCCAGAAACGTAAAAAGCCATCGAGCTGACCGCTCTATCTGCACCGACTGCACGCACGATCATCGCTTCATCTACCAGCCCTGTTTCGCCGGTCCAGCTCTCCGGAATATCATCAACCAAAGTCATCACCAATTTAAACTTCGGCATTTGCTTAGCTGCACTCGACCACAAATCGCCAAAGCATATATCTTGTTCGGTACGGTTAGAATATATCAGTGTAATATCTCGATCGATCTGTTGGTTGTCTAACAAAAATTTTAGCTGTGATCTAAACGGCGTAATACCAATCCCACCTGCAATCCAAACAATCGGTTTGTCGGTGTCGCTTGGCAACAAAAAATTTCCCTGCGGGCCAATCGCCTCTATCTCATCAGCTGGCTCCAAATCAATCAAAGCTTGCTTGAAGCTCGAGTGCTTATCGACAAAGCGCGTAGTTAGCATTATGTCGCCTTCTGTCGGCGAGCTCGACATTGTAAACCAACGCTTAATACCTCGCGAATCGACTTTGGGGTGTTTGAGATTGATCTCTAGATACTGCCCTGGTTCATAAACAAAGCCGTCGGGCTTTTCAAACATCAGCTCCCAGCTATCGCGGGCTATTTTTTCTTTGTGAATAAATTTTAGTTTCATGGTTGCCTCCTGTATAATCCAATTATACACCATATGACTAAACCAATAATAGAATTCAATAAAATACCAATCACCGTTTTGCAGGGCTTCTTGGGGTCCGGCAAAACAACCATGCTTAATTATATCTTGACGCACAACGAAGGGATGAATATTGGCGTTGTGGTTAATGACTTCGGCGATATCAATATCGATAGCAAATTAATTAAAAGCCAAAGCGACAAGCAGCTCGAGCTGACCAGTGGCTGTATTTGCTGCAGCTTAAAGACACTCGACCTCCAGGAAGCCATCGACCAGTTTGTTTTTAAGGGCAGCAACATCGATTATATTATTATCGAGGCTTCGGGCTTGGCGGAGCCACGCGACTTGGCTCTGACCTTGCGTACAACCCTAGGCCAAAAGGTCAGGCTAGATGGTATCGTGACTGTCATCGATGCCGAGAATATCGAAAAAAACGCCGCCGAGCACGATATCGCCCGCGACCAAATTTTGTTTTGTGATTTTGTGGTAATCAATAAAGTCGACCTCGTAAAGCCAGACAAAATCAAAGACATCCGCCAAATGATAACTAGCTTTAACCCGAGAGTCAGAGTGCTAGAATCAACCAAAGGCCGAATCGATATTAGGCTACTACTCGACCAAGACCTTTACAAATCGCGATCCCTGCCCAGCCATGATGCAAGCATTGACGACCACGACAATCACCCTGACGACCACCCCATCGACCACTCCGATCATCTACATGAAAAATACACTAGTTATTCATGGACCAGCCCCGAGCCCTTGCACCCTATGAAGTTTCAAGATTTTGTCAACCGCAAATTGCCTACTAATGTTTACCGAGCCAAAGGCATTATCGACTTCGGCCTGAAGGGCCATAGCCGCAAGTATATATTTCAGCTCGTTGGCGTACGGCCCGAGATAGTCTGGGAAAACTGGGACCAAAAGCCCCTCACAGAAATTGTTTTTATTGGCCAAAACATCGACAAAAGTTTAATCAAAAAAGAGCTAGTAGCTTGCATCGACGATACCCCCGACAAACAGCTCGAGGGCAATATCGAGCTAAAGCTACCCAAAAAAGCCGATCTTTAAATCAGCAAACGGAACATACTTATAATTTAACAAATAACAACACACTAACTTTATTACTACAAAAATATTCCAATAATAAAATGTGCCCTAATCTAAAATAAGACTAGGGCACCATTGCATTACGAGCTAAATGACATCATAAAGCTCATCACAGCTTGCCTGCTGCCTGAGCTTTTTTTTGGCTTTTTTAACATTCCGTGTGTCTATCTGTGGAGCTCTTGTGACCCACAGTAGCAACCCGACTATGACTGTTGCCACACCGAAGGTAGCAATTACCACTGCTTTTGGTGGTTCTGTCTTCATCACTTTCCTTTCTTCTTGACGATCCAGAGTCCAGCTATTGCCAGTAGTGAGGCAATAGTTAGTCCCGAGCTGAACAGTATAAACTTATGAATTGGGGGTTTCACAGGAGTTCCTCCGCAAAACTATTTGCCGCACTACTGAGGCGGGGAGCCAATGCCCATCCGGCCAATAGCCCTGCGACAAACAAGGCAATTTTACTTTTGAGCTTCATCTGAAGCCTCCTTTTGTAGGTGCTGGCGATTAGAATAACATAAAATAACTAATGAATCAACGCTGAATCAAGTTACGAGAAGCAATTAAACTAACACTAGAGCAACTGATATACAGCAGTGCTTTGCGCTGTGTCGCGGTTCAGCCAAACGCTAGCTACGCTTTTTATATGAGTATATCGAAAGCGGAATAAATACCAAGAGTATACCTACTATCCAGGCCAGCAATTTCCACTCTGCTCCGCCCGAAGGTGTGCCAAGGGCAAAATGCCTTGCTGCCGTGACCGCAAAAGTTACCGGCTGGTTATTGGCAAAAACTTGGAGCCAGTGTGGCATCGTAGCGGTCGGTACAAATGTAGCACTAGCAAAGGTTAGCGGAAATATAAATAAAAATCCTGCTAGCTGAGCGGTTTCTTCGTCTTTTACTGCCAATCCTACAAAAGCAGCAATCCATGAAAAAGCGTACCCAAAGGCCAGTATTAGGGCAATCATCATAACTGCGTCTCCAGCACCATTCCCAAACCTAAAGCCATACACATAGCCCATACCTAGAAGTATCATTGCGACTAGCGAGCTACGGATAATGTCGGCCGATGTTCGGCCGGTTAATACTGCACTGCGACTCATCGGTAAGCTGCGAAATCTATCTATAATACCGGCATTTAGGTCGCGCGATAGACCAACACCAGTCTGTAGTGATCCAAATAAAATAGTCTGCACCAAGATACCCGGCAAGAGGAAATTGATATAAGGGCCACCACCGGCTACAGTTGCACCGATAGCACCTCCAAAAACAAAATTGAATAGAGTCAAGAACATTATTGGCTGAATTGACGAAATCACCACTAGCTGCGGCAAGCGCATATAGCGTAAGAGATTACGCCTTGTTACGATCCAACCGTCCCTGAAGCCAGCTAGTACAGTTGTCATTATTGCTTCCCCCTTTTAGGCTTTCCTGGAAGCTTGTGCTTTGGTTTTTTGCCAGTAATTGCCAAGAAAACATCATCGAGCGTTGGTTTGTGTAATGAAATATTTTGTGGTTTAACGCCGGCACGATCTACAATTTGAGTAATTTTTAATAAATCAGTCGCACTATGTTTGACGGGTATCTTAATGGTTAGCTCAAAGTCATCACTCTTAATGCCCTTGCTGATACCCTTGGTAGCCTCCAGTGCTTTGCGGTAATCAGCCTCGTTAGTCATTTCAAACTCCACCATGTCGCCGCCGAGTTTGGCTTTGAGCTGCGCGCTAGTGCCTTCGGCAATCACCTTACCATAATCAATTACGGCAATCTTGTCGGCTAACTCATCAGCCTCTTCTAAGTACTGGGTAGTTAGTAGGATGCTAGTGCCGTCTTTTGCTAGGTCGCGAATAATTTCCCAAAGTTCTTTACGGGTACGAGGGTCTAGCCCGGTGGTTGGCTCGTCTAGGAATAAAATCTTTGGGTGCCCAACTAAACTAGCACCAAGGTCAAGCCGACGACGCATTCCGCCCGAGTACGTCTTGACCTGCCGATCGGCCGCGTCCGTTAGGTTAAGCCGCTCCAAAATATCTGTGGTGCGCGTTTTAGATTCGTTGGCTTTCAGGCCGTACAAAAGCCCTACCATGTATATATTTTCGCGCCCAGTTAAAAATTCGTCGATAGCTGCAAACTGCCCGGCCAGTCCGATTGTTTTACGAACACTAGTCGGGTCTAGGCTAACATCTATACCGGCCACTGTCGCAACCCCTTTGTCGGGCTCTATAAGAGTACTGAGTATTTTTACGATTGTTGTTTTGCCTGCACCGTTGGGGCCTAGCATTCCATAGACCTTGCCTTCTTCGGCGCGCAGAGTCACGCCGTCTAGGGCTATTACTTTACCATAATGTTTTTTAACGTTTTTGAGTTCGAAGGCGTATTTCATAAGTTTTAATTCTACATCAAAATCGGTCTCGAAGCCATAGTTATTTAGCTCTATCACACACAAAGTAGGATCCGAGCTAC
Organism: bacterium; assembly: GCA_037132395.1. GTDB lineage: Bacteria > Patescibacteriota > Saccharimonadia > CAILAD01 > BJGX01 > SICB01. Next base: position 6,464 of record JBAXPC010000001.1, on the reverse strand, counting down.
AAGCTAGTTTTAGTTTATTCGACCCTTAATGCTTCGATTGGGTCGAGCTTGGCGGCCTTACGCGATGGCAACCAGCCAGCCATAATTGATATTGCCATCAATATCGCAATTAACGTAAAAATCTGCAAAGGCATAAATATCAGAAGCTTTGTCCCCGCGCTCAAATTAAGCTGCTTAGTGATCCAGGGGTTTAAGGCAATCCCCAAAACCACCGCCGAGATCGAGCCAATAGCACCACCCAAAAAGCCAATCCAGGCAGCTTCGAACCTAAAGAGTCGTCCAATATCGCGTCGCCGCATACCTAGAGCTTTCATCAGACCAATCTCGCGCGTCCTTTGGAGTACCGAAATATACATAGTATTTACTATCCCTAAGACCGAAGCAATAATTGCAATTAGTCCAAAGCCGGCCACTATGCCGCGCAGTACCCCAATGATATTTGTCAGAAACTCTTGGGTTTCCTTGACGGTTCGCACCTGTAAGCCGAGGTCGCGGATTTTGCCGGCAGCGGCGTCGAGGTTGCTAGCCTTATTGCCGTCCGTGACCTTCACGAATATCGTGTTATATTTACGGAAACCAGTACTGCCACTAGTTGATATATCGTTGAGCATGCGAGCTTCGTCGAGCGAGGTGTATACATACAGCTCAGTACCAGGGCGTGAGGTAGCTGGTTTTTTAGAGACCGCCGCCACGGTGAAAACAACGTTATCGGCGTTATCCTGAATCGATTTTGCCAGTTGCTCTGGAGTTTGGGCAAATGAGCCGGCCAAAAGTTGAGCTCTGAGCTGATCGGGCGAGAAGTTTTTAGGAATCGATACAACCACCGATTTGCCAATGGCATTCTCGGCACTACTAAAGCCCAACGATTGCAAAAAGCCTTCTGGCAAAATTAGCTTGGCACCATTAAAGTCAGCTCCCAATCCGCCCGCGAGCAAGTCTGGTTTTTGAGCTGGGTTATAGGATGCAATGGTGGTGACATACTTTTTTTGGCCTTCTCTGGTGATGTATCGGGCGTTGACAGTTATATCCTCACGGACCGATGCCACACCATCGACCTTAGCAATGGTATCGATATCGGCCTGGGTAATCTTCCTTATCTGCGTGGTGGCACCAGAGTTCGATACGCCAGTCCCAAAGCTCGGGTCGTATTCCTTAGGGCTAGATGTGCTGGCCTGCCCAAAAATCGACGGGTCGGCTGTTACTATTAGCTCACTGGGGTCAAAGTTATCGTTGATTATTTTATTTACATAAGCAGTTGCGCCATTGCTGGCTGCTAGTGTCAGAGTCAGGGCAAATGTACCGACAGCAATCGCCAGCGCGGTCAGTATTGTTCGGCCCTTGGCACTTTTTAGGCTTCGACCAGAGCGCCGTATAATGTCGCGAGTTGTCATACTCGCCTAACCACTTTTTTGGCTTTAGAATTTGAAGCCGATATTATTTCGCCGTCTTTCATTTCGATTCGAATACCGCATTTATCGGCCAGCTCACCATCGTGAGTTACCACCACTAGCGTACACTTTAGTTTTTTATTAAGCTCAAAAAGCAAATCTATAACTAGCTCGCCGGTAGCACTATCGAGGTTGCCGGTAGGTTCGTCGGCAAAAATAATCTTCGGCCTATTAACAATCGCTCTGGCTATCGCCAGACGTTGCTTTTGCCCACCCGACAGTGTCGAGGCCAAGGCATCGACTTTCTCTTCTAGGCCAACGGCCCTAAGTGCCGCCTCGACTCGTTTTTTGCGCTGTCCTCTAGGTGTCTTGGCAATCTCTAATGGCAGCATCACATTTTGGAAACAAGTTTGATTAGCCTCCACAAAAAACGCCTGAAATATAAAACTCATTTCCGAGGCTCTAAAAGCGTCGATTTGCTTAGCTTTCATCTCGGTCAGGCTTTTGCCACCTATTACAATCTCACCGCTAGAGGCGTGGTCGAGCCCGCTCATAATGTGCATCAGGGTCGATTTGCCGGAGCCCGATTTGCCTATTATCGCTACCGTCGAACCCTCTGGCACCTCAAGGCTTATTTTATATAGGGCCGTAAAGAGGTTGTCGCCCTTGCCGTAGGTTTTTGATACATCATTAACTTTTATCATAGCTTTTAGTATAGCAAGTTATTTGATTATTATGTATCGCCTACGATACGAAACAAACTTAAGCAAGCAAGGTCGCTGGGAAGCTAGGTACCCAGCATAAGAGTTTAGACAAAAAAAACATAGCTGTTATAATAGGATACAAATCGATTAAATAACGGAGGTCATGATATGAGGTCAAAAATAAAGTACCTAATTTCTTTTGTAGCTGTTTTTGTACTAGCGGTAGTAGCACTTTCTGGTTCGGCTCAAGCCCAAGAATCGCGCACCGGTACCAATGTAATAATCGCCAAAGATCAGCTCGTCGACTCCTCGCTGACAACTAGTGGCGACACTATTGATATTCAAGGCAATGTCGACGGCGACGTTTTTTGTACCGGCGGCAAGGTCACTATCTCTGGTCGCGTCAACGGCAGCGTCTATTGTGCCGTACAGAGCCTAACTGTTTCTGGGCGAATCAGTGGCGATATCATAAGTTTCGCACAAGATTTTAATCTCTCGGGCTCAGTCGATGGCAGTATTACACTCCTGGCCCAAAACATCACTTTCGACTCCACTGCGCGAGTCAGACGCGATGTAATGCTAGTTGGCAGCAATGTTACCACCGGCGGTATCATTTCCAGGGACGCCAATATTAATGCTAGTAATGTCTTGATAGACGGCATCATTGGTCGTAATCTTTCGGGCAACTTCAGCACCCTAAAGCTCGGCTCGTCAGCTGATGTTAGGGGCAAAATCGATTACACCAGTACTAACAACCTTACCCGCGACGGCTCATCAAAAACTCAAGGCACAATTACTAAAACGGCCACTACCAATACTGGTTCTGGCAGTAGCGCAACCTCTGGCTTGGTGGCGCTAATAGTCGGCTTCTTGCTGTTCTTCGTATCACTGCTGGTTGTCTCGCTACTTACTGTTTTGCTCTTCCCAAGGTTCTACATCACCACCGAAAAACAGCTGAGCGATCATTTCGGCAAATCCCTACTGCTCGGCGGGCTCAACATGCTTGTCGCCCCACTGCTTTGCCTGTTGCTGATTATCACCATCATCGGCGCTCCACTCAGCGGATTGATACTCACCGCTTGGGTTATGTCACTAATGCTGAGTGGCCCAATAGCAGCCTATTACGTAGGCGCTAAACTCACCAAGCACAAATACAAGCCGTTTCGTACCATGCTTGTTGGCTCGGTCGTGGTGCTTGGTCTCTACGGTGTACCAATTGTTAATATCTTCGTCGCTTTGGCAGTCGCGCTATTCGGCTCCGGTGCGCTAGTTGGCATTATCGGTAATAGCGTCATGGCACACCGACCAAAGCGCAAATCTAACTCAAAAGCTAGCAAAAAATAAAAAACACCCCTCGTTACAAGGGGTGTATATTGTGCTCACGAATAAAAAAGTTGTATGTCATATCAAACTCTTTGGTGTAAGCGTAAACTAGCTTTCCATTAATAACTACGGCCATGGCGCTGGTTGCGCTATAGATATCGAGCTTTGCAAAAAATAACTTTGCGATATCATTTGGGCTCCAGCCTAGCTCGTGGTCAAAAACAACTGCACCAACACTATCTAGGTCGATGTCATTATCTTCGAGTATCGCTAGCCGAGCATAATGGTATGGATCAAGCACATTCGACCCTTCGGCGTCTTGAAGGTAGTCGTGTATCTGCTTTTCGGTAACTCCATGGTTGCGGTAGATGGTAGCCATATCGGCCGAAGATATACCCATGGTTAGGTAAAAAAGCTCAAAGCACTCTTCGTCTCGCGGAAAGTAACGTCTTTTTAGCTTAATTACTTTTGGCTCAATACCACGCTTACGAAAGCTTTGGGTTATTGGACTGTAGGTTTCGGTGGGTATTCCCCCACAAACTACAATTGTATTTTTCAATCTAGCATCCCAAATGGGTTTTGGGCATCCAAATCAAAGAAATAGCCGTACCAATAATTGTACAAAATCTTGACCAAGTTATTGCCTTGACCAGAGGATATCTGTGAGGATCGGTAAACAGTTGCATTGATTCTTCCAGGTGACAGATGAGGCAATCGCTCTCGCATGTATCTATCGATACACCTAGATACACTCATCCGGATATATTCCCAGGGGTACTCGTTTCGGCAGTGCTCGACGGCTACTTGAGTTATGCTGTCGTAGATCTTGCCATTGAGTGTTCCGAGCATTTCTCCCCAGTTGGGAAAGTACACTACCGGCACTACATCTTGGTCAGATAACGACGCGTATAGCGGTGTGAACTCTTCGATACCAATGTCTCCTATAACCACAATTGTAGTCACTTTGAATCCTTGTCTTTGGGGTACATCGGCGATTGCCGAATAGTCAATATAATGTCATATTATATTGGTTATGTCAAACTAGTAAAAATACCATCAAGTTATTGGCATAGCTGATTTAGTTTTATGATGTGTTTAAATAATAAAAGGTGTATAATAAAATCTGCATCATCCGTGGTGAGTACAAGTACATAGGGGGAATAATGAACGAAGAACAGTTCACGCTCGAGCGGGTTAACCGCCTAAGAAATAGTGCGGGGCATCAACCCCTCGACGAGTTGCCAAGTGGCGACCAACGAACACCTGGAAACTGCGTTATAGCCAGGGCTCTTCACGACATCGACCCAACCGTAATGGTGTTTAAAGAAGGCATCTTTACTGACAATAAAGATTTCGCCAAAATCATTGCCGAATCTTTCGAATACAACTACGAGTTAGTTATTTGGAAGCACACCACTAGCTATCAGTACGGCGTACCGGTGCCAGTACCAATGGGCAGCTTCATAGACAACTTCGACGAAGGACTATATCCAGAACTCGTCTTAAGCCACTAGAAGCGGCCAACACATAAAATCAAACATATATCATGCACCTCAAGCCAGAGGTGCATGATATAAGGGGCCTTTAGTAGAGGCCCCTTTTTTTATTCATTAAGAAATGTCTATCAGAGATCTATCGAAAGCTGTTCGGGCTCCGTCGGCCTTGACTCTGGCACTGGGTCTTCGCTGTTTTTGGGCTCGGTAGTGGTTTTGTCGGGGGTTTTTCCGCTGGCTGTATCTGCTAAAAACCTATATATCTCGACCATCGCAAGTGTATCGAGAGCGCAGTACTCTTCTAGGTCTTTTAGTACTTGGTCTTTCTCGGTAGCCCTAGTGCCATACAATACAGCATCCATCCACGACCTCTGGGCCGATCCGCCCTCTTGGATACCGAGGTTTTTGTAGCTCAGCTCGGGCACCAGCACAGGCAAGACTTTTTTAATACTCGCGCTGCCGCCAAATTCGGCATCAACATATAGGCCATTTCGAAACGGCAACATCAAATCATTGATGCGTTTATTTAGACTTGCATAAAATTCTTTATATTCTGGTAGCATGTTGCCGAGCAGTGTATTGCAGCTTTTCTCAAAACTCATATTCCAGGTTATTATAGTACCCTCTTCGCCTATTTGGCTCTTTAGTGCCGCGCTCAAGGGCTTGGCGGGGTTGGTATTGTCACTATGCAAATAACCCATCTGTTTGAGCTCAGCGCCTGGGGCATCAATGACATGTAGTGAGTACTGAAATGGCACTTGTTGGTACGGCCTAGTGCCATTAAAGTAAGGCACCGTGCTACTAAGTGTTTCGTAATCAAAAAAGTACAACGGGTACTCTAGCTCTGCCAGAAATTTGCTGAGCCTCGTAGTGTCATAAATTGGCTCCCCTTTTTTAAGCGCTTCTAATTGCCAACGCTGTTGTTTAACGCTCACTAGCTCCATAGGAATATCGGCAAGCTTGGTGATGCCCTCGGCCTCAAGCAGCTGTAATGTGCTGGTATTGAGCCGGCATAGCTCATAAATACTACCATCGGGCACTGGCACGATATTTTTATACACTTCTAGCCATTCTTCTAGGCTACCAAGCTGAGCTAGGCTTGGCGAAGGGTCGGGCATTTTAGCACTTTCCATGACTTCTATTGCACCCTCGATATTGCGTGCCGTTTGCGGTAGTTGCCCTTTGACGTCTTCGGTGACATCAACGGTTGCCACAATTTGTTTGCTATCGACCTCGCCGTGACGGGTATAGCTATTGTCGACATGCATCACATATACACTGCGCACGCGGTAGCCGCAGCCCTCGAGCACAGTTACCTGAAAAGCCAAATCAACAATGTGGTCATACTTAACGCTCGTACTTGATTTGATCTCGTATAAATCTACTTCACTCTCGCCCACCACCCGTATCACATCGCATATAAAAGTAGTTTTGAGGTGTTCAAAACGCCCCTGAAAGATTGTCTTAGTACCACTTTCTAGAGCCTGGGTGGTACGGGCTGGTAAGCTCAGGTACTCAAAGTAGCTATCAAAGCCTAGCTGAACGCCGTCGGGAAA